>JBCAXQ010000112.1:0-8932 GCA_038534015.1 Pseudomonadota bacterium | reverse complement strand
CCACGGGCCAGCCGCACGGTTCCGTTCGTTGCCAAGGCGATCGGGCAGCCGGTCGCCAAGATCGCCGCGCGGGTGATGGCGGGTGAAAAACTGGCCGAATTTGAGCCTTTCAAGCGCGACCTGCCCTACATGGCGATCAAGGAAGCTGTGTTTCCTTTTGCGCGCTTCCCCGGGGCCGACCCGGTTCTTACACCGGAAATGAAGTCGACTGGAGAGGTTATGGGGATCGATACCACATTCGATGCAGCATTCCTCAAATCTCAGTTGGGGGCCGGCATGGAATTGCCGCGCGATGGGACCGTGTTTGTATCCGTAAAAAACACCGACAAGCCGGTCATTGTCCCAGCGGTAAAGCGCCTTATCGAACAGGGTTTCCGCATCGTAGCGACGGGTGGTACGCAGTCCTATCTGACGGAGCAGGGTCTTGCAGTCGAACAGATCAACAAAGTTGCTGAAGGGCAGCCCCATATCGTCGACAAGATCATTGATGGCGACATTGCCTTGATCTTCAACACCACCGAAGGTTGGCAGTCTTTGCTCGACTCAAAATCCATTCGCGCGACCGCGCTGGAAAAGAAGGTTCCGTATTACACCACCGCGACGGCTTCGGACGCGGCCGCGAGGGCAATTGCTGGCGTAGCGCCAAGCGAACTTGAAGTCCGATCACTGCAAGACTATTATAACTAGGCAAACAAGCAGTCTTCCCCGACATTTTGAGCTTTTTGCGCCGCCTCGAAAGAAGCGGTGGTTCTCGAAATGACCTTTAATAGCAAAGGTTTGTGGTGGGATTGTCAGAAGGAAGAAACGGATGGCGACGATGGAAAAGGTTCCGATGCTGGCAGAAGGCTATGAGACGCTGATGGCGGATCTCAAGGCTCTGCGCGAGGAACGCCCGCAGATAGTGGATGCGATTGAGGAAGCTCGCGCGCATGGCGACCTGTCGGAAAATGCCGAATATCACGCCGCGAAAGAGCGCCAGGGCCAGGTCGAAGCCATGATTGGCGACATTGAGAGTAAGGTAAGCCGCGCGCAAATCATCGATCCCTCGACCCTTAGCGGCAACAAGATCGTATTCGGCGCAACCGTGACGCTGCTTGATGATGACGACAAGCCCGTAAAGTACCAAATCGTTGGCGAAACCGAGGCGGACGCGGGTGCCGGTCGCATTTCGTTCAGTTCTCCGTTGGCCCGCGCTCTCATAGGCAAGGAAGTGGGCGACGAGATCGAGATCACTGTGCCATCAGGCGACAAGTTCTACCTCGTCGAGAAGGTAGAATTCGTTTGAACTGTTTGCGGTTAGCTCCGCAATAGAGGCGCTTTTCGATCGCATAGCTGTGGATTGGCACGGACTTGCCATCGTGCCCGATCTTCAGGGTCCGTCTTTCAATCAATGCGTATCCTGCACTCGCAAATGAATAGCGGGCCAGTTTGTTAGCTTCGGCGTGGGGCTGTGAAACCTCGGTCGATCTTACATGTGCCTCGGCATCATTCAGTATACGACCTGCCAATCCCCGCGTTGTATGTGAGGGGTCGCAATAGAGCATGTCGAGATGGCCTGCGGTTCGTGCGCGCATACGCCGCCGCTCTGTCACCGCCGCCAGCCATCAAGGCAATCCGGTGACCCAAATTCACTCGCCTCATAAGGCGTGCTGGCCTGTCATGGCAGGCATACGCGGCTGAAAAGATTGTTTTCGGGAATAACCCAAGCGTTCTGCAACCTTTCGGATCGCGGAAAGGGCCAATCTGGACAGTCGCTCCGCGTCATCTTTGCGGAACGGCCGGATCCGTTGTCCCATTTTGAATGGTTATTCTTCCGGCGTGAGGAGGCGGTGGATGTGAACCACGACATATTTCATTTCAGCGTCGTCAACCGTGCGATGGGCCTGCGCGCGCCAAGCATCTTCAGCGGCGTCATAACTGCTAAAAACACCAACGACGTGAAGACTTTCGGGATCTTCAAATTCCAGGCTCCGCGGGTCCTTTACGCGGCCGCCCATAACTAGGTGGAGTTTCTGGCTCGGGGTTGTCTCTTCCATTTGGCGTGCCTTTTCCTGCTGACGATCAAGTCAGGCCCCATAGCCGAAGGACTGCTGGTGGCAAGTATCCTAACGGACCACTTTCCCCTTGATATCGCGCATCGCCCGACTGGCTGTGCGTGAGGCTTTTCGTGAAACGGAACGCGTTTTGTCCGCCGCCGTCCCCGCCATAAATCCGGCTTCACGCCTTAATTCGCGGGCTTTCGCAGTTGCCGTATCGCCAGCATCCTCGATCAAGTCTTGCCCAGCACGCTTGGTGCTCATCGCTTCATCGATAAACTTGATGCCATAAGCGATAATGGCGTCCGCGATCAGGCTCCCGACCGCAGCAGAACGTTTCTTTGCGACTCCACCAACTGCTCGTTTTGCACCATCGGCGGCATTGCCGGCAGCAGTCGCAGCCGATTGCGTCACGTTCGACGCAAAACCAGCCGCACGACTGGTAGCGGCCCCGGCGGCACGACGGCCAGGCTTTGTCATCAATCCGATCAGTACTCCGATGATGATGGCCCCACCCACCACTTTCAGCGGGTGCTCCCTGGTGTAATTTACAGCAGCGTCGGCAGCTTCCTTTGCGCTGTCTCCTAAAGTCCGCTCGGCGATGCGTCGTTCACGTGCTTCGATCTTAGCGCGCAGCTCGTCGCGCTCCTCTTTTTTGGCTTCAGTCATGGTGTTCTCCGGTGGAAATCTCCGACACACTCTCTGCCGCAGCTTCGCAATTTTGCAGTTCCTTAGCGCCTGACTTTGGTTCACTCTCGGCATGCTCAACCAGGCCGAGCGCATCGAGAATGGGGTTTCGTGCAAACCAGAGTATCAGCGCACCAATCAGAGCGCCAAGTGGACCACGATTTGCCCCTGCGATCTCCAAAGAAATGTCGAGAACATCTTTGGCGCCGCCCGCTACCCGGCCAACGGTACGATCTGCAATCGCTTTGCCAGAGTAGTTCATTTTGAGGTGGTCGATATCAGCCAAAAAATTTGCTTTCGCTGCATTCCGCAGGTCGCGATCCTGACGAAACTGCTCTTCCCGGAGGGTCATTTTGCATCGTCCTTGAACAGGGTCGCCAGTTTTTTGGCGTTAGATCTGGCACTGAGGCCAAGCAGAACCACAGCGATCATCATCCCGCCGAAAACAATCCCAATTGCTCCCCAGATTCCAACCATCGGTTGGAAGGCCAGCAGCAAACCCAACGCCAGAGCAATAAGTGCAATATGGAGGACGATTATCGCCAGAATTCCAAATCCGGCCGCAAAGCCCAGATTTCGTCCGGCCAGACCGGCCCTGGTTTTCTGGAAGGCCAGCTCGGCTTCGGCAAAAGTTTTGCCGTCCTCGATCAGATCCGAAAGGTCTTGCGTCAGAGACTCCCGCGCCTGCCCGCTTCGATCTGGCTCGGCATTACTCCTACCAACGGTTTCCGATGAAGGGGTGTGCGCAGAGGATTCGACAATTGTTTCGGGAGCTTCTGCGCCCGAGCCAGCTAGCTTATCGTCATCACGCACGCACCGTCCCCCGAGTCGCGTAAGTTAGTCCTTTGAACCGCGGAACATCCTGGCCAGCAGGAAGCCTGCTACAGCAGCGATACCGACAGCAACGCCGGGGCTCTTGCGCACAAACTCACGGGCATCGTCACCCAACTCGTCCACGCTCTTCGCATCAAGCTTTGCCGATGTTTCTGCGAGGCTACGCGACGCCTTGCGGGCGTAATCGCCATATTGTTCGCCAAAGCGTTCATCGATTTGTTCGGCAGTCTCGCCCACGACGCGACCCACGGAAGCGATTGCATCGCTTGCGGCAGTCTTGCCATCTGATGCCAGTTCTGTGGCCTTGGTTTTTGCTTCTTCGCCGTACGCTTTCACGTCAGACATGAGATCATCTCCTTTGTTGGCTGCTTGATCACGGTAAGATCCGGCTCGCTGACCTGCCTCCGCGCGTATAGCCGCCGCGCCAGCCTTAGCCTCCTCGAGCGCAGCATTGAAGCGACTCTTGGCCTCAGCGCGATTATCGCCCCCAGTGTCCACCGGGACGGTTGGCATCGTTTCGGCGGCCTTGGACGTCGCAGCCGTCTTTTTGGGAGCAGCCTTTTTCGCCGTAGTGCTCTTGGCGGTCGTAGTTTTCTTCGCAGCTGGCTTGCGTGTCTTTGCTGCCGGCTTGGTCGGTTTTTCATCAGCCATAATTCGTCTTTACCCTCCAAAAGCTTATGAAATTCGTATGCGTATTGCACTCGTCAGGTCTCATATCGGCAACGCGTCTTGCGCGGCGATGTTCCGCCGCATAGAGCGCAACACGCCTCCAATATGGGAGGTGTCTTAGCAATATACAACACATTCGCATCGGAGCCACTCTATGACCGAGATTATCGATATTCATGGCCGCGAAATTCTCGACAGTCGGGGTAACCCGACGGTGGAGGTCGATATCCTTCTCGACGATGGCAGCTTCGGACGTGCTGCGGTGCCTTCGGGCGCATCAACAGGAGCGCATGAGGCGGTTGAGCTGCGTGATGGCAATGCGGCGAGGTATAAAGGGAAGGGTGTGTTGCAGGCGGTCTCCGCAGTCAATGGAGAGATCGCTCAAGCCGTCAAAGGTATGCATGCAGAAGACCAGCGTGACATCGATCTGGCTATGATCGCCCTGGATGGGACAATGAACAAGGGGCGGCTCGGCGCAAATGCGATCCTTGGCACGAGCCTCGCCGTGTCAAAAGCGGCTGCGAATGCACGGGGTATGCCGCTGTTCAGCTATCTTGGCGGCGTTTCTGCGCATGTTCTCCCGGTACCGATGATGAACATCATCAATGGCGGTGAACACGCAGACAACCCCATCGATATCCAGGAATTCATGATTATGCCCGTCGGCGCGGACACACTTGCCGAGGCGGTGCGCTGGGGTTCCGAAGTCTTTCACACGCTCAAGAAAGGCCTTTCCGACAAGGGACTTTCTACATCTGTTGGCGATGAAGGTGGGTTTGCGCCTGATCTTGCAAGCACACGGGCTGCATTGGACTTCATCATGGCCTCGGTTGAACAGGCAGGGTTCACGCCCGGAGAAGATATTGTGCTTGCGCTTGACTGCGCCGCGACGGAATTCTTCAAGAATGGAAAGTATGAGATTTCGGGTGAGAACCTGTCGCTCGACGGTGAAGGGATGGCGGAATACCTCGCCAAGCTTTGCGAGGACTACCCGATCCGGTCGATCGAAGACGGCATGAGCGAGGACGATTTTGAGGGCTGGGCAGCCGTAACCGAAGCTATTGGTGACAAGGTTCAACTTGTCGGCGACGATTTGTTTGTGACCAATCCCGTGAGGCTTGAGGAAGGTATTGCGGCCGGCCTTGCCAATTCTCTGCTGGTGAAAGTCAACCAGATCGGCACGCTGACCGAGACTCTGGCTGCTGTCGATATGGCGCATCGTGCCAGCTACACATCGGTGATGAGCCATCGTTCGGGTGAAACCGAGGACTCGACCATTGCTGACCTCGCCGTCGCTACAAATTGCGGGCAGATAAAGACGGGGTCCCTCGCGCGTTCGGATCGTCTGGCGAAGTACAACCAGTTGATCCGGATTGAGGAGGAACTCGGCACCAGCGCAGCCTATGCTGGGCGGGACTGCTTCGGTTCGCTAAACGCCTGATCAGGCTGTATTTCCGACTGCGACAACTTCGAAATAGCGGTCCATCGCTTCGACAGCGGCCTCGGTAAGCCTGACTAGTACGCGCCGCTGATCGATTTCGTCATGCTCCCTTACCACTAGGCCGCTTTCCGCCAAAATGCCCAACCAGCGCAGGCCGGTGGTGGGCGGCGCAGCTGATCCGATGCAGGCGCTCGAAACCGATACCTCTTTGCCATCGGCGATCGCTATGTAGAGATCTAGAAGAATGTCCCAGGCAGGTTCGCCAAAGATATCCGGATTGCCGAAAAGTGAACCGCGCATTCTTCGCATCTGATAGAGCGTTCTAGCGGCATCCGCGTATAGCTGGCGCTTCCGAGCATGGTTTTGGCTTTCTTTGCTCTTCTGATCGGTGCCTGGCGCTTGTCGCTTGATCGGATCAACACCATTGCTGCCGCGCAGTTGTCGAGCCAATGCGATAAGCTGCTCGGCCACAGGCTCAAGGTCGTTTGCCCCAGCATTGTCCTGAAGAGAGCGGCTCGTCTGGCCGGTTGAAGCTTGCGTGTCGTCCACGTTCAGCCTCGCGCTCTTTTTCGCATTGGCTTTTCTCGAAAAGCCCCAATCCAGATCAGGGAGATGTTCACTCTTGCCACCCACGGTTCCCAAACCACAGGGGCAAAAAGACGGCGCTCGCGAATTGCGATCAGCGCTTGCCCCACTGCTTTCCTCCATAATGGAGTTAGGCGAGCGTGGCTTTACGTGTGAATACTGATCAACCTACTAGTTTGTATCTTTCGGTTGTTCACTTTCCAGATGTTCAATTCGTAGCTTGTTGATAGCGGCGTCTACATAGGCAGCGGGGATATGTGCGCCCAAACGATCAAGGTGAGCGAGTTGGGCTTCCAGCGTCATAATGATAGGCGCGATTTCCCCGCGCGAAGCGTGCAGTTGAGTTTCCAAAGCGAGCGGTCCCGTCCCTTGTTTTGCGCTAGCGCAGGTGCGTCTTCCCTCAGCCCTGCGATTGCTGGGGTTGCAAGTACAAGACCTTAATCCCTTCCTGAAATCTACAGCGGGAAAATACGTAGGCTCTGCAGGAAAACCGATCAATTTAGGCGGTTTAACTGAAATCAGGTACCAAACCGTACTGCAAGGGAATGCAGAACGAGGGCGGCCTTGGCCGCCTCGCCGCCTTTGTCTTTCTGTGTTGGATCGGCGCGGACAAGGGCCTGCTCTTCATTTTCCGTCGTCAGGATACCGTTGCCGATCGCGATGCCATCCATCGTCAACGCCATGATGGCCCGTGCGCTCTCACCGGCGACAATTTCGAAGTGATAGGTTTCGCCCCGGATAACCACTCCGATGGCGACGAATCCATCATACTCACCGCTCTCCGCGGCCATCGCGATCGCGCCTGGGACTTCCAGCGCGCCAGGAACAGTAAGCACCTCGGCCTCATGCCCGGCTGCTTCAATCGCGTCTTTGGCGCCAGCAACAAGCATATCATTCAGATGGGCGTAGAAGCGCGCTTCTACGATAAGGAATTTGGCCATGATTGCTCTTCTACTCCTGGATGGGGTGGTGGCCGACGATATTTAGACCGTAGCCTTCGATCGCAACGACGTTGGGTTGTGAATTGGAGAGCAGGACCATGTCATGCACGCCTAGATCTGCAAGGATTTGCGAGCCGATACCAACATTGCGTACCTCCTCGTCCGGGCCATACTCATCGCTAGAACCCACGCGACCTGTCAGGATCACGATGATGCCAGAGCCATGATCACCAACCGCCGACATCGCTCGCTGCAGCGTTCGTTTGCGCGGCCCCGGCTTTCCCAGGACATCATCGAAAACCGAAATTGGATGAACGCGGGCGAGGGTAGGCTGATCAGGAATGATATGCCCTTTCTGGAGCACATAGGCCTCATTGTTGGATACCCGGTTCCGATATGTGATGAGGCGCCATTGGCCACCATAATCGGATTCGAACGTGCTTTCGTTCAGGCGTTCGACAAGATGATCGTTGCGCATGCGATAGGCAATAAGGTCGCGGATTGTTCCAATCTTGAGGTCATGCTTACGGGCGAACGCGATAAGATCGTCCAGGCGGGCCATTGATCCATCGTCGTTCATGATCTCGCAGATCACACCTGAAGGATTGAGGCCCGCGAGGCGAGAGATGTCCACTGCTGCCTCTGTATGGCCAGCGCGGACGAGCACCCCACCATCGCGCGCGGTAAGTGGGAACACATGTCCAGGAGTCACAATATCATCGGGGCCTTTGGTGGCATCGATGGCAACCGAGACCGTGCGTGCCCGGTCCGCTGCTGATATACCCGTGGTGACGCCTTCCTTTGCCTCAATCGATATCGTGAAAGCGGTCTGCATGCTTTCCTTGTTGTTCCGGCTCATAGGTTCCAGGCCGAGCTGATCGACCCGGGCGCGGTCGAGAGAGAGGCAGATGAGGCCGCGCCCATGCGTGGCCATGAAGTTGATCGCAGCAGGTGTGGCCATTTGTGCCGGAATGATCAGGTCGCCTTCATTCTCGCGATCCTCATCATCGACTAGGATGTACATCCTTCCATTTCGTGCCTCGTCGATAATCTCCTCAATGCCGACCAGCACTGGTCGATCATCATTGGCATCGAGGAATGCCTCAAGCTTGGAAAGAGTCTCGGCTGTAGGGTTCCAGTCGAGCTCGTTCGCGTCGCGGAGGGTATTGGCATGTAACCCTGCGGCACGTGCGAGGCCCGCTTTGGTCATTTCACCTGATGTGACGAGATCGCGGACGCGTGTGATTATCGATGTGCTCATGCAAAAGGTTTATCACATTACAATGTGATTGCAACCTAAGCATTCTGATAATGAGTGCCCAACCACGGCAACTTGCCGTCGCAAGTATGACTCTACTATCTGACGTTAGCCATCATGTCTCGCGCAGACGCGGCATCAGGTCGACGAAGTTACAGGGACGGTTGCGGCTGTCGAGCTGCTCGGCGAGAATTCCATCCCAGCCATCCTTCACGGCGCCGTTGGATCCGGGCAGGGCGAAGATGTAGGTCCCGCGAGCCACCACTGCGCACGCGCGAGATTGGACCGTGCTGGTGCCGATGGTCTTGTAGCTGAGCCAGCGGAACAGTTCTCCGAAACCGGGAATGTCCTTGTCCTTAACGCGGTCAAGCGCTTCGGGTGTGACGTCGCGGCCGGTCAGGCCGGTTCCCCCAGTGCTGACAATCGCGTCAATTTTCGGATCATCGATCCAGGCGTTGAGCTGATCAGCGATGATATTTGT
>JBCAXQ010000111.1:0-8941 GCA_038534015.1 Pseudomonadota bacterium | reverse complement strand
GACAGCAAAGCGTGCGTGTCCGTCCACCCTTTCGCTGCCATCGGGGCTAAACAGCGCGGCGTGCATGGTCAAATCCCCTCCATCGGCCTGACACAGCACCGCAACGGGGCTGTGGCACGTCCCGCCCAATTCGAGCAGCAGCGCACGTTCGGCAAAAACTTCCGCACGCGATGGCCCATGATCCAGCGCGGCGAGCGCTTTGATCGCCGCCTCATTGTCGGCGAGGCATTCAATCCCGATCGCGCCCTGCGACGCAGCCGGGATCCAGGCTTCCTTCGCAAGCGGATGACCCACGTTGTCTTCACCCAGTCGTTCGAGCCCGGCAGCGGCCAGAAATGTAACGTCGGCCTCGCCCGCTTCGAGCTTGCCAAGCCGGGTCGCGACATTGCCGCGAAACATCACAACCTTGCAATCTGGCCGATGGTTGAGCAATTGTGCGGCTCTGCGCGGCGCACTGGTCCCAACGATTGCGCCTTGCGGTATCGCTGCAATGCTCTGTGCTCCGACCAACACGTCCCGCCGATCAGCGCGCGGCAGGATCGCCGCCAGGGCGAATTCCGGCGGGCGTTCGGTTTCGACATCTTTCATCGAATGGACCGAGGCATCGATCCGACCTTCATACAGCCAGCCGTCGAGTTCCTTGGTCCACAGCGCCTTGCCACCGATTTCCGCCAGTGGCCGATCGAGAACCTTGTCGCCGCTGGCCGTTACCGGGACAAGCTCCACCTGCTCCTCCGCCCAGCCATGTGCGGCACAAAGCCGCTGCTGAGTCTCAATCGCCTGCGCCATGGCGAGCGGCGAGTTGCGCGTGCCAAGCCGGATACGAATGTTTTTGCTTGAAGATTGGTCTGTCGAGATAGTCATGGACAAGCTTGCCCTAGCTTGCGGAAGGTCTAAGGGGAAGCCGCATGAGCGACTTGCCGCCCTGCTCTCCCACAGATCGGATCGTACTCGGTATCGAATCGAGTTGCGACGAAACCGCTGTCGCCCTGGTCGCGTGTGATCGGACTATTCTTGCCCAGCGCATCGCCTCCCAGGAAGCAGAGCATGCTCCCTATGGCGGAGTTGTTCCGGAGATTGCGGCGCGTGCGCATGCAGAACGGCTCGCGCCCATGCTCGAAGCGGTGATGGATGACGCCGGACTCTCGCTTTCCGATATCGACGCCATAGCGGCAACCGCGGGCCCCGGTCTGATCGGTGGAGTGATGGTCGGTCTCGTGAGTGCGAAAGCGTTGTCGATGGCAGCGGACAAACCGTTGATGGCAATCAATCATCTCGAAGGGCATGCCCTTTCGCCTCGGCTGGCCGACCCGGATCTGAATTTTCCTTATCTGCTTCTGCTTGTGTCTGGCGGGCACTGCCAGATCCTGAGCGTTGACGGCGTTGGCCAGTATCGCAGGCTGGCGACGACAATCGACGATGCGTTGGGCGAAGCGTTCGACAAGACTGCCAAAATCCTTGGGCTTGGCTATCCGGGCGGTCCGGCTGTTGAGAAGTTTGCCCGCGAAGGGGACGCTCAGGCTGTTCCCCTCCCCCGCCCGTTAAAGGGATCTAAAGAGCCGCATTTTTCGTTCGCCGGACTGAAAAGCGCTGTGTTGCGTGCGGCAGAAAGCGGAGATCACCGGCCCGCCGATATTGCCGCCAGCTTCCAACAAGCCGCGGTCGATTGCCTGATCGACCGGCTGGAACACGCGCTTGCCGCGACCGGACCAATGCCCGCTTTGGTGGTCGCTGGAGGTGTTGCAGCAAACCAGACTGTCCGCACGTCTCTGCAAAAGCTCGCGACCAAACACTCGATGGCATTTTCTGCGCCGCCAATGGCCTTGTGCACCGACAATGCCGCCATGATCGCCTGGGCAGGATGCGAACGCCTGCCGATGGGGCAGAATGATCCGCTCGATTTCAAGGCACGCCCTCGCTGGCCGCTTGATCCAGATGCAGATGCTGTACGCGGCGCCGGAGTGAAAGCATGACCGAGAAACCGACCATTGGTGTGATCGGCGCCGGGGCATGGGGCACCGCACTGGCGCAAATGCTCGCTAGCGATGGCCGAAATGTTTTGATCTGGGCGTTCGAGCCTGAGGTGGTTGACGCGATCAACCGCGATCACGCCAATCCTCTGTATCTGCCGTCCGCTTCGCTTTCGCCTAATATTCGCGCCACAGGGCAGCTCACGGACTTGTCAGAACTCTGTATCGCACTGGTCGTCACACCTGCCCAGAATCTTGGCCAAGTGCTCGAGCAGTTTGAAGCTGCACCGCACGACCTTGTTCTTTGCAGCAAGGGAATTGAGGCCGGGACAGGCAGGCTGATGAATGATGTTGCGCGCCAAGCATGTCCTGAAAGCACCATCGCCGTTCTTTCCGGCCCCACTTTCGCGCATGAAGTGGCGAGTGGTCTGCCGACTGCAGTCACGCTCGCTTGCGGTGGTCGCAAGGAGCAGTGGGAACGGCTTTCTCCGGCCATCGCGAGACCGGCATTCCGGCCATATTACAGCGATGACGTTACGGGCGCCGAGATAGGTGGCGCCATCAAGAACGTGCTGGCGATTGCGTGCGGTGTGGTCGATGGGCTTGCGCTGGGGCAGAATGCCCGCGCTGCCTTGATCGCCCGCGGTTATGCGGAGATGCTGCGTTTCGGCGAAGCTCTTGGTGCCGAGGCTGAAACCCTTGCCGGATTGTGCGGTCTGGGTGATCTGGTCCTGACCTGTTCATCAACGTCGAGCCGCAATTTCTCGCTTGGCCAGGCGCTGGGCGAAGGCCAGTCTGCGCAAGATTTGATGGCCGATCGCAGGACCGTGGCCGAAGGCGCTCACACCGCACCCGTGCTCCAACAGCTTGCAGACAGCCAGGCAATCAACATGCCAATCGTCACCGCGGTAAATGCGATCCTGGATGGTTCAAGCCCGCGCGATGTCGTTGCCCAACTGCTCGCCCGGCCACTTACGGCAGAGCAAGGCAAAGCCGGGTGAGTGATACCAAGCCGCCGGCCAGCCCCGCATCTGGCGACGATGGCGATATGGCCACGCTCGCCAAAGGCGGTCGAACCAACACCATGGGTTTCGTTATCCGCCTGCTGGCGCGTATCCCGTTCCTCATAATTGCGGCGCGCTTCTATGGCGAGGATTCGCTCGGGCGTTTTGCCTCAGCATTCATCCTGATCGAAATCGTCGGGCTGGTCTGTTCGCTGGGTGAGAAGCGCGGGCTCGCACAAAGATTGCGCGAGGGTGCCCATGATGATCAGGCGGCAGAAACCAACCTTGTCTACGACGGGTTTGTTCTGGCGTTGCTGTATTCAAGCGTGGCGGTGATCGCGCTTTGGCTGTTGCCTGGCATCATGTTTCCAAACGGGATGAATTCGCCGCTCGATATGTGGATGCTTGCAGCGATCCCGGCTTTCGCGCTGACGGAAATCCTGCTGGCTGCGCAAGCCTATCGCTATGACATCGCGACCACAGTGCGCGCGCGCGCGATAGTCGAACCGTGGGTGATCAGCATTGCCGCTGGTGTGCTGTTCTTCATTCCCGAAACGCGCGATTCGGGTCTTGCTCTTGCCTATATCCTTTCGATCTACGCCGGCCTGCTTACGGCAGCGATACCGTTCCTGCGCACATACGGCCTGCCCAAGGGATGGGCGCCCAATCCACGCGCTATGATCAAGCAGGCAAGCAACGCTTTCCCGCTGGTTGGCGCAGATGCTGTGGAGCGGGGCACGAGGTTGCTGGATATCTTCATCCTCGGCCTGTTCGTGCCGCCGACCGCAGTGGGCATTTATTACGTGGCGCAGCAGATCGCGAGCCTGCCGCAAAAGCTCAAAACCAGTTTCGAACCGATCCTGAGTCCAGTGATCACCAAGAACCTCAAGATCGGAAATATGGCTGCCATTGCATCACAGGTCCGGCAAGTGGGCTTCTGGATCATCGCGGTTCAGTTCGGCATCGCCCTCGCCCTTGGGGTCCCCGGAGAAGCGGTGATGGGCCTGTGGGGCCCCGGCTATGTCGCCGGGACCGCGGCGCTGGTCTTCCTGCTTGCAGCGGAGGTGGTCGCTTCGATGGCGGTCGTTTCCGAAAGTGTGCTCGTTTACACCGCGCGCAAGCGCAACCTGGCGATCTCAGTGGGGATCCTGGGATTGCAAGCTGCGCTGACCATCGGGCTGATCCTGCTTGCCAAAGCCTATGGCCCATACATGGCTGACGAGTACAAATGGGATCCAGCCGGTTTCGAAGCGGCAATGCCCGCAGTCGCCCTGTTCATTGCGCTGGCCGTTTCAAGCCTGGTGAAGGCGTTGCTCCTCAAAACGTTGCTGAAAGCCCCCGTCAGCAACTGGCGCTGGGCACTTGTCCATGCCGCAGCTCCGGCTGTGGTGATCGGCTATATATTCACACTGCTGCCAGAATGGATCGAGCTTCTTTTCGGCATTCCCGCAATCCTTGCCGTCTATGGATACGTGATCTGGAAGCGCGGCTTCGGAGAGGAAGACCGGGTGCTGTTTCGGCGGAATGCGGAGCCGAGCGCGCAGCCGAAATAGGGCATGAACGTCCAATTGTGGCGTAAAGTAGGCCTAATTAAGGCGAAAATGTGGCATCATTCATTTTCGGTTCACCTGACGAGTGAGACTTTTTGTCTTGAGCAGCCGGGACAGCCCCCGCTCCCGGCCGCTCAGAGCAGTCGGAGCGCTCTCCGTCTTGAGCCTTCCAACTGCGCCTCTGCAGGTCTTGGGGATGGAGAGTGTGATGCAGAACTTCCGCAAATCTGATAAAAACTCGCGATCAACAAAGCGCGGCCTAATCGGGCTTACCGCGCTTGCCAGCGTCATCGTTCTGGCTGGCTGCCAGCAAACCAATGATGGCGCATACGAGGCGGTCGATGCTGTCGCATACGCGCCAGCGATGGAAGCTGAGATGGACAGCATCTATGTCCCGCCGGTTATTGTGCCGGACGATCCAGATCGTGAACGATACGACGAAAACGAGGTTTCCCCGGTCAAACTTGTTCAGGCAGAACCGGTTTCGACCTTCTCGGTTGATGTGGATACCGGAGCCTATGCCAATGCGCGCCGCTTTCTGACCCAGGGAATAATGCCTCCGCGCGACGCCGTGCGGACCGAGGAGATGATCAACTACTTCCGGTATGACTATGATCGCCCGCGCGACCGTTCGCAGCCCTTCACCGTGACCACCGACATAGCGCAAACACCTTGGAATGATGACACTTACCTGATGCGGATTGGCCTGCGCGGATACGATTTGCCAAGCGATGATCGACCGGCTGCCAATCTCGTTTTCCTCATGGATGTCTCTGGATCGATGGACTCCCCCGACAAGCTTCCTCTGGTAAAAACAGCTTTGTCAGGGCTCGCTGGCGAGCTTGGCGACAATGATCGAGTTTCAATTGTGGTCTATGCCGGAGCAGCTGGCCTCGTACTCGAACCCACGAACAGCACCGCCAAAATTCGGCGGGCACTCGATCAAACTCGACGCTGGTGGATCGACAGCTGGTGGAGCGGGTCTGGAGCTCGCCTACAACATCGCAGAAGACAACTTCATAAAAGGGGGCGTGAATCGCGTGATCCTGGCGACGGACGGCGATTTTAACGTCGGCGTGTCGGATCGTGATGCGTTGGTCGACATGATCGAAGACAAGCGCGACAGCGGCATCACAATCACCACGCTCGGCTTTGGCACCGGCAATTACAACGAAGCGATGATGGAGCAGATCGCCAATCACGGTAACGGCAATTACGCCTACATCGACACCGCACTCGAAGCGAAGAAAGTGCTTGGCGATGAGATGAGTTCAACTCTGTTCACCATCGCAAAAGACGTGAAGATCCAGGTTGAATTCAACCCGGCGGTGGTCGGCCAGTACCGCCTGGTTGGCTATGAGAACCGCATCCTGCGCGAAGAGGACTTCAACAATGATGCTGTCGATGCGGGCGACATCGGCGCCGGGCACCAGGTCACGGCAATCTACGAAATCGTGCCCGCCGGAACCAAGGGCTGGATATCGCCGCGCCGGTACGAGACCCAGCCAAATGCAGCCGCGGTCAGCCGCAGCGCAGAGGCCGCGCATATCAAGCTGCGCTACAAGATGCCCAATGGCAGCGCATCAAAGCTGATCGACACAGTCATCACTCGCGGACAGTTGATGCAGGCGAAGAACCCAACTGGAGATTTCGCCTTCGCCAGCGCGGTAGCTGCGTATGGTCAATTGCTGCGCGCAGACAGCCTGATGATGGACTTCGACTTTGACGATGTTGGGCGCCTCGCCGGTCAGCAGACCGACTATTGGCGCCAGGAATTCCTGCGGTTGAATGAGCTTGCAGGCAGCATGAAGGGCGGCTGATACCTCAGCACTCGAACATCGAAATCGGGCACCGGGTCAATCGATCCGGTGCCCTTTCTTCTTGGCGCTTGGGAAAGCTTCGCATGGCCTGCTAAGGGGACGACCGAAGGTAGACTAACTGAGAGAGACAATGCCCGAATTCGTTGAAGCCAACTGGCCATTTCTGCTGATCGCCGCGCTGGTGATCATCGCGCTGCTGTGGTTCCTGATCGCTGCCAACCGCAAGACATCGGTTGTGGCAAAGGAAGCCAAGGACGTGCTCGATGAAGGGGCTGCTCCTGCCGCGCGCAATCAGGCCTTGATCGATGCATCATCGAAGCCAGAGGCACCGCAAGTCTCTGTTGCGGGGCCGGAGCCCACTCCGGAAGCAATTCCGGCGCAGGCTCCTGCCCCTGCCTCTGCGCCTGCCCCTGCGCCTGCCGCAGCACAGGCAGCGCCTCCGAGCACGGATGGAGATGACCTCACAGTCATCAAGGGACTTGGTCCCAAGCTTGCCAGCCTTCTCAACAGCCTTGGGATCACAACCTATGCGCAAATCGCTGGCTGGGATGATGCCGAGATCGACCGGATCGATTCGCAGCTTGATCGCTTCGCCGGTCGCATCCGCCGCGACAATTGGGTCGAGCAGGCCAAGCTCCTGACTTCCGGGGACGAATCGGCATTTTCCGACAAATTCGGCCAGAACGGTTGAGACTCCGGAACCGAAACTGTCCATTCCGTGTTACAGTGCTATAAGTACAACCGGGATCACAACTAGGAGGGGACAGCTGATGGATTATCAGCCGAGTATTCTCGTCGCTGAAGACGAGCCGGTAATTGCGTTCGACCTGTGTGATACCGTTGAAGAGGCTGGGTTCCGAGTGGAGGGCCCGCACAGCGACATCTCATCGGCCATGCTGGCATTCCAGAAGGAAAAGCCTGATCTGGCGATTTTGGATGTGAGTCTGGATGATGGCACAGTGTTTGCGCTGGCCGAAAAGCTGAATGACGAGAATGTTCCGATCATCTTCCATTCGGGTCAGTTCTCACACGAGGAAGTGGAACAGCGCTTTCCCAATGCAACCACGCTCGCAAAGCCATGCCCGCCGGCGGATATGCTCAGCACGGTCGTGAAAGCTCTCGACGCCGACTAATTCAGCTATGCCTGCGCTTCCATCGCGCTCTCGCTTGTCCTATCGCTTTCACGAGAGAGCGAGGAGAGAACGCGCGTGAGCCAGGATCTGTTTCCAGTGCCCGATCAATGGGCTGCCAATGCCAAAATCGACCAAGCGAAATACCAGGAAAAGTATGCGCTTTCCATCCGCGATCCTGAAGCATTCTGGACCGAAGAGGCCAGGCGGATAGACTGGATCGAACCGTGGCAAACGCTCAAGGATGTGAGCTATCGCGAGGCCGATTTCCGCATTGGCTGGTTCCTGGGCGGAAAGCTCAACATCTGCGCCAATGCGCTTGACAGGCATCTGGAAACACGCGGTGATCAGACCGCAATCATCTGGGAACCTGACAACCCCGAAACCCCGGGCCGCACCCTCACCTATCGCGAATTGCACACCGAGGTTTGCAAGTTTGCCAATGTGCTGAAAGCCCAAGGTGCAGCGAAGGGCGACAGGGTAACAATCTATCTGCCAATGGTGCCTGAAGCCGCCATTGCCATGCTCGCCTGCGCCCGGATCGGCGCGGTGCATTCGGTGGTGTTCGCAGGCTTCTCACCCGATGCGCTCGCGGGGCGGATCGAGGATTGCCAATCCAACATCGTCATCACCGCTGACGAAGGATTGCGTGGCGGCAAGACTGTCCCGCTCAAGGCCAACGTCGATGCTGCACTTGCGAAGGTCACCGTCGAGCGCGTGATTGTGTTAAAGCACACAGACGCGGCCGTCCGCATGGACGAAGCCCGCGATGTCTGGTGGCATGACGCCTTCGCCTTCGCCGGACCGGATTGCACTCCTGAAGTCATGGACGCGGAGGATCCGCTGTTCATCCTCTACACCAGCGGATCAACCGGCAAGCCGAAGGGCGTGCTGCATACGACCGGCGGCTATGCGGTGTGGACCAGTATGACGCATGAATACGTCTTCGACTATTCACCGGGCGAAATCTATTGGTGCGCCGCCGATGTCGGCTGGGTCACCGGCCATTCCTACGTCACCTATGGCCCATTGCTCAATGGCGCGACTCAGGTGATGTTCGAAGGTGTGCCGAACTATCCTGATTTCTCACGCTTCTGGCAGATCATCGACAAGCACAAAGTCGAAATCTTCTACGCCGCCCCCACGGCTTTGCGCGCCCTGATGCGCGAAGGCGATGACTGGGTGACCAAAACCGATCGCTCCTCACTGCGCCTGCTCGGCAGCGTTGGCGAGCCGATCAATCCCGAAGCGTGGGACTGGTACCATCGCGTCGTCGGCGAACGCCGCTGCCCGATTGTCGACACCTGGTGGCAGACCGAAACCGGCGGTGCGATGATCACCCCCCTGCCCGGAGCAACCGCGCTCAAACCCGGCAGCGCAAGCACGCCGATGTTCGGCATTCAGCCCGCGCTGGTCGATGCGGAAAAGGGCACCGTGCTGGAAGGCGCGACCTCCGGCGCGCTTGTC
>JBCAXQ010000110.1:0-9007 GCA_038534015.1 Pseudomonadota bacterium | reverse complement strand
TTTGACGTTGCACCGCCCCCCGGGTCAGAAATTCGGGCTGGCTATCTTTTCGACACAGCCGTTCGGTTTGCGGAAGATCGGCTCGATATCTCAACGGTCAACTTTGCCGCTGGCGAAGCGCCCAGCGTCCCCTTGGTCGAACTGCGCGAGAGCGAATAATGCGCACCTTCTTTGGTCGTGAGCTGGACAGCGTTGCCACCTTCTGGCGGCTCTACCGAGCCGACGGCGTGACCCTTGGCTTTACAAGCCACGACAGGGCTTTGCGATTCGGGGGGATCATTCACCGAGCCAGCCCGGGCATGGTCCCCGCTGCGATCCGGCGCACGTCCACGCTTTCCGAAGACAGCGCCGAGGTTGAGGGAGCGCTTAGCCATGATGCAATCAGCGAGCTGGAGCTAAGAGCTGGTTTGTACGATGCTGCTGCGATCGAGATCGGCGCTGTTGACTGGCATTCACTCGAACATATGTCCCTGTACCGTGGCCGGATCGGGCAAATCGAAGACAATCAATCCAGTTTCACAGCACAGTTGCGCTCTTCCAAAGCACTTTTGGAACAAGACCTGGTCCCTAGAACAAGCCCAACTTGCAGGGCCGAGTTTTGTGGTCGAGGCTGCAACTTGTCTGCCGCTGCATTCACGCACACTCGAACACTTGCCGATTTCGACCTTGATCAGAATTTGGTGATGTTTTTTGGAATCGACGAGCAGGACTATGTTGATGGACGAGTCCGCTTCCTTGCTGGCCCCCAAACCGGCATCACTTTCGGCATTGTCAGTGGGACCGGCGCTGGTCTGACGCTTGATCGCCCCTTGATCTCTGGCCTCGAAATCGGAATGCGAGCTGAATTGCTTCAGGGGTGCGACCACACCCTTGAAACCTGCGCCAACCGCTTTGCAAACACCACGAATTTTCGTGGTGAGCCGTTCTTGCCGGGCAATGACCTGCTATCTCGATACGGACAGGGTGGCGCGTGACCCGAGGTGAAGCGCTCGCGCAATCAGCGGGCAGCTTCATTGGCACGAAGTTCAGAATGCATGGCCGCGATCCGGCATACGGATTGGATTGTGTTGGCCTCGTTGGATGCAGCTTGAAAGCTATCGGGTGTCAGCCAAGATTCCCATCTGGTTACGCTCTGCGCAACTCCAGACCAGACCGATGGCTGCGCTTTGCGGAAGCCTCAGGTCTGGTCCGGGCACATCAAACTGAGTTGCCAGGCGATGTGTTGCTCACAGCAGTGGCTCCCGGACAATGGCATTTGCTGATTTTCGAAAGTGGATCGCAGTTTATCCATGCCCATGCAGGGATGCGAGCAGTCGTCCGGCAAATCCTGAATCCGAAACCCATCGCCGCAACACGCTGGCGTTTATCGTCCTGATAATTGGAAGAACTGATGGCGACTATTGCCTTTGCCGCTCTCGGCACCGTGATCGGCGGCCCGATTGGAACAGCTGTCGGCTCGTTCCTTGGCCAACAGATTGATGGTGTTCTATTTCCAGCACCTGGTCGCGAGGGGCCGCGAATCAAAGACCTGGCTGTCACCACGTCCAGCTATGGCGTTCCACTGGCGCGGAACTTTGGAAGGCCGAGGATACCTGGCACAATCATTTGGTCGACGGACCTCATTGAGACTTCCGAAAAAGAGGAGGGCGGAAAAGGCAAGCCCTCCACAACTACGTACAATTACTCTGCATCTTTCGCCGTCGCGCTTTCGAGCACCCCTTTATCGAGGCTTGGCCGGATTTGGGCTGATGGAAACCTGCTGCGCGGCGCAAACGGCGATCTGAAAGCAGGAGGTCAACTTCGTTTTTACCATGGGCAAGGCGATGATCCCGTTGATCCGTTGTTGGCAGCGTCAGGCAGCCTGGCGTCTCCGGCATATCGAGATGTCGCGTATGTCGTCTTTGAAGAATTACAACTCGCAGACTTTGGCAATCGTATCCCTGCTTTGACTTTCGAGGTCTTCGGAGAGTCTGACGATACCGTCCCTTTGTCGCATTTGGTCCCTCAAGTGACCGCTGACCCGGGGGAAGTGATCCCCAATGCCTTAGGGTATTCGGATGAAGGGGGGGCGGTTGTTTCAACCCTTTCGGCAATCGAGCGCGTGTCTCCACTGCTTTGCCGGATTACCGGAGAAGGCTTGCAGATCGGGCAACTCAAGTTGGACGAACTCTCTGCACTGCCTTTGGGGGAACGGCTGGCGCCTTCAGAGCAAAGCGGAACGGATGATTTTCGCAAGGAGCGCGCAGATAGAGTGACTTCCAGTCCGGTGGGACTGCGGTATTATGATCGGGATCGTGATTACCAACCCGGCGTCCAGCGGGCCATAGGCACGCGATCTGAGGGGCAAGAATCGATCATCGATATACCTGCGACTATGACCGCAGGCGGAGCGCGCGAACTTGCGAACCAGACGGCAAGCCGGGCGCGGTGGCAGCTTGAGAGAATGACTTGGACGACTGGCCAACTGGATCCGCGAATTGCTCCGGGCACATTGACCCACGTGCCGGACTCTCCCGGCGTGTGGCTGATTTCCAGCTGGGAATGGAATGAAAGTGGCGTCGAGCTAGGACTGGAACGGGTTTCCCCGACCTTGACCGGACAGATTGGCAGCGAGCCGGGGCAAGCCAACTTGCCGCCCGACACCCCGATCGGTGCAACCGAACTCATAGCCTTCGAAGCACCCCCGCTGACCTCGGGCGGGACCGCCAACATTGTCTACGCTGCCGCATCATCACAACATTCATCTTGGCGTGGTGCTGCCCTGTATTTGGAACAGGGCGATACGCTGTCACCTGTCGGGAACACCGGCGCAAGGCGCGCAATGGTGGGGCGTCTAGAGACGGATATTCCCCCATCGCCCGGCCTCCTTTTTGAGCCTGCCTCTGCGGCCGAACTCAAATTCACCGCCGCAGACTTGGCGCTCTCGAGCACAGACATTCTGGGAATCGCAAATGGTGCCAACCGAATGCTGGTAGGAGGCGAGGTCTTGCAGTTTATGCACGCAGAGCCTGTGGGGGATGGGAACTGGATCATTTCCGGCTTCCTGCGCGGGCGCGGCGGGACCGAAATAGAAGCACTAGCCGGTCATGGCGCAGGGACATCTGTCGTTTTGCTTGACGATCGTCTGGTGGAGTTTGACCCGAATCAGATACCCTCGAACGCAGCCACTCGCATCGCCGCAATCGGACTTGGCGACAGTGAGCCGGTATACTCTTCGATCAACAATGTTGGACTTTCGCTTAGACCTCCATCGCCAGTCCACCCTGCAGCAACCGTGACCGCAAATGGCGATCTGATCGTCACATGGACCAGGAGATCGCGCGGCAACTGGTCATGGGACAACGGTTTGGACGTCCCAATTGCGGAGGAGCAAGAACTTTACTCAGTCGGCCTGGGACCAGTCGACCAACCGTTTGCCGCGTGGGCTACCGCAGAGCGAGAATTCGTCCTGGCAAGTTCGGACCGATTGCAATTTATCGCGGATTTCGGCCCCGTTGCGCTCTGGGTCCGGCAAATCGGCACATTCGGCCTGTCACCAGCACTCCGTATAATTGATCTCTCATAAACTCTTGGATGCCACTATGTCAGAAGCCATCGATTACCCGTCGGTTACCCCGCATTTCGCACTTCCTTTGCTGATCGCAGGGCAAGCGCAGAAAGAATTCTTCGTAAATCAGTCTTTTGCCTTGATCGATTCGCTCCTCAGCCTGACTGTGCTCGCCACTCGCAGCACGCCGCCTGCTGAACCTTCCCAGGGGGCAACCTATCTGGTGGGCAGCAACGCCTCCGGTGGTTGGGTGAATCTGGAAGATAACATCGTAGTTTTCGTCAGTGGCGCGTGGCATTCCGTGCAACCGGTCAATGGTCTTGCGGTCTTTGATTCTGAGGCTCAGCAGCGTCGTTTCTACTCCGACGGTTGGATCACAGCCAATTCGCCAACGGAGCCGGTCGGCGGTAATGTGGTTGATGAAGAAGCCCGCTTTGCGATCACAGAATTGACTCAAGCGCTTAAGAACGCTGGTATTTTACAGGGTTCCTAGGTCCTGGATGCAGGGCTCAACCCTATCAATCATGCCAATTCGCCCATTGCATTGCCATTTTTGCGACCAAGCGAGCCGGATAGAGACTTAATTGCAACAGTTTGCGCGCATTGATTGCTTGCCTCGACGAGGGGGAAAAGTTAGTAACCTCGCTGCGGCTCCAAAAAGCTATAAAAGGGGATAAACAGAATGCGCAAACTCGTCATAGGAATGGCGATGGCATCAACGGCGCTTTCCGCGCCGGCAATGGCTCGAGAGGGCCAGTGGTACATCGCTGGCGATGGTGGCGTCATGATTGTCGAGGATAATATCTTCGAAGTCGATGGCTCTGCCGGTGAAGTAGAAGCCAATTACGATCATGGCTACGATTTCGGTGCTGCAGTCGGTTACGACTTCGGCGCGTTTCGTCTCGAAGCAGAAGCGAGCTATCGGTCGGCTGATCTTGATGATTTGGAAGTCGGCCCTGCCGGCGTCCAGGCAAGCAACCTCATCAACCGTAACGGCGTTGCATCGAATGGTGTGTTCGAAGCCAATGGCGGCGTTGACGCACTAAGCTTCATGCTGAACGGCATGTTCGACTTTGGCGCGGATGATGGCCTCCAGGCATTTGCTGGCGGCGGTATTGGTGTAGCTCGTGTTGATCTGGATGGAACGGTCGACGCTAGCGGTCCTGGCGCATACGATGATTCCGACACGGGTCTCGCTTGGCAGCTTCTTGCGGGTGTTCGCGCGCCGCTGAGCGATAGCTGGGACGTTGCACTGAAGTACCGTTACTTCAATGCTGAAAACGTATCGATCATTGATTCACGCGGCCTGCCGTTTGAAAGCGATATCAGCACTCATTCGATCCTTGGTTCGATCATCTACAACTTCGGTGGTGAAGAGCCGGCTCCGCCGCCTCCTCCGCCACCACCGCCTCCGCCACCACCGCCTCCGCCACCACCGCCTCCGCCACCACCGCCTCCGCCGGCGCCGGTATGCAACACAGGCCCGTACATCGTCTTCTTTAACTGGGACGAGTCGGACATCACTCCTGAGGCAGCGACCATTCTTGATGGTGCAGTCACATCCTATGCCGATTGCGGCACAGCGAGCGTGATGTTGGCCGGTCACACTGACCGATCGGGTAGTGTCGCTTACAACATTGGCCTGGCAGAGCGTCGTAATGCATCTGTAACTGAATATCTCGCCAGCCGCGGTATTCCAGAAATGCGGATTGCAAGCGAAGCGTTTGGCGAATCACAACCGCGCGTTCCAACAGCTGACGGTGTTCGTGAGTTGCAGAACCGTCGCGTTGAAGTGAGCTACGGCCCAGGTTCGGGCATGTAAGCGAAAACTTCTTTCGCAACAGAAAAGAAGGGGCTGGATTTTCCGGCCCCTTTTTTCGTGCGCTGTGCAACACTGGCCGAGTTATCCCGGTTGACTATCGCTAGCCCTCCATGTCGTTGGCCACAAATGGTCAAGCAGCCCCGTACGCCGGTGGAAAGGGCAACGGTGAAAAGCCGAGATCGCTCTAGGGTGCGCACACAACAATCTAGTTCTTTTGCTGCTACCGCACGAGGTTCTTGGGCGGATTGAGGACGTTGTTGTAGAACGCCAGCGTTACTTCTATTCCCGCCAAAAGAGGGCGCGCCTAGGCCCCTGCTGCGCATCCCTGACCTGTCGGGCAGCTTGCCAACAACTAGTCGATCATTTCCCCAGCAGCTCGCGCACGGTCCAAAACTGTTGCGTTGGCAGCTGGTACCAGACGGATTGCTGCAACCAACAGGGCAAGACCTATCGGAGTGATCCATAGAGTAGAGAGGACACCAATGCTCAAGTTGGCGTCATTCTGTGCCGAAACGTAGCCAGCCGTATATGGGCCCAGTGCAAGCCCGACGAGTGTCGTTGCGAGGAAAAAGGTCGCCGTCGCTGTACCTCTCATGCGAGGAAGAACAAGCGCCTGACTGCTCGCGGCGGCTGCCCCAAGTGCAGAAGCGGCTAGCGCTCCCACGATCACATTGAGTATGATGAACAGGATGAAGCTGTCCGTCGTATACTGGACAATTGCAAATGGAATCGGGCTAAGCAAGCCGAACAGAATTACCCAGATACGGCCGGACGAAAATCTCGTGAACAGATAATCGGCCATTCTACCGCCAAGGATAACACCGAGGAAACCGCCAGCGGCACCGCCGCCGCCAAGCCAGAAGCCAAGCTCGGCCTTCGAGACGTCGAACACACGTTCAGCATAAGGAGCGCCCCAATAGGATGCTGAGTAGGCCATGAAGGCGACAGTCCCGTAGCCCAGGATCGTGCACAAAAATGCCGGTGAGCCCCAAGTCAGAGCGAAGGTCGGAAAGTCTCGTTCACGCAGTGCGCTAGCCCAGCAAAACACCGCATAATACCCAATCGCCAGCAGTAGCCATTGATCAGTGATCTGCGAAACTATGTATCCCTCCCCCGATTCCAGTAGCCGCGACAAGCCAAAGGCTGCCGCCATGGAACCAATGAATACTGCGATGTTGATTGCGAGAGCGCCCGCCCCGCGAGCTGCAGCGCCGATGAAGGTAAAGGGGGGAATAACAGTGTAGAGCTCGCGCACGAATCCACGGAAGGGATGGGGATCCTCGGGTGTCGGGATGCCATCGATTGCACCCCTAACCGGCTCCCTGAGTGTGATCACCCACAATGCCAGCAGGAGCCCGGGCACACCCACGGCAATGAATGCCGCTTGCCACCCCGCCAGTCCAAGCGGACCTCCGTCGGGAAAAGCAGTGTTCCATTGGTCAACGATCAAACCACCAATGGCGAGCGAAATACCGCCGCCGATGTAGAGGCCGGAGCTGTAGATCGCGAGAGCTGTCGCGCGCAGCCGCGCTGGAAACCAATCCGAGATGAGGGAATAGGCTGACGGACTAGCTGTCGCCTCACCCACGCCAACACCGATCCTTGCCACAGTCAGCGTCGCCGCATCGCGGGCAAAACCTGAAACAGCGGTCATGGCAGACCACAGCGTCAAGCCCAATGTCATCAGACGGACGCGTTTCCAGCTATCGGCGAGCTTGCCAAGCGGGATGCCGAACAACGCGTAGAAGATTGCAAAAGCCGTGCCGTAAAGAAAGCCGAGATAGGCATCATCGACACCGAGGTCAGCTTTTATGTCATTCGCCAGAATCGAAAGAATCTGGCGGTCAATGAAGTTCAAAACATAGATGAGAACCAGAACGCTTAGCGCATACCAGCTGTAGGTGGGCACCGGCTGTTCATCGGCCGAATTCGATTGTGTCACTTCTTCGGCCAATTATATTCCCCCAAAAGGCTTGCGGTTCAAACCGCATATCGTGTGGTATCTTCAATGCCTGCTTCTTCAAAACCCTTCAACCTTAACCGGCAAGAGTCACACCTTCCGCACGCAATACCCCCGGGTAAGGGATCGTAGCAGGACCAGCTCCATGCTGGATCCAATTCCAGCCTGGCGCATTCCCGCGCAATGTCAGCCTTCGTCATATTCTGTAGTGGTGCATTGATCCGGAATGGCGAGCCTTGAACACCTGTCTTTGTGCCAAGCCTTGCAGTCTCCGCAAAACTGGCGATGAACTCTGGCCGACAATCCGGATAGCCGGAGTAATCCAGCGCATTCACCCCAATAAAGACGTCCTGTGCGCTCGACGCTTCTGCACACGCTATTGTTAGCGCCAGAAAAACCAGGTTGCGGGCAGGGACATAGGTGATCGGAATGTCGTCACCAACGCCAGACTTTGGAACATCGATATCAGCCGTCAGGGCGGAGCCGCCAAAGGCCCTCAAGTCGAGTGGCATCTCGACATGTCGGACCACATCCAGTTGTTCGGCAATCTTCTTGGCCGATTCCAATTCGATTGAATGCCTCTGCCCATAATTGATGGTCAGCGCATGGATTGCAAAGCCGTTCTCTTTGGCAAGGGCAGCCGTGACCATCGAATCCAGCCCTCCCGAAAGCAAAACGACTGCAGCCTTGGCATCTGTCTGTGTGGACTTGTTCATCCAAAGCGAACTAGCGAGTCGGATGGATTCTGCAATCCGAACCTGCTTGGCTCGATCGGTTAGCAGCTACCGGACCGTCTCGCTTCAGCCGTGACCTGAAACGCAAGTCCATTTGCGTATCCGTTGCTGTTGACTTGGACGAGAGTGCCAGTTTCCCGCCGGATAACAGTATCTCCGTATCCATTGCCTCGACAGGTATAGTGAACCCGCACTTCGGCTGCGCCATCCTCCAAGACAATCTGTTCGCAATTCGCTTGCGAGTGCTGCAACTGAATCAGCTCCGCGCCACTTTTGAGGCAGATTTTCCGGGATGGCGTGCCATCTCGGAACTTGATGGTCCATTCACCTTTGGTGAGGCCTGCCAGCATGGCAAGACGATCACTCTGTGCAGCAACTGGGAGCCCAAGCGCAATGGTAAGGCAGCCGACCACAAGCAAGGCACTGGGCCGGATCAGTGGCGATCGCTTTGTCATGTCCATAACCTCGCATTCTTCCTCGTAAGCACCACAAGGACTATTGCCCAGCCACGGTGAGCCGTTCCTGAATAGCGGTGAAAGGTTAAATATCCAGCGTGAATTCCCGCGAACAGAAAGCACAGTCGACCACAATCAAGCCTTCTGCATTGCGCATCTCATCGCGCTCTTCCATCGGGAAACGGTCGATCACCGAGCGATAATACTCGGCACTGCAACGGCATCCGCGGGATATGGCCGGTCCTTTCTGGACCAGGATTTGATCCTCTTCATGGAAAAGGCGCCACCCGATCGACTCCATCGACAACTGACTATCAAGCAGCTCATCGTGGCTTATTGTTCCGGCCAATGCGGTTACATGTTCCCAATCGGGATGATCGGTACGGACATGAAGCCGTTCTCGCCCCTGTTCCCCTTATCCGGGTTGCTAGTCGATCTTTGGGCGACCGGCATGTCGCCGGCGGGTTGTTGATCCAGCATCTGGCTGAA
>JBCAXQ010000109.1:0-9018 GCA_038534015.1 Pseudomonadota bacterium | reverse complement strand
GCGCCAAAGGTCGTAAGACGCGGACGTGGATGTCCGTACCGAGCAGTGAGCTGTTTGCTTGTGCCGGTGTATGGCGCGCATCGGATGAATGGGGCGATTGCTATTCGATGGTGATGACGGACAGTGCCGGTCCGGCATCAGAGGTGCACAGCCGGATGCCGGTTCTGCTTCGGCAAGAGGACTATGCTGGCTGGGTTTCCGGATCGCCGTCAGATGCTTTCGATCTGTGCCGGGCATGGGAGGGTGATTTGATCGTCGATCGCACCGAAGAGCCCTGGGCTGGAGGGCTGGTATCGCAGCGTTCTTTGTTCTGAGGCGGTCCGAACAGCGGTTCGCGCGGCATAATCTCCATCATTTCGCGTCGTCCGCATAGCTGACCACTTCAAACTCGATTCCGTCCCAATCGAAGAAATAGAAGCGTTTGCCGGGTTCATAATCATCGTGTCCGAACGGTTTGAGCCCAGTCGCAGCAACCACTCTTTCGGCCTCGTCTAGATCATCGACCAACAGGCCAACATGGTTGAGGGGTCGACCTTTAGAGTAGCCGCCCTTGGCTTCTTCATTGGTGTAGAGCGCCAGATAGGTGGTCTCGTCGCCGACATGGATGGTGTCGCCACCAAATCTCGACTTTCCACGCCAGCGCTCGTGCCACCCCAGCATCTGTTTGAACAATTCGGCGCTGCGATCGGGCCGGGTTACGGTCAGGTTGGCGTGTTCGATTTGTCCTTTGGGCATTCTTTGCTCCTTCATTTGTTTGCGATGACCGACCCGAAATCAGCCACATCGAATCAATGTGCTTGAGCATTGTGCAACCTCAAGCTAAGTTGAGGTCAAGGTCTATTTTGAGAGAGGTGACATGGCTCGGCAACTGACCAAAAATGATCTGATCCCGATTGGTGAAGTCGCGCGGCGTACGGGCCTGTCAGTTTCGGCCATCCGGTTCTATGAGGACAAGCGACTGATCGAACCGATCCGTACGGCAGGCAATCAGCGCCGGTTTCTGCGTTCCGACATTCGCCGGGTCAGCTTTATCCTGATCGCGCAGCAGCTTGGCCTTGCTCTTGGAGAAATCGAGCAGGAGCTCGCCAGGTTGCCACAAGGCCGCACTCCCAATGCGAAAGACTGGAAACGTATCAGTCAGTCCATTCGCGGTGCGCTCGATTCAAAGATCGCTCAACTCGAGAAGACCCGCGACCGGCTGGATGGTTGTATTGGGTGTGGCTGTCTGAGCCTGTCGCACTGCCAGCTCTATAACAAGGACGATCACTTGGCCGAACAGGGACCGGGACCGAGGCAGGTCTTGCCCTAGCGCTGCGGCCCAAGCTCGGGATCAAGGTCTCGCGGGCGAGCAAAGTGTACGAGCTCGGCGCAGAACTTCTTCAGTTCGCTCCAATCGTCAATCGCGCACTCCATCACCGCAAAGGTAGCGGTCGGAAATTTGACCGACGCTTCCTTGAACAGATCATTCTCCTTTGATGGAGAAACCAGTTCGAGAATGAGGTTCTGAAGACCGGGATTGTGCCCTGCGACCAACACCGACTGTACATCGCCTGCGAGATCTTGAATCACCTCAACCATGGTATCCGGGCTGGCAAGATAGAGCCGCTTGTCGAAGGCCGCATCCATATCGGGGAGCGCAAGCTCCAGCGTTCGCTGGACGCGTTCCGCCGGACTCGCAAGCAAGGTACCCCAAGCGACATTGTGTTCGCGAATATGGTCCCCGATCAGAGCGGCCCCTTTGCGCCCGCGATCATTGAGACCGCGGTCGAAATCGCGCTGAGTCGTGTCGTCCCATTCGGATTTTGCGTGACGCAGCAGTCCGAGGACTTTCATGACTCGCTTTCTCCTTTGGGATCCCGCGCGGCAGGTGGTGCCGCGTGCGGAGCTTCACAACACGATTGCGGGCGATGTGTAAAGAAATTGCGGCAGCCTCAAGGCGTTGGCCCGCAGTATTGGGCACAGCACCAGAGACTGCCGCTTGACCGACGAGGAGTGTCGGCCATTGGGGACCGAAACGAAGTCCAAGGTCAGAGAAGACCTGCTTCGATGCCTGCAAAGGGACCGGCGAGAGTCACGGTCGCGGCGAACAGCGCCATGGTGATTACGCTCGCTTGCTCGGCGAACTTGCCAGGCAGCCGCGGCATACGGATCGGTTGGGCGTTCTTGCGGAACTCTTCCTTGTAGCGTGGGTGCTCCGTGCCCATCCATTTGTCCCACCATGTAAAGTAGAAGCCGAAGTTCTGGCTCGCACTGTGGTGGAGATCGTGATGGGTGGTGGTGGTGATCCAGTTGGTCAGCGGATTGTCGACCCAGCCGGCGGGGAAGATTTCATGTCCGGCATGCGCCATCACATTGCGGATGATCATGTGCCACAGAAACAGGAAGATTGCGAAACCGGCATAGGCGACACCCATGAGGCTGGTCGCAAGTAGGAAAACCGGGACAAACGCGGCCTCGATGGCGGCTTCCCAGGCCGAAAAGCTGTAGGCTGTCCATGGTGTCGGTATGCGCGATTTGTGGTGATGAAGGTGGGTTGCGCGAAACAGCCGCTTGGTGTGCATCGCGCGGTGCGCCCAATAGAAGTAGGCATCGTGCAGCAACACGATCAGTGCAAACTGCCAGATAACGGTAAAGAGGGTGGTGGTCTCAAGCTCGAGTCTGATCACGCCAAGCTCTTTGCCGATCACCGTCGCGAGCGTGGTGACGCCGAACACGATCACCGTTCGCAATGATGACAGAACCTCGCGTTTATAGTCGCCCGCCTTCGCGCTGCGGGTCTGGATCTTGCGGCGGTTCGCCCAACCGCGGAACACGAGCAGGATTGCCGTCATGACCCCAGCGGCGATCAGATAGCGCCCCAGATCGAAGTAGATCACATTCATGAAATGCTCGCCAACTCTGTCGGCGATGTAAGTAAGCGTGGGGTCGTTCATTGCAGGCTCCTCGTTTTGCGTTGGAGCCTTGATTGCTGACCGGACGGTTTTTCTCTCGTCAGCGGCGAAAAATGCCGATCAATTTCGGAATTGATCGGTGTTTTTCAGTTTTGAACTGCTTCCCCATTGATAGCCAAACGTCTGAAATCACTGGGTGTTGTGCCAGTTTCACTGCGAAATGCCCGATTGAAGGTCGGAAGGGAATTGTATCCCAGATCCATCGCGATCGTGAGCACAGGGAGGTCCACTCGGTCCCGATCAGACAACAAATTCTTTGCCTCGGTAATCCGATAGAGGTTTAGGAAGGCAGAAAAGTTGCGGTGGCCAAGCCGCCGGTTGATCAGCGCGCGCAGGCGATGCTCCGGGGTATCCAGATGGTCTGCAAGCGAAGCAATTGTCAGACCGGGCTCTCGATAATGTCCGCTGTCCATTGCTGCGATCAGCTTGTCGTGCAGAACAGTCTCGGAGGGTGAGAGGCCATTCGGTGCAGCCTTGTGTTCCGGCTCATCTTGTTCAGTTCGAACCAACAGTTCGGGATCAGTTCTCAGCAGAGCGACACCCGAAAACAGGGTAAGAACGAGTATGAGTATCGCATTGGCAAGCTGCACTGCAGGAAAAGGTATTGCAGCGCCCACGACCATCTCGAAAGCGAGAATGCCAGCAGCAAGAGCGGCAACAAGCAATGGCAAGACCAGCCGGATCACGCGGCGTTTTTCGATCAGATCGTCCGCTCTGTCTTGAACCGCCACGCGGACCAAATCGGCCATCAGGGCAAGAGAAACAACATGGATGATTGTGAATCCAAGCCGTCCTAGCGGATCGATGAAATTCCCAAGAAACCAGGACACAGCCAAAATGGTTGCTGACGTCGACATCGCCCAAACCGGCGGAGCGCGCTCAAACAGCAACCGCGCGAAAACCCATGTCCAAAACGGGGTGAGCAGTGAAAACAGATCTATCAGCGCATCGGTCGGCGTGTCGGAGGCGCCAAGCGGCGTCTCGTTCAGCAAGTAGCAGATCGCACCGACAATCAGACCGGCAAGAGCGATCTTCATTTCTCGCCGCGCTTCACCGGTGATGATAGCAAGCAGCAGCATCGAACTTGCCCCGACGGCTATCCAGCGGATGTGGGTGTCGAGTATCTCGATCATCGGATCATGTCTGCATCGTCTTGAACATCTTCGCCAGACGCATTCGCGGGATCAGGAGGTCCTTTGCTGATCCGCTCAAGCGCTTCGTCAAGCGTAAGGCGTGTTACCGGAGTGCCGTCCGGGAACGCGCTAAGGAGCCTGCTGGGGAAGGCAGCCGAGAGCACAACAAAATGGCCGGCATCATCCTTGTTCCGAATCAGTCGGCCAAAAGCCTGAGCGAGGCGTGCGCGAATGATCCGATCATCATACAGGCTGCCGCCGGACGCAGCGCGGCGGGCCCTGTGCAGTATGTCCGGGCGCGGCCATGGTACCTGCTCCATCACAACGCATCGCAGAGACCGGCCGGGCACGTCGACCCCATCGCGCAAGGCATCCGTACCGAGCAGGCTTGCGCGCGGATCGTCGCGGAAGATGTCGACCAGAGTTCCTGTATCAATCGGATCCACATGCTGAGCGTAGATCGGCAATCCGGCCCGCGCCAGCCGGTCTGCAATGCGACCATGGACCGCGCGCATGCGGCGGATTGCTGTAAACAGGCCAAGAACGCCGCCGTCGCTGGCCTCGATCAGCTTGGAATAGGCGCCTGCCAATCCGGGCAAATCGCCCTTCTTGACGTCGGTGACGATCAGCACTTCTGCACGCCCCGCATAATCAAACGGACTTTCAGCCATCGAGAGCATGGGTTCGCTTTCGATATGCGTCGCGCCAGATCGGTCCATCGCGGCTTCCCAGGGATCCCCGGTTTCGATCCGGTCGGTAAGCGTGGCACTGGTCAACATCACACCGTGGGCAGGCTCGAGCACAACCTTTGCGAAGGGCTTCATCGGGTCGAGCCAGCGGCGCTGTATCGCGATATCGAACTCGCGCGCATCGTTCCTTTCGACGCTCAGCCAATCGACAAATTCGGGGTCGCCGGGTCCGCCAAGCCGTTCAAGCAAGGCTTCCCAGGCCGCCAGGAGATCCACCCGCCAAGCGAGCGAGAAGCGCGCGCCCTCGATCCGAGCGCGCCCTTGGCCATCAAGCCAATCGGGGGGATCTGTCATGATCGCCTCAAGCCGTGTGCCGAGTTTGATCAGCGGGGCTCGAATTCCGCTTAGTGCCTGACCAGCTGCTCCTGCGGCTTCGATCACCTCACCCGGTAGGCCAGCTGCTTCGGTTTCGATGCCATAGCCAGCATCCACCCCGCCGCTTTCATCGCGAGCATAGGTGGCCGCGCGGACAGCAGCGAGTAACGCCTCGATTGGACCGGAAGGTTCGCTTTCGTTGAGGCGTTGCAGCCAACCTTCGGAGGGCAGCGGCTGAGCCGCCTCGATGGCGTCTTCGACCGCGACCCCGCTTTCATCGTCATAGCTGGCGACATCGGCAAGTCGGGCTGCAAGGCCGCGCCGCCTTCCGCGGGATTTGCGCTCCGGGCCGATGATCCATCGGCGAAGTTCGATTGCCTCCTGTCCCGACAGAGTTGCTGCGAAGGTGGAATCCGCCGCCTCGAAGACGTGATGGCCTTCATCAAAGATGATGCGGGTAGGGCGCTGGGCGTGATCGCGCCCGCGCGCTGCATTGACCATCACCAAGGCATGGTTTGCAATCACCAGATCGGCCTGCGCGCTGTTTCGCGCAGCGCGCTCAATAAAGCACTTTTTGTAATGCGGGCATCCGGCATAGACACATTCGCCGCGCTGATCGGTTAGAGCTGCAATCCCGCGCTTGCGAAACAGAGTTCCGAGCCAGCCGGGCAGGTCTCCGCCGATCATGTCTCCGTCCTGCGTAAAGGCCGCCCAGCGTCCAATCAGTTGGGCAAGGATGGCAGGGCGTCCGGAGAATCCGCCCTGCAAGGCATCTTCCAGATTCAGCAGACAGAGGTAGTTCTCACGGCCCTTTCGCACCACGACGGGCGGTGATCCATCGGGTCGTTCTTGCGGCCAGGCCCGGCGACTTTCGGATCGGAGCTGGCGTTGCAGATTCTTGGTGAAGGTTGATACCCATACAGTGCCGCCAGAGGCGCCTGCCCACACCGAAGATGGTGCGAGATAGCCAAGCGTTTTGCCGATTCCGGTTCCGGCTTGAGCAAGCGCAATATGCGGTAGATCGCGCTTGTCACGCGGAGCGAAGATGCGCGCGGCATTGACTGCGTAAGATAGCTGCCCGTCACGTTTCTCAGCGCCTTCGCCCGTAAGCTGGTCAAGCCGATCCAGTATCGCACCATCGGGCAGTTCGACTTGGCGCGGTTGTCCGCGTTCGGCGTTCTCCTCCCATTCCGGAAGCTTGCCGAACACCCATTTTTCAGCCTTTTGCGGACGAGCAATATGTGGGGCGATGACATTGGCCCACGGCCAGCGCAGCCGCACCATGCTCTGCAACACGCTCCAGGCCCCGTCGCGTTCGCGCCAATCCTCGCTCTCACAGGTTTCGATAAGTTTGCCTGCCGCGCGTTGCAGAAATGCCGGCACGTTCTCGTCGCTTCCCGGCTCTTCTAGGCCAAGCGCCTGGGCCAATCCTCGCGGTGTTGGAACGCAAAATCTGGCCGGGTGAACAAAGGCGAACAGTTCGAGCAGGTCCAGGCCCGACAGATCGGGATAGCCCAGCCGGTTGGCGACCAGCGGTGCGTTGACAAGCAGTACCGGCGTGTCCGCCGCTGCCATGATCGCATCGCCTTTAGAGACCGCGCCCGTCTCTCCGCTCGGTGAACGTAGCCAATTGCCGCTATGGCTCGCGTGCAACGCGGGGAGGGAAAGCGAGGTCGGAATGCTCACAGATCAAGAATTGCGCGAACGAGAACGAAAAGTAAACGTTTGGCTGCGAGACTTTCCAATAAAGAGTTGGAGGCAGGAAATGCGGGTCATCGCGACACTATCGGCTGGGATTGCGCTGATCGCTGCGCCACCTGTGGTGGCCCAGACTGCAACTGAGAACGAAAATCCTGGCACGGAAAAGACGGCGACCGTTCAGGCTCATGTCGACGCCTATCGATCTGGTGATCTCGATCGCTTCGTCGCGACTTTCTCGTCTGATGCCACAGTCGATGCAGGCGGGATGATTGCAAAAGGGCATGCAGAGATCCGCGAATTCTACGCAACCAATTTTGCTGATGACGATTTCCGGCACACTTTGCGCGTGGTTGACAGCGGCATGAGCGAAGGCCGCGTCTATCTCTCTGCCGCCTACACATTTTCTGACGGTGTAGAACGCTGTTGCTCATACTCCGAATACGAGATCAGCGACGGCAAAATCACCCACCTTTCCGTCGATTTCTAACAGGATGAGAAAAGAGGCGATGCGGTATTGAACTGCACCGCCTCTCTCCTGCGACCCTTGGGACGTTTGCCCCTGGGGCTAGCCTACAAGCTCTTTTGAACCCCGACTGTCAGCGTCCAATCAGTGGGCATTTGTGGACCGTTCAGGTCTTGAACGACTGGAAGGCCACCTTCGATCCCGAGCCGCCAGCCTTTCAATGGGCCTCCGGTCGCAGCGAAGTTTACCCCGGCCAGAGCTGTCACACGATCACCGCCATGGAAATCCGGATTGGCGGTCTGAACGGGGCCGACGATGTTTGGATCGATCCCGTCAATCGCGCCCATGGTCTCCGCTTCGACACGGCCCGAGATTGCCACTGCAGGGGTAATCGCTGCCGCGAGCCAAGCTGTCGCCTTGGCGCTGTTGCCGTAGGAGTATCCTTGATCGTTGTCGCCAAGCCTCACAACGCCGCGCACCTGTGCACCCCAGCCGAGCACCTGCGATTGATCGCGGTAGGTAATGCCCGGTTCCAAATCCCAGGTGCCTGAGCCAAGTTGCATGGGGTAGGGCAGGCGTACGGTTGGGGTCATGCCCATCGGGGTCAGGATATCGTCGGTCTCGGTCGTGGAACCTGTCGGAATTGAAACTCCGGCGTTGATGTGGACGGTATCTGTAAGGCCGATCAAGGCCGCCAGCTTGGTGTCGCCAAACCCGGCTGGGCTGGTACGGAAATTGCCTAGCTCGGTCGTTCCCATACCACCCTGGTAGGTGATGTGGTCCATTTCCTTGGTGACGTAGTTGGCCATGGCCATCAGGGTAATGTCATCGGAAAGGCCGTACATGATCCCGGCCATATGCATGTCCATCCGCATGCTTGTCGGCACGATACGCAAGGTTGGCGGCTGACCGGGATTGCCGAAGAACCGGTTCGGGATTGTGGTTACGATGGTATCGGGATCGATGTTGTCAGTGCCGATTTGCGTGCCGCCCATGTCCATATGCATGAAACGGTAACTGATCATCCATTCACCCTTGGCGTGGCGGTGATCGCCCATCACTCCAATCGGCGCATGGTCGAGCGCGTTGATGCCGCCCTTTCCGGTTTCATCATGGCCTTCATCGGCGGTTGCGGGGGATGCGCCAGCGACGAATACGCCAGCAGATGCGGCCAGAAAGGCCGCACGAATTGCGGTTTTCATAGAATTCTCCTGTGATCTGAATTGGGATGTTCAGATCAGGAGAGGCGGCCCTGTGGCATCGTAGGCGGGGAAGGGGGGTCGCGTTGCGAGCACCCGTATCGCATCGGGTTCCGGCAACGCACCGATCGGTTTGATGAGCGCCAGCTCGATCGGGTCTGCCGGCAGGGTAGGACCGCAGGCGGCACAGCAGGGATTGCTTGCCGGACCTTCTCCATGGCTGCCGTGGCCATCATCGCTTACATCCGCATGCGTGGCATGCTCATGATGTGCCATGTTGGTATGGACTTCGACTTCGTGCGCGCCTGTCTCGGCCCATTGGCTTGGCTCAAGACAACAGGGCGCGCCAAGAGCTGTCCGCAGGCCGATTGCGACGAGCAACATGGTAAGCAGGAACGGGCGGCGCGCGCGGGACATCTGGGAGGTACTTAGCCGCATAGATGGCTCGCGCAAGCCAGGTTCGAACGCTAGATTCCAGTCCGCACTTCCCGTGGAATTCAGGCAACA
>JBCAXQ010000108.1:0-9065 GCA_038534015.1 Pseudomonadota bacterium | reverse complement strand
CTGGTGCGATACAATGAGCGGATCCGTATTGCTGGAGAGCTTATCCCCGATGAGCGACTTGGACCATTGCTCGAAGAGGTGTTGGACAAAACCCAATTCCTTAGGCCCAGCTTCTTCGAAGCGACGATCGCTGCAACTCTCCATGAATTTGCGCGTACCGATGCTGATGCGACCATTATCGAGGTTGGCCTCGGTGGGCGACTTGATGCCACCAACGTATTCTCGCAGCCCGCAAGTGTTGGCATTGCATCTCTCGGGATAGATCACGAACGCTTTTTACTAGCGCCTGAGCATGGCTTACCTTCTGGCGGCCTTGGGAGGATTGCGTTCGAGAAGGCTGGAATTCGGCGCCCCGAATGTCCGCTCGTGGTGCAGTCGAATGGCGAGAAAGCTGACTCGATGATCCGGGCATTGGCGCTGGCAGATGATATCCCGCTTTGCCTGGAGGGCGATGGCTGGTCAATTTCTGCATCAACTTCTGGTTACGAGTACCAAGATTCAAACGGGACGATTGCAGTGCCTGACCCGACGCTCACTGGTGCTCATCAAGCGAGAAATGCAGGGTTGGCAATCGCCATGTTGCTGCATCAAGATGCAGTTCCCGTCTCGCATGCGGCGATAAAGAGCGGAATCTTATCGGTGAAATGGCCTGCACGCTTGCAAAGGCTCAAGGAAGGTCCGCTCACTGGGGCACGCCAAACCTGGTTGGATGGAGGGCACAACCGTGACGCGGGCGAGGCAGTTGCGGAGCATTTTGACGAGCCGCTTCATCTCGTTCTCGGCATGCTCGACAACAAGGATCCTCGTGCGCTTCTCGATCCGCTTGGCGAGCGGGTCCTATCGCTCACAATCGTGCCGGTTCCAGGACATGATGCGCATCCGGTCGAAGCTTTCGGCGAAGGTGCGCGCGCGGCAACCGACCTCGAAGACGCGCTGCTCAATATCCCCAGCGACGGTCGACCTATCCTGATCGCCGGATCGCTCTATCTCGCTGGCGAAGCGCTGCGGCTAAACGACGAAATCCCCGACTGACTATTCTGCGGGTTGAGCTTCAGCAGCGACCACACCGGCATTTTTACCAAGCCTCGTCTGACGCACCCATTCGATCAGACACAGAACAACCGCAAACAGACCGATGAGCGTCGTGAGAATGAAGACATCGTAATAGCCTTGCTCCTCGATCATCTGGCCCAATGCCGGACGTCCGAGCGTCCCAACCAGCAGCGTGAGCGAGGACAGCAGAGCGTACTGGACCGCGCTGTATCCTTTGGCGACGATACTTGAGAGGTAAGCAACGAAGGCCGCTCCCGCGATCCCCACAGCGAGATTTTCCATCCCGATGGTGAGCATCAGCTTGGACAAGCGGTCGTCAGCGCCAAACAGCCCTGCGAGCCATGTGAAACCGGATATGTCGCTGGCCAATTGCATGCGCGCGCCACCGATCGCGAGGTCGGCGTAGAGCAGGTTGGTTAGCGCTGCCAGCAAAGCGCCGAGCGTCAGTGTCATCATCCGCCCGAGAACCGTCAGCAGAGTAGCCCCTAGCGCCAAACCGAGAATCACAGCACCGACGCCAAAAAACTTCGATGCGATCGCGACCTCATCCTTGGTGTATTCAAGCTCACCAAGATAAAATGGATAGGCAAAGCTGCCCCAGACCGCATCGGTGATGCGATAGGTCAGCACAAGCGCAATCACCAGCACCGCCGCCCAGCGCAGCCTTCCGATAATCTCGGCGAGCGGCAGGATCAGTGCGCGATATCCATGGTCGAGCGCGGTATCCAGGCCTCCGTTGCTGGGAACCGTATCGGTCAGAACATAGCGGCCCTTCTTGCGCATACTCTCCAGCCAGGCGGCGATCATGCCAGGGACCACGACAGTGGCAATCACGATTAGGGGCCCCATCTGGCTGACAAAGGCAGTCGAATCCGGCCGCAATTCCGGGTTCGAATTGAGCGAACGGACCATGAAGACCAGCACGGTAACCAGCGCCCAGCCCCACAACAGGCCCACTGCACCAAGCGACCAAGCGCGCAGGCGTGGATTGAGCTGCCCGGGCTGCCGCAGCGTTTCGAGATTGGCCTTCTCATCAGCCATTGCCTCGGCGCTGCGTTCGGCATCAGGCGCAAACAAGCCTAGAAAACCGACGAACAGCAATATGCCGCCCATCGTTGCATAGACTGTGGGCCATCCCAGCCGTTCGGCCATAAACAGCGCCAGTGCGCCGCCAACGAGGGCAGCGACGCGGTATCCCATCTGATAGACTGCCGACAGAACATCGATTGTCGCCTTTTCATCAGCAACATCGACACGCCAGGCATCGATCACCACATCTTGTGTAGCGCTTGCAAACGCACCGATACCCGCGAGCAGCGAAAACCATCCGAGCGAAGTAAGTGGATTGAGTAGAGACAGAACCACCAGGATGAAGCCGAGCAGCAATTGTGCGGTGACGATCCATTGCTTGCGCTTCCCCAGCTGTTTGAGAACGGGAATATCGACCCGATCCAGCGCCGGTGACCACAAGAACTTGAAGGCATAGGCGAGACCGATCAGCGAGAAGACCCCCATGGTCTCCACATCGACCTCTGCATCCGTCAACCAAGCATAGAGCGTGCCCAGCAGCAGAGCGTAGGGAAGGCCTGCAGCAAAACCGAAAATCAGCATGTAACCGGTCTTGGGCTGGCGCAAAGACGCAAGCAGCGTGATCCAGCGCGACACCCGTGATTGTTCGTCCAAGGCGACTTCGGCCATTGATCCTCCCTTTTGCGCACGCATTTGCGATCACGCAGAATTGTGCAAGACTAGCGCGCCGGAGAGTTAAGGGAAGAGCGCATGAACGAGGCCTCAACACAAAAAGAAGCGAACAGACCAGAATTGCGTCCAACAAACGGGCAATTGGCGCTCGCAGAGGCGATCCGGCAAGGTGATATGCGCGTCACCGACCGGATCGAGCACGTTCCAGCCCGCAACTACACCGATCCCGATCACTTCGCTCGCGAGAAATCCGCACTGTTTGACCGGTTGCCGCAGGTGATCGCGCCGTCCGCTTTGCTGCCCAAACCGGGCATGGCCGTGCCGCATGATGCAACCGGACGCCCGCTTCTGATCACGCGTGATACGGAGGGCGAGGTCCATGTATTCCTCAACGTTTGTCGCCACCGGGGCACAAGGCTGGTCGAAGGCGACGAAGTGCAGTGCGCAAAAAGGCTCGTCTGCCCCTATCACGCCTGGACATACAGGCTCGATGGCAAGCTGCTCGCCCTGCCCCGGCCAGAGACTTTTCCCGACCTCGACAAAGGCGGATATGGCCTGGTCGAATTGCCAAGCTGCGAAGCGGGCGGGCTGATCTGGTTCTCGCCAGAGCAAGGTGCGGATTTTTCGGATGCGATCCGTTTGGGCGAGGATTTCACCGCCTTTGGCGTCGATCAGAGCCACCTCTTCCGCCGCAAGCTGCACACGGTCAAAGGCAACTGGAAGCTGATCATGGACGCCTTCCTTGAGAGCTATCATGTCACCCGTCTCCATGCCGATACGATCGGGCCGTTCTTCAAAGACGGGATAACCAGCGGCGATAATGTTGGTTCGCACCTGCGCTCCGCCGTCGGGCGGCTTGAGGAGATGGAGGCGGTTAATCTCGAAAACATGGATGAGATGCGCCGGGTCGTAACATTTGCTTACCAGCTGCTGCCCGGCACGGTGATCGTCCCCAGCCCCGATTATGTGAACATCATGGTGCTGATGCCCCAAGCGGAGGACCTCACGCTGGTCGAAGACTTCATGTTGATTCCCGAAGAGCCGACGACCGACAAGTCACGCGATCATTGGGAACGCAGCTGGAAACTCCTGGACGGCGGTGTGTTTGCAAGCGAAGACTTTCGTGCTGCCGAACTCGGTCAGCAAGGGCTTGCCTCCGGGGCGATTGACGAATTGACACTAGGCACACTCGAAGGTGGCATCACCCGGTTCAGCAATATTGTCACCGATGCATTGCGCGCGGCCAATTGAGCGCCTAGGCGGCTGGCCATGTCTGATGGCCCCCGTCCCGAAGGAGATCGCATAGCGAAGGCGCTCGCCCGCGCGGGTGTTGCCAGCCGCCGGGAGATCGAGCGGATGATCGCGGACAAGCGCATCACCATTCATGGCAAAGTGGTCGAGACGCCTGCGACTTTCCTCACCAGCCTGAAAGGCGTTGCAGTCGATGGCAAGCCAGTCGCCAAGCCCGAACCGACCCGGCTTTACGCCTTTCACAAGCCGACCGGGCTGATCACTGCCGAGCGTGACTTCTCGGGCCGCCCGACGATCTACGCAGCTTTGCGTAATGCCCTGCCCAAAGATGCGCCCCGGCTGATGCCGGTCGGCCGGCTCGATCTGAACACAGAGGGTCTGCTGCTGCTGACCAATGATGGCGGCTTGAAGCGACAGATGGAGCTTCCATCCAGCGCGGTCCCGCGCACCTATCGCGCTCGTGCATTTGGCGAGATCAATCAAAACCAGCTCGAAGATCTCATCGATGGCGTAGAGATTGATGGCGTGCGCTACGGCTCAATCGATGCCAATCTGGAGCGAGCATCTGGTGGTGGTGGGAAGTCGGGCAAAAACAACTGGATCGAAGTGACGATCACCGAGGGCAAGAACCGCGAAGTGCGACGCGTCCTCGAACATCTCGGACTGAAAGTGAATCGCCTGATCCGCACCGCGTATGGACCGTTCGAATTGGGGGATCTGCCGCGCGGCAGAGCGGTAATGATCCCCAAGGCGCAATTGGGCCGCTTCCAAAGCCAGCTCAAGAGAGGCTGATGAGAATTATTGCAGGCGAATGGCGCGGCCGAAAGCTGATCGCGCCCAAGGGTGATGCAACCCGCCCTACCGCAGATCGGACAAGAGAAACGCTGTTCAGCATGCTCGCCAGCCGATTGGGCGATTTCGAAGGTCTTCGTGTTGCCGACCTGTTTGCCGGTTCCGGTGCATTGGGTCTGGAAGCGCTCTCGCGCGGTGCCGCTCACTGCCTGTTCGTCGAACAGGATCGCCAAGCGGTCGACACCATCCGAACCAATCTGGCAGCGCTGGGTGCGAACTCAAAGGGCTCTGTCCAAATCGGCTCGGTGATGTCGCTCCCACCAGCGAAAGCGCCGTACGACCTGATCCTGCTTGATCCTCCATATCAAACTGGCGCTGGCGAAGTGGCGCTTGATCGGCTGCAGCGATTGGGCTGGGTCGGCCCAGCCACTTGGATGGCGCTTGAGACCGCGGCAAAAGAGGATGTAGCGATCAAAGGCTTGATCGCCACTAAAGAGCGCCGGATCGGCAAAGGAAAGCTCACGCTGCTTCGCCTCGCCGATCCAGATTCCTTGCCGATCAGCTAAGAACCACCCTATTCAGGTGGTGGCGGTGCAGAACCGCCATCGGCCGCTCGAGCTTCAATCACCTCCCATGTCGCTTCACGATCAGGTCCAGTCATTGACGTGAGCAGCACTCGATCCTCGTCTGACATACGCCAAAACAGCATCTGGCGTTCGGCTGAAAGCGACCAATAATAGCCTTTCGTCTCAGCAGGCCACAGGTCGTAGCTCATCTGCTGTTCGGCAGGCCAACCATCGTATTCCGCTTGCTGGTCAGCTGAAAGAGGTGGCGCTTCAGCCGTAGCGGGCGGTGGAGGCGCCTCTTGAGCCGAAATCGGGGTGATAAGCGCCGCAATGCTGGCGCCAGCAACAAGTAGTATTGATTTACGCATGGGATACTCCGGTTAAACACGTCCCAAGCGCTAACGAACGCGACCTGCCTGACCAGACTTTCCCCTCGGATCAAGCTCCATCGATATGGCGGGTTAGGGCTTGCGGTTGAACCCCATGCTGACTTCCCACGCCCCGCTCGCTGCACAGCTAGGCGACAGCCGTGCCGAAAGCGGGATCAAGCGAAAATCGGCGGAAAGCGGACCTCATGTTCTTCGCGGACGCTTGCAGCCCAAGCCTTCGTTCTCTACCTGTTCACACTGCACCATGAGCGATATCCAACCCCACTCCGACCACCCAGCTGGCGTTGACACCCCAATGCCGCCCTACGCCGCGCGGCTGAATCCCCCGCAACGCGAGGCGGTGTTGACCACCGAGGGCCCGGTGCTGATGCTGGCAGGGGCTGGAACCGGCAAGACCGCGGCGCTGACCGCCCGGCTTGCTCATCTGGTCGCGACGCGGCGCGCCTGGCCAAGCCAGATCCTGTGCGTCACTTTCACCAACAAGGCCGCACGCGAGATGCGTGAACGGGTCGCCAGGCATCTGGGCGTCCAGTCTGAGGGCATTCCGTGGCTCGGCACGTTCCATTCGATCTGCGCCAAAATGCTGCGTCGCCATGCCGAACTGGTCGGGCTCGAAAGCAATTACACGATCATCGACACTGATGATCAGCTGCGCCTGCTCAAACAGCTGATCAATGATCAGGATCTGGATGAAAAGCGTTGGCCCGCCCGCCAACTGGCCGGACTGATCGATCGCTGGAAGAATCGCGGACTTAATCCCCAGGATCTCGATGCGAATGAAAGCGAGCGCTATGCCAATGGCCGCGGCCAGGAATTCTACAAACTCTATCAGGATCGTCTGAAGGCGCTCAACGCGTGCGATTTTGGCGATCTGATGCTGCACATCCTCAACATCTTCCGCAAACATCATGACATACTCGCCGAGTATCAGCAGCGCTGGAAGTACATTCTGGTCGATGAGTATCAGGACACCAACGCCGTCCAGTATCTCTGGCTGCGTCTGCTCGCCCAGGAGCACAAGAACATCTGCGTCGTCGGCGATGATGACCAGTCGATCTATTCCTGGCGCGGCGCGGAAGTCGCCAACATCCTGCGGTTCGAGAAAGATTTCCCCGGCGCGCATGTCGTGCGCCTCGAACAGAATTATCGTTCGACCCCGCATATCCTTGGCGCGGCGTCCGGCTTAATCCGCGCGAACAGCGAACGTCATGAGAAAACGCTCTGGACCGAGGCCAATGGCGGCGAGAAAGTCCGCGTCATAGGCGTTTGGGATGCTCCGGAAGAAGCGCGCCGCGTCGGCGAAGAGATCGAACGACTCGAAGGGCAAGGCGCCGATCTGAACCAGGTCGCCATCCTGGTTCGCGCTCAATACCAGACCCGCGAGTTCGAGGACCGCTTCATCCAGATCGGGGTGAATTACCGGATCATTGGTGGCTTCCGTTTTTATGAGCGCGCCGAGATACGCGATGCCCTCGCCTATCTGAGGGTGATCGCGCAGCCGCAGGATGATCTCGCGTTCGAGCGAATCTACAATCAGCCCAAGCGCGGCCTTGGCGCGAAAACGCTGGAAAAAATGCACCAGCATGCGCGGCGGACCAACATGCCATTGGCGGCTGCCTCGCTCGAACTGGCCGACAGCGATGAGCTTCCCGCCCGCGCCGCAAACACGATCGGCGCCCTGATGCGCCACTTTCTCGCCTGGCGTGAAGCTGCGGAAGCTATCACCCCGGCAGATCTTTTGCGCATGGTGCTCGAAGAGACCGGCTATAACGACATGCTGCAGAAAGATCGCAGCGCCGAAAGTGCTGGTCGGCTTGAAAACCTCTCGGAACTCGCGCGCGCGATGGAAGAGTATGAAACGCTTGGCGACTTCCTCGAACATGTCAGCCTGGTGATGGACAATGATGCAGCCGAGGACGAGGAAACCGTCACCATCATGACGATCCACGCCGCCAAAGGCCTAGAATTCGACAATGTGTTTTGCGTCGGGTGGGAAGAAGGCGTTTTCCCAAGCCAGCGCGCGATCGATGAAGGCGGCCTCGCCAGCCTCGAGGAAGAGCGCCGTCTCGCCTATGTGGCGATCACCCGCGCACGCCGGAACTGCCAGATTTTCCACGCCGCCAACCGCCGCATCTACGGCCAGTGGACCAGCTCGATACCGTCGCGCTTTATCGAAGAGCTTCCGCAAGAGCATATCGAACAGGAAACTACGATGAGTGGCGGTGCGAGCCTCTGGCAGGCAAACTGGAGCGAGAGCGAGGATCCTTTTGCCCATGTCGCGAAGGATCGACCCTCCCGTTCGCAGGCGCGCGGCCCCGGTTGGCAACGTGCCCTCACATCAGGGTATGAAAGGAAACAGACGCGCGTGAAAGAGAGCACGCGCTCTGCGGCCAGCTTCGCCGCAAAACCGCGCAGCGACATCGCAATTGGCGCGCAAGTGCATCACGACAAGTTCGGATCCGGCGTCGTGATGGATCAGGAAGGCAACAAGCTCGAGATCGAGTTCGAGGATGTCGGCACGAAGCGCGTGATCGACAGCTTTGTTAAGGTGGTGGGATGAGCGCCCCGACCCCACACTATAGTGAAGTCGATCCAGATGGATTGGCTGACAATCACAGGTTGGCGATAGCTACATGCGTTATGACTTGGGCTAAGTGCGAAAGTAATCTCCGTGCCTTACTCACGGCCCTTGAAGGTCGAAGTCTCGATGAAGGGGCTAAGGAATACGATCGTCTTAATCCAAATGATGCATGGACAAAGATCAAAAAGCTGGTGCGAGAAAAGGGGGGATCAACCGGTGTTCTGGATACGATCCAATCAAACCGTGATGCCTGCAGAGAACACTACGATACCCGGCGGATTATCGTTCACGCAGGTTGCGTAGGCATCTGGGAGGAAGACCGTTCAGTCATGGCATTTTCCGCGTTTGAGCATTATTCCGAGGGAGAAATGGCAATCTATTTTGTTCCGCTGAACGATCTTTCGTTATCGAGCACATATGCGGAGGCCGCGACCAAGCTGGCGCTACGATTGCTTAAACGCCTTGGTCACTAGACCTCTCGCTCGTCCTGAGCCTGTCGAAGGACGCTCATGCCACACCTGTTTTTTTCACCCTACCGATTGTGGGACAGTTCGGAAATCCGATCCCAATCGCCCGCAATTAGCGCTTCCCTTTTTGCCCGACTCCAACCTTTGATGCGACGTTCGAAGGCAAAGGCGTCGTCGCGTGTCGAAAAATCGCCCGACCAAGCCAGTTCGACCGGCCTGCGCTTGGCAGTGTAGCCACCCATCTCTCCAGATTGGTGCCTTGCAA
>JBCAXQ010000107.1:0-9083 GCA_038534015.1 Pseudomonadota bacterium | reverse complement strand
GACAATGCTGGCCCTGAAGCCCCGCTGAAGGAACCGGCCGAGTGAGCTCAAAGAATACGGTCGCGATTATTCCGGCGCGTGGCGGCTCAAAAGGCTTGCCGCGAAAGAACGTGCTGCCAATCATGGGCAAGCCATTGCTGGCGCATACGATTGAAGCCGCCCTGGGCGCGCAACACATCAGTCGCGTCGCCGTGACCACCGATAATCCCGAGATCATGCAGGTCGCGCGCAGATACGGCGCCGAAGTGATTGAGCGCCCGGCCGAGCTGGCAGGAGACAAAAGCTCGAGCGAAGATGCGCTGCTCCATGCACTCGACACGCTGTTTCCGGGTGGTGAAGGCGAGCCGGATCACTTCGCGTTCCTGCAATGCACCTCCCCCCTAACGGCCAGCAGCGATATCGACACTCTGGTCGAGACCTTGCTTCGCGAGGATGCTGACAGCGCGTTCCTCGCCACCAAATTTTACCATTTCGTGTGGCGCGCCGATGCAGACGGCGATTTTCACGGCGTCAATCATGACAAGGCGGTCCGCCAGATGCGTCAGGATCGGCCTGCTGAGTATTTCGAGACCGGTTCAGGCTATGCGATGACAACCGCAGGCTTTCGCGAGCATGGCCACCGCTTCTTCGGCAAGACAGTCGCCGCGCCAATGCCCGAAGAGCATATTGGTGAGATCGATACGCCAGCCGATTTTGATGCGCTGGAAAGCCGGATGCGGGCGCGCAAGAACATGGCAGCGCGAGCTGATCTGCCCGACCCGGTCTCTGCGCTGGTCATGGATTTTGACGGGGTGCTAACCGATGATGCGGTGATCGTCAGCCAGGATGGCGTCGAACATGTCCGCTGTTCGCGATCCGACGGGATGGGGATCGACTTGCTGCGCAAGCAGATCGGCCTGCCTATGATCGTCCTTAGCCGCGAAGTGAACCCAGTGGTCGCAGCCCGCTGCGCAAAGCTTGGCCTGGAATGTGTGCACGGGCTCGAAACCAAGCTGGCCACGCTCAAAGACTGGGCGGAAAAGAACGGTGTAGACCTCGCAAAGGCCATCTATGTCGGCAACGACGTCAATGATCTCGAATGCATGCAGGCGGTCGGCATGCCGGCCGCGCCAGCCGATGCACATCTTGCCGCCCGCGATGTTGCGCGGATCGTGACCGAGGCACGCGGAGGAAACGGCGCGGTGCGCGAAATTTGCGACATGATCATGGAAGCTGCTGGTGAAGCGTCATGAATACGTCTCCCGCAACTTGCTATCGGCCGCTTGCTATTGAACGGGCTATCGCTACGGCCCCATTCCAATCAACACCTTCCAGAAAATCAAAGAGTATCCGATGACCAACGATAACAAACCATTCGGCGCCAAAGTCGTCGCCGAGATCGGCTGCAACCACAAAGGCGAAATGTCGATTGCGAAAGAGCTGATCGAAATCGCGGCCAAGACCTGCAAGGCCGATTTCGTCAAATTCCAGAAGCGCAACAACACAGAATTGCTCCCGCCAGAGCAGTACAACGCGCCGCACCCCAACCCGATCAACTCCTATGGCGACACTTATGGTGCGCACCGCGAATTCCTTGAATTCTCGGTCGAGCAGCACAAGGAGCTGATGGAGTATTGCGAGGAAATGGGCATTGGCTATTCGACCAGCGTCTGGGATGTCACCAGCGCGCGGGAAATGGCGCAGCTCAAGCCCGAATTCCTCAAGGTTCCGAGCGCATCCAACCTGCACTGGCCGATGATGACGGTGCTGGCTGAAGAGTTCGAAGGGCAGATCCAGCTCTCGCTCGGCATGACGACCAAGGAAGAAGAAGAACAGATTGTCGCCTTCTTCGAGGAAAAGGGCCGCGCGAAGGATTTGCTGCTCTATGCCTGCACCAGCGGATACCCGGTCGAGTTCGACGAGCTGTGCCTGCTCGAAATCGTGCGCCTCAAGGAAAAGTTCGGCCATCGCGTCGGCGGCATCGGTTTTTCCGGCCACCATCTGGGCATTGCGGCCGACATCGCGGCATTGACGCTCGGCGCGGAATGGATCGAGCGGCACTACACGCTCGACCGCACCTGGAAAGGCACCGATCACGCCGCCTCGCTCGAACCAGATGGCTTGCGCCGTCTATGCCGAGACGTGAAAGCGGTGACCAAATCGATGACCTACAAGCAAGGCGACTTCACCCCGGTCGAAATCGCGATGCGCGACAAGCTGAAATGGACTGGCGGAGGCGAAGCACCCGCAGCGTGATGCTCGCGGGCTTTCGCGCCTGATCCGCCATGAAGCTGCTTTATATCGGTGACAATTCGGATAGCCTGAATCTGGGCTGTCGCGCGACGAGCATCGCCCTGCGTGAGCTTGCAAGCGAACACGCCGAACTGCTTGGACCGGTTCCGACGCGGATGATCCAGGCCCGCTGGCCTGTTTCCGATTTCGCTGGCGATTGGGCCTATGGCCAGGCGGCGCGATTGCTCAACCGCAACAGATTCCGCGCGCTGCCATTGGTCGGTTCGCTGGTGGGCAAGGTGATGGACGCGATTGGAACGCGCGACGCGATCACGCACGACCTTGAGGCCAATGCCGATGCGCTGATCCGTGCGCAGTCCTACAGCAAAGATGCGCGGGCTCTGATCACGTGGCTCGAAGAGGCCGACGGCGCTGTGGTCAATGGCGAAGGCGATCTGATCTTCAGCGATCCGGCGCGCCAGCGGCTGCTGTTCATCCTGACCATTTGTGACATGCTGCTAAAGCGCGGGAAGACGCTGTTCTACCTCAACGCTATGGCCTCCCCCCCGCCCGATGGCGCACCCAATGCCGAGACCTTGGCCATTGCAGACAGCGTGCTGTCCCGCGCATCGGCCTTTTCACTGAGAGACCCGAAAAGCCACACCTGGGCACGCGAGCACCTGCCCGAAGCCGGGTTGAAAGCGACCATGCATCCCGATGCGGTGTTTACCTGGCTCTCGCGGTTCGATCACCTGGGCGGGGAGCATGATCCGGCAGCCGCCAACCCGTATCTTGACAGCTCGTCACACGCGTTCCCCAAGGAGGCGTGTTCTCCTTACATCCTGGTCGGTGGGTCATCCCGCTCGGCGTGGGACAAGCCCCGAGCAGCAAAAGCCTTTCCCGCTCTGGTCGAGGCCTTGCAGGAAATGGCCCAAGGGCGAAATCTGAAAGTCGTGTTGCAACCGGCCTGCACTGGCGATTCCTTTCTGGAGGATGTGGCGAAAGAAACGGGCGCACCAATCGTACCGCTCCCCGCTCCGATCGATGCTCACGTCGCACTGCTCGCCAATGCGCGCGCCTATATCAGCGGGCGCTGGCACCCTTCGATCATGGCGGCTTTGGGCGGAACGCCATGCGTGTTCATGGGATCGAATTCGCACAAGATGCTCGCTCTGCAAGAGCAGCTTGGATATTCCGACCCGCATGAGTTCTCGCCATGGCCTGAAGCCGATGACATTGCTGCTATGGTCGAAGAGGTGAGCCGTCTCCTTGATGAAGGAGCCGAGCGGCGCGAGGCCATCAGGGCTAGTGCTCGGGCGATGAGCGCGGCGTCTCGGGAGATGATCGACCCACTGTTGCAACCAAGTCGCCATGCAAACACGTGAGACATCGGCTCTTCGCCAAGCCCTCAACCGCGCAGCCTATTCTCTCGCGCTGAGACCGCTCTGGGCGATGGGCAACGCCAGACAAGAGAGCACGCCGATCCTGGTTTCCGGCAGCCCGCGTTCGGGATCGACCTGGCTGCTCGAAGCGCTCGAGCGACGTTTCAAAGCGCGCCGCAATTGGGAGCCCATCGACGGAATCGAACAGCATCTGGATGGGACCATGGGTCAACGCCGTTTCGGCCTACGCCCCTATCTCGCGCCAGACATGGAGGATGACGAGCTGGCGCCATTGTTGCTCGACATTGTCGATGGCGGTGCGCCGCGCCAGTTTCGAAGAGCGTGGAACACGAAGAAATCCACCGCGGCGAACCTGGCAAATATTGCTCGCGCGAACCGCACAATCGTGAAATTCACCGAAGCGCAGCGCGCCCTGCCCTTTATCGCCGCGCGCCGTGACAACCCGGTCATCGTGATCCTGCGCAATCCCTTGGCCGTAACAGCAAGCGCGCTCAGCTTCGCAGGCGAACGCGATTTCGACAATGCGCTCGAAGAGGTCGATGTGCCCCCTACGCGCACCCTGCCGCCACGCTTGCTCGCGGACTTTCCAGACCTGGAAGCTTTCGCGCGGCCCCGTATGACCAAGGCGCAATATATCGCGTTGGCCACCGTCATCGACATGCTGGTGCCGCTGCGCGATGCGCGCTGCCGTGAGCGCTGCCTGTTCGTGTCCTATGAGACCTTGCGCGAGAATCCGGCGCGTATGGCCGAACTCTATGCCTATTGCGGAGATCCGTCGGGGCTCGACGAAACCGACATTGCCGCCATGGCCGAACCGAGTGCCCGCGCCCGCGCGCAAACTTCGCTCGAAAAGGACAAATTGCCGTGGGCCGACCGTATGCTTCCGCAAGAAGTCGAGCAGGCATTGGAGATCATGAAAGGGCTGGGGATTGACTGGTATTCGGATACGCCAGGGATCAATGCCGTGCATCTCGAGCGCTTCGAGCTTGCCCAGGCTGTGATTTGACCTAAAGAACATCGCCTTCGCTCAAACAGGGGGTTTTATGAGCGGCGCAGCCAATGCCAGCGCACACCATCCAAGCCTGAAATACCGCGCCGATATTGATGGTCTGCGCGGAATTGCGGTCGCGCTGGTGGTGCTGTTTCACGCCAAGCCGGAATGGCTGACCGGCGGATTTGTTGGCGTGGACGTGTTCTTTGTGATCTCGGGTTATCTGATCACCAAGATTCTCTACGGCGAACGGCAGGCGGGCGCGTTCACCTATTTCCGGTTTTACCAGCGGCGCATCCGCCGCTTGCTTCCCGCCTTTTCCGTGGTGGTCCTGGCCGTAGCCGGGCTCAGCCTATGGCTGTCCCTGCCCGATCATCTGATCGACACCGGGCAGAGCATCGTCGCGGCCGGGGTGTTCGCGACCAACCTGCTGTTTTGGCAGGAAGCGGGCTATTTTGCCGGGCCAGCAGAATTGAAGCCTTTGCTGCACAGCTGGTCGCTGGCGGTCGAAGAACAATTCTACTTCCTGTATCCGCTCGCGCTGTTTGTGGGGATGTGGTTGTGGCGCAAGCATGGGGCGCTGGCGATCACGCTCGCTATCTTTGCCGTATCGCTGTTGCTCTCGGCTGTGCTGACGCCGAGCCAGCCAGACGCCGCGTTCTATCTCCTGCCGTTTCGCGCGTGGGAGCTGATGCTCGGCTCTATCCTGGCGATCACGGCGGCCAAGGCACCCGTCAATGCAATACTGCGCAATCTGCTGGTTTTGGTCGGTCTGGCCATGATTGTCGCCGCCAGCATATTCTACAGCTCTGCCACGGTTTTTCCGGGCTATGCAGCCATGCTTCCCGTGTTCGGTTCAGCCCTGGTGATCTACGCCGCGGGCAGCAACGACGCGGTTAGCAAAGCCCTGCTGCAGAATGCTCCGCTCGTGGGCCTCGGCAAAATCTCCTACTCGCTCTATCTGTGGCATTGGCCGCTGTTCGCTTTCGCACATTACCGCACAATCGGCGACCTGCCGCTGTGGTTGGTTGGTGCGCTGATTGTGGCGGCGCTGATCCTCAGCATTTTGTCCTATCGCTTCGTTGAACAGCCATTCCGCAAGCCCGGCGCGCTCGAAGGCTGGAAACCGTTCTCCTTTGCTGCGGCCAGTTCGATTGCGATGATCGGAATCGGGGTGGTGTTCATGCATACGGTTGGCCTGCCGCAACGCTTCGATCCCGAGATTCGCACGATCATGGAAACCCGCGCCGATCGGGATCGCTCAAGGAAGTGTCAGTCGAACCGGGATGGCACAGTCGCTCCTTCGGAGGCGTGCCGGTTCGGAGCCGAAGACGGTCCTGCCCGGATTGCGCTTTGGGGTGATAGCCACGCGCATGCATTGGTGGCCACACTCGGTCGCGCCGCAGAGTCCAGAGGCGCAGCGCTGCATCACTATGGCTTTGATGGCTGCCCGCCGCTAAAGCGCGTCAGGACACCTGCAAAAGACGGTTGTGAAGAATTCGGTCAAGCGGTTTTCGCACATATGATCGCGGACGAAGGCCTGGACACTGTGGTCATCAAATCGCGCCACCAGGTCCATCTTTTCGGGCAGACCGGCGCCTGGGGTCCGGCTGAACCAGAGACCACGCCCAACGCCTGGCCCAATTCTTCATTCGAAGAGCGGCTCAAGAAATACAGTCAATCGCTGGAAGAGACGGTCGCGGACCTGCGGGCTGCGGGGAAACGGGTTGTTCTGGTGCAGCCTGTTCCCGAAACCGCCTATGACATTCCGCGCGTGGCGGCATTGCTCGCCATGCAGGGTGAGACCATCGACAGCTTCACGCGCCCACGCAGCATGTATGAATCTCGCGCCGGCGACATCCGCGCTGCGATTCTTGAGATTGGCGAGCGTCAGGATGTCGCGGTGGTCGACCCGTCAGACTATCTGTGTGACGCTGAGCTTTGCCGCGTTTCAGACGGTGGAACTCTGCTCTACTACGATGATGACCATCTGTCTGGCGCGGGAGCACAGCCGCTTGCCGAAGCGATCATGGATGCTGCTCAATAATTGGGCTTGTCGCGCGGCAGCTCGGCTTCGATCTGGTCTAGCGAGCCGTATTCGCCGGGTTCGATCTCGCTCCAGAGACGATCAAACAGCTGCTTTGCCCGCGCACTGTCGCTAGCGATATCGATCGCCCGTTTCAGGGAGTCGGCATCGTTCCCCATCGGTTCAATCCGGGCGAGCACATGTCCAGGATCAATGGGATGAAACGCTGCCATAACGGGCAAACGCCCCGTCTTGAGCAGGTCCAGGGCAACGCCAGAAGGCGTGGTGATCACGACTTCGTGATCGGCCGCCAGATCGAATGGCATTGCGGCATCGGGCCACAAGGCAAAGCCCGCTTTTTCGATACGTTTGCTTACGAGCGCACGGGTTTCAGGATCCTGCTGATAGAACACCGGATGGGGTTTCCAGGTGACCTCACCTGGCGCGACATCCGCCTTTTTCGCCAGCTGTTCGATCGTCTCGATCAACCGCATTTCATGCGCACAGCCGATGATCGGGAAGTAGGGATAGGCGGGATGGGTCATGTTGGTCATCACCACCCAACCCGGTCTGATCCCGGTTCGAAATACCGGTTTGGGCAAAGGGAACGCTACGTTCTTTCGATAGTCCAGAAGCTCGCTGTGCCAGCGTGCATCATGCGAACACAAGGTCACGCACAGATCCGAAACACCGTTGAAATTCATGCCGGTGCTCACGCCGTGCATCCAGTGCACCGTGGGCGTGCCCTGTCGCTGCATCTCTTCCTCAAGCATGGCCGTATCGGCCCGGCCGGTATGGCCGAACACCGCCTGGCGAGCGCTCGACCCGCTTGTGCGCCATCGCCGCGCCGATGCGGCACCAATGAACACGCGCAACATGATGGCGGTGATCTGGGCAAAAGTCGGACAATAGCCAGCCTGACGCATCGCGGCAGGGCCAGCCAGGCATATCCGTGTTCCCCGGGGTAATGCGCCTAGCAATGATCCAAAACTCCAGACGAGCGCAAAGCCACCGTCCCAGCCGCTATCTCTCAGCAGCGCTTGCGTTTGCGCTGGGGCGAGGTGCGGCCGCCCGACAATGAGCACCTTGGTATCGCCGCTGGACCTCGCGTCGAGACTCGCGCGAATATGCCTGGTCCGGTTGACATCTTCTGCGTGCATGGCTGCGACAGCAGCGCCCTTGATCCGCTGGAGCTTTGGCCAAGAACGGATCTTGATCGCCAATCCTATTGCCAACAGGAGCGCGGCCAGCATTGCGGCCAAACAGGATAGCCACAGCGCGATCTGTGCTGAGCGCACACCCTTGCCGGCCATCTCAATCTGGCTGAGTGCAGTGGCGGCATCGAGGGAACCGGTGATGGGCAGTTCTTGCCGCCAGGCCAGTGGGGCATCCTTGAGCCTCGCCGCCATCGCCGCAAGCTGGCGATTGGCTGTCGTCTCCAGAGCAGCCCGGCGTTCCTCTTCAGGGCTGGCAGGCGTATCCGGAATGTGGGGCGGGAATTCGGGCATGGTGCGAGCGCAACTGCGCGGCTCCCTATCGCTATCGGGGCTTCTGCAACGTCCGTTGCCGCAAGCCGTATTGCCAGTCAATTCGCGGGTGGCCTTCCCCGTCTGCTTGGGATAACCCCGCGAAGACAAGAGACGGCCCAACAAGGCAATTGCAAGAAAACACTCTGAACGCACCAACGCGCATGTATCCCTATTTCATCTTGATTGGTTTGCCCGCCTTTTTCGGGCTGTTCACCAACCGCCAGACACAGGGCGGCATCGGGCTGCTGTTCGTGCTCGTGATCTTCACCGGCCTGATCGGATTGCGCTACGACATCGGGCCAGACTGGTTTGCCTACACCATGCAGGCGGAACGGCTACCCGTCATGCCGTTCGGTGAGCTGGTGGCGCAGGGTGAGTTTGGGTGGTCTCTGGTGGCCATAATCTGTGACCAGCTGGGCCTGGGCGTGCAGGGTTTGGCCTTCATTTCCGCCCTGGTTTTCGTGGCCGGGGTGGTTGCGGTGGCCCGATCAGTCGAAGAACCGATGCTCGCGGTGATTGCGGCGGTGCCGTACCTTTCCATCGCGGTCGCCATGAGCGGGATGCGCCAGGCAACGGCGATGGGGATTATCTTCATCGCGGTCGGGTTCTGGTACCGATTGCCGCTCTGGGGCCGGATCGCCTTGATCCTGTTCGCCTCGACATTCCACTTTACCGCCCTTGCGCTGCTGTTTGTTGTTGCGCTCGAAGCGGATCTGAAACCGATCGCAAAGGGCGCTGCAGCCGCAGCGGTCTTCGTAATTGTGCTGTACTTTGTAACCGTCACGGACTTCCGCATTGATCGGTACGCGGAAAACTATTTCGGCGAAGGGGGGGCAGCCAATGCAGAGGGCGCATTCCTTCACGTCGCGCTTACGGGTGTGCCATGTATCGTGTACTTTATGTTCCGGGGACGGTGGATCGAG
>JBCAXQ010000106.1:0-9124 GCA_038534015.1 Pseudomonadota bacterium | reverse complement strand
AGCGAGACGGCGGAGAAGATGTGCGCCTGCAAACGCGCCGGGCTGGCATAGTCGAGGTGCGCAGGAACGGCGAAGGCTATGAGCTTGCCCTTCCCGCCATTGCCACCTCGACTATGCCAGCCCGGCGCGTTTGCAGGCGGACATCTTCTCCGCCGTCTCGCTCGAGCAGGACATGCCCGCTCGCAAGCGAAGCATGACCGCAAAGGGCGATCTCGCTTTTGGGTGAGAACCAGCAAATCTCGTAGTCGACATCGACTGCGTCACTCGGGACGAGGAACGCCGTTGCCGGCAACTTGAGTTTGGCGGCGGCCGATTGCAGCCATTCATCACCAGGCCAGCTATCCAGCAGGAACACGCCAGCCGGATTGCCCGCGCCGGGCCGATCCGCAAATGCCTCAACCTGCCAGTACGGGGTTCCGTTCAATCCTTCGGCTCCAATTGTTCGAACTCATCGGCCTCGCGCAGCGGATCGCCAGGTTCGTCAACGTGGCCTTCCGGATCGATATGGATCAGCAATTCCATATCGGGGAAGTGCTGCATCAAATCGGCTTCGACCCGCTCGATGATGTCATGCGCCTGCTCGACCGACATCGCCCCCGGCAAATCGACGTGAAACTGGACGAAATCCATGGTGCCGCTGGTGCGCGTGCGCAGATCGTGCAGGCTTTCCAGCTCGGGATGCCTTGCTGCCAGTTCGACCAGTTTGCGCCGTTTGTCTTCGGGCCACTCGCGATCCATCAGATTGTCGACCGCCTTGCGAGCTGTGCCCCAGGCGCTCCACAGCAACCAAACGGCTATGCCGATCCCGAACAGCGGATCGGCCCCGGTCAGGCCAAGATACTGGTCCAGCACCAGCGCGGCGATGACCGCCAGATTGAGCAGCAGATCGGATTGATAATGGACACTATCGGCTTCGATTGCGACCGAGCCGGTGCGTCTGATCACATATCGCTGCCAGGCGATCAGGCCGAGCGTAGCCCCTATCGCGACGACCGAAACGATGATGCCTTCATCCGCAGATGCTGTCCGCTTTCCCTCGATCAGGTTTACCGCCGCCCGAAACCCGATGGCCGACGCCGAAAGGGCGATCAGGATGACCTGGAACATCGCCGCCAGCGATTCCGCTTTCCCATGGCCAAACCTATGTTTCTCGTCTGCGGGCTGGGCGGCAATCCAGACCCCCACCAAAGTCGCCAAAGAGGCAACCAGGTCCAGCGCGGTGTCGGCCAGGCTGCCAAGCATGGCGGTTGACCCGGTTTCAAAGGTCGCCCACGTTTTCAACCCGATCAGGAACAGCGCCGTCGCAATCGATGCGATAGCGGCGCTGCGGTTGAGAGTGGCGCTGTTGCTCATGGGTAGAGCAGCGTATCCGTCCAGCCCATGTCGGCCTCTGCGCGTGTGAAAAGGCGCCGATCATGCAAGCGGTTATCGCGATCCTTCCAGAATTCGATTTGGGCAGGCACCAGGGTAAAGCCGGTCCAGTGATCGGGTCGTGGAACTTCGCCCGCCGCTTCAAACTCGGCATGCAGTGCCTTGACCCGATTGACATAGTCGCTGCGGGTTTCAAGCGGTCGCGATTGGTCGCTGGCCGCTGAGCCAACCTGGCTCTTGTATGGGCGCGAATGGAAATACGCATCGGCTCGCTCAGACGACACCTCCTGCAACGGGCCTTCGATGCGAATCTGGCGCCGCAGGCTCTTCCAGTGAAACAGCAGCGCGGCCTGCATGTTCGCGCGGATCTCACCGCCCTTGCGGCTTTCCGAGTTGGTGAAAAAGGTGAACCCTCCCTGCCCGCTTTCTTCCGGTCCATGCCCCTTAAGCAGGACCATCCGTACGGACGGGGCGCCGTCGGCAGAAGCGGTCGCCAGGGCCATCCCGTTGGGATCGTTTGGCTCGCTCGCCTTGGCCTCGGCAAGCCACTGGTCGAACAGCGCATAGGGATCCGCGCCAGTGGGTATCTCGCTGTCAGCAAGCTGCGAGTCGTCAAGGCCGGTCAATTCACTCATTATCGCTCAACTCGTCGTTCGTACGCCACGCTTGAAACACATGAGACAGTGTTCAAGGGCAAAAACGGAAGCCCCGTATGCGCAGCATTGATGTTGCAGAAGATATGGGAGGAGATGATGCGCATGCCAAGCGGGTTAGACGCAGAGCTTTCAGTAGGAAAGGCGCGCGCGAGGATTTGGAAACCTCGCACAGCCCGCTTGCGCCCCGGCACTGTCTCACCTAGCTAACACGCCATGGGCGATCCTTACAGCACACTTGGCGTTGCGCGCACGGCCTCCGAAAAGGAGATCAAGAGCGCCTATCGCAAGCTCGCCAAGGAGCTGCACCCCGACCGCAACACAGACAATCCCAAAGCATCCGAGAAATTCTCCGATGTGACCAAAGCGTACGATCTGCTGTCGGACAAAGCGACCCGCGCGCAGTTTGACCGGGGCGAGATCGATGCCGAAGGCAATCCGGCCAATCCGTTTGCCGGAATGGGTGGGCGCGGCCCCGGCGGCGCTCGCGGCCACAGCGCCGAGGATTTCGGTGGGTTCAGCCCTGATGATATGGATTTAGGCGATTTGTTTGAAGGACTGTTTGGTGGCGGTGGTGGCAGAGCACGCGGCGGTGCGCGACGCGGATTCGGCCAAAGGCCGCCTCCGCCCCCGAAGAAAAGGGGCGCAGACATTCAGTATCGCCTCGCCGTGCCTTTTATTGATGCGGCGGCTGGCCGCGATCAGCGCATAACGCTGGCCGATGGTAAGACGATCGACCTCAAGCTTCCTGCCGGAGTTGAGGATGGGACCCAGATGCGCCTCAAAGGCAAAGGCCAACAGGGGGCAGGCGGCCCGGGCGATGGGCTGGTCATCGTAGAGATCGGCAGCCACCCGTTTTTCCGCCGCGATGGCGACCACATCCGCATGGATTTGCCGATCACGCTCGACGAAGCGGTGCGTGGTGCGAAAGTGAAGTGCCCCACCGTGGATGGCCCGGTGATGCTGACGATCAAACCGGGCACCAATGGCGGGACGGTTATGCGGTTGGGCGGCAAGGGCTGGACGAAGAAGGGGGCCGGAAGCAAAAGCGCGCGCGGAGACCAATTGGTCACGCTCGAAATCCAGCTGCCTGACAATCTTGATGAGCTGTCCGGGCTGATCGATGATTGGAGCGACCCCGCCAAACCTCGCGACAAGTTCGGACTGTAAGCGGCTCGGGCGGGCAATGAGCGCGAGCGACCAGGGCCCGGCCCGGCTGAATCAGAGGCTTTGGGGCCTGCTTGGGCCCGGCACGCGGGCATTCGAGACCATCAAGAAGACAGCGGTCGGCACGTGGAATGACGGTTTCATCCATGCCGGAAATCTCGCCTATCTTTCAATGCTAGCAATCTTTCCATTCTTTATTCTCGGCGCCGCCCTGTTTGAACTGATCGGGGGCAAGGAGAACAGCGATGCGCTGGTCGAAACGGTGCTCATCGCGATGCCGCCGCTGGTCCGCGAAGTGATCGCCCCCGTCGCGACGAACACTATGGGCGCGCGTTCTGGCTGGCTGTTGTGGTTCGGCGCGGCGGTGGCGCTTTGGACGGTGTCGAGCCTGATCGAAACCATTCGCGATATCCTGCGCCGCGCCTATGGCACTGAACCAATCCATGCCTTCTGGAAATATCGACTGTTGTCGGCCGGGCTGATCCTGGGTGCAGTCGTGCTGTTGATGGTCTCGCTGTTCGCACAGGTCGCGATCGGCACGGCACAGCAAGTGATCGACGCACAATTTCCGCAGCTTTATCAGGCGATCGACACATTGCGGCTCTCGCGCATTGTCCCTGCTGTGGGCCTGTTCGGATCGCTCTACATGCTGTTCCTGACGCTGACACCGGAGGAATATCGCTCAAAGGCCTATCCGAAATGGCCAGGGGCGCTGACCACTGCGTTGTGGTGGCTCGTCGTTTCCAGCGCGCTGCCTCCGATCCTGCGCGGGTTCTTCACCTACAATTTGACCTATGGCAGCTTGGCCGGGATCATCATCGCGCTGTTCTTTTTCTGGCTCGTGGGGCTGGGACTGGTTATTGGCGCAGAATTGAATGCTGCTCTCGCGAAGCCTGCCGATCAAAACACGTCGGTCAGAAACGCGGGGACACAAACCGAGGAGACACCGCAATGACCGGTCTCATGCAGGGAAAACGCGGGCTCATCATGGGCCTCGCCAATGACAAGTCGCTAGCGTGGGGAATTGCCAAACAACTCGCCGAACACGGTGCCGAATTGGCTTTTTCGTATCAGGGCGAAGCTTTGGCCAAACGGGTAAAGCCACTCGCCGAGCAGCTTGGCAGCGACTTCACGTTTGAATGCGATGTGTCCGATATGGTTGCGCTCGATGCCGCCTTTGACGCGCTCAAAAGCCGCTGGGACACGATCGATTTCGTCGTCCACGCAATCGGGTTTTCCGACAAGGCCGAACTGCGCGGAAAGTATGTCGATACCAGCCTCGACAACTTCCTGATGACGATGAACATCTCCGCCTATTCGCTGGTCGCAGTGGCCAAGCGCGCAGCGGAAATGATGCCTGATGGCGGCAGCATCCTGACGCTGACATACTATGGGGCAGAGAAGGTGATCCCGCACTACAATGTGATGGGAGTGGCCAAGGCGGCGCTGGAAACAAGCGTGCAATATCTTGCCAACGACCTTGGCCCGCAGAACATCCGGGTCAATGCGATCAGCGCCGGGCCGGTAAAGACATTGGCAGCCAGCGGTATCGGCGATTTCCGCTACATCCTTAAGTGGAATGAGCTGAATTCGCCGCTCCGCCGCAACATCACCATCGACGATGTCGGCGGTTCAGGGCTGTACTTCCTGTCTGATCTGTCTTCCGGAGTGACCGGCGAAACGCATCATGTCGACGCAGGTTACCACGTTGTCGGCATGAAACAGGAAGATGCGCCCGACATCGCGGTCAGTTGAGCCCGCTCCAATCCGGCACATGTCCGACAATCCATGACCGACACATCGGTTGATTGCGCGCCCAGCACAGCCTAAGGGCCGCGCGACTTTGACTGTGAAACTCAAGGATTTCCTTTCAGCATGCCAGCCGACTTTGATGTGACAACACAGCGCGTCGCCGTGATCGGGCTTGGCTATGTCGGGCTGCCGCTGGCGGTGGCACTGGCGAAAACCTGCGATTGCATTGGTTTTGATGTCGATAAGGCACGCATCGCCGAACTCGAAACAGGCTTCGACCGCACCGACGAGATAGATGCGGAGCGGATGCAGGCATCCACTCTCGCATTAACATCCGATGCAGCAGCGGTGGGGCCAGCCGATTTCTACATCGTCACCGTCCCAACCCCGATCGATGAAGACAAGAACCCCGACCTGTCCATCGTCGAAGCCGCCACGCGGACGGTCGGGCGCATGATCAAGGACGCGGCTGCTGCTGGCCGGACCCCGATCATCGTCTTCGAAAGCACTGTCTATCCCGGCGTGACCGAAGATCTGTGCGGGCCGATCCTGGAAGCGGTATCCGACCTCAAATGCGGCAAAGACTTCTTTCTCGGTTATTCGCCGGAGCGGATCAATCCAGGAGACCGCGAACACACGATCGACAAGATCACCAAGGTTGTTTCGGGTCAGACGCCTGAAGCGCTAGAAAAGATTTCCGCGCTCTATGGCGCAGTCACCAGCGGCGGCGTGTTCCAGGCCGCATCGATCCGCGCTGCCGAGGCGGCCAAGGTGATCGAGAATGCCCAGCGCGACATCAACATCGCTTTCATGAACGAGATCGCGCAGATATTTGGCGCGATGGACATTTCGGTGTGGGACGTGCTCGAAGCGGCAAACACCAAATGGAACTTCCTGCCCTTCACGCCCGGCCTTGTTGGCGGGCACTGTATCGGGGTCGACCCGTACTACCTTGCCCATCGCGCGACTTCGCTCGGCCACGACCCGAAAGTGATTCTGGCCGGACGCGGCGTGAACGATGGCATGGCGCGCTGGACGGCAGACCGGCTGCATGCGGCGCGCGACCTCAAACCTGGCAGCGCATTGGTCCTTGGCCTGACCTTCAAGGAAAACGTGCCGGACCTGCGCAATTCGAAAGTTGCCGACCTTGCTGCGTCTCTTGGCGAGCTTGGTCATGACGTGACGGTGCATGATCCTCTCGCCGACCCAGACGAGGCGAAGCACGAATATGGCATCACTCTGGATGCAAATGCGCTTGAACGCAGCTATGATCTCGTGCTGCTGGCGGTGCCGCACAAACATTACCTTGCAATGGGTGCAGACGCGCTGCGTGATCTTGCGAACGAAGGCGGCCTGCTGGCTGATCTGAAAGGTTCGCTGGGTCGCAGCGCCGACTGGACGCTTTAGGAGCAGAAAATATGCGAGTTCTCATAACCGGCGGTGCCGGATTCATTGGCTCGACCCTGGCCCATCGTCTGTTCGCCCGAGGTGATGAAGTCGTCGCTATCGACAATCTCAACGACTATTATCAGGTGAGCCTGAAAGAGGATCGCCTAAGCCGCCTGCAAGAGATTGGCGGCGACCAGTTCGCATTTCACAAGGTCGATTTTTCCGACATGGCGGCACTCGAAACGGTGCTGGCCGATGAGAAGTTCGACCGAATCGTACACCTCGGCGCGCAGGCCGGCGTCCGCTATTCGATCGAGAACCCGCATGCCTATGTGCAGGCCAACCTCGTGGGGCATCTCAACATGCTCGAGATTGCGCGCCATCGCGGGGCCGAACATATGGTCTATGCCAGCTCTTCGAGCGTCTATGGTGGCAACACCAAACTGCCCTTTGCCGTCGAGGATCGGGTTGATCATCCGCTCTCGCTATACGCCGCGACCAAGAAGGCGGACGAGCTGATGAGCGAGACCTACGCCCATCTGTATCGCATGCCGTTGACCGGGCTTCGTTTTTTCACTGTTTACGGCCCTTGGGGTCGGCCCGACATGATGATGTGGATCTTCACCAAGGCGATCCTGGCCGGTGACACCATACCGGTCTTCAACCATGGCGAAATGTTTCGCGATTTCACCTATATCGACGACATCGTTTCGGGCGTTGTCGCATGCCTGGACAATCCACCTGCCGACAACGGGGAAGAGAAAGCAGGCGGCAGCACCAAGCCGCACGCACTCTACAATATCGGCAACCACCGCTGCGAACATCTGATGAAGGTGATCGAAATCCTCGAGCATGAATGCGGACGCAAAGCCGATATGGAGATGCTGCCGATGCAGGATGGCGACGTGCAGCGCACCTTTGCCAATATCGACGCAATCCAGCGCGACCTCGGCTACCAGCCAACCACCACCATTGATGTCGGCGTTCCCAACTTTGTCCGTTGGTACAAGGAATACCACGGTATCTGAGCCGTCACACGCTTGACCGCGCGAAGGGTTAAGCGATTCGCGTCGTTGAGAAAATTGCACTAGAGCGCTTCGAAATGGGAAGGGTCAGACCCGAATGAGGCAGATTGCCATACAGGTCGTCGATCGCATGACCGAGCTGCTCCAGCGGCTCGCAGTGCTGTCGCGCGGCCAGAAGCAACTGATCGTATTCTTCGTCGACCTGATGTTGCTGCTGCAGTCGATCTGGATCGCTTATTCTCTGAGAGTGGGCGAATGGATCCTGTGGGATCTGGGCGCTTCGCGCCTTACCATCGGCGCGGTCATACTGATGGTTCCGACCTTCTATTTCTCCGGCGTTTACAGGACAATTTTCCGCTATGTCGGGCTCGGCATGTTGCGCACTCTGGTTCGCGCTGCTCTCTATTATGCCGTCGCAATGGCGTTCGTTTACACGGTGATCAGCGTGCCCGAAGTGCCGCGAACGGCGGGGATAATGCAGCCGATCATCTTTCTCGGCTTTGTCACCGCCGCCCGAGTCATGGCGCGCTTCCTCATGGTCGATGTGCTGCATCGCACCCATTTCGATGGAGAGAAGCGCAAAGTGCTGGTCTATGGCGCAGGTGATGCCGGACAGCAGGCCGTCAACGCGATCGCTTCGGCCCCGGAAATGCAGGTGATTGGCTATCTCGACGATGACAAGCGGCTCGCAGGACAAAGGCTCGACGGGGTGAAAGTCTATTGGGCTGGCAACCTGCCGGGCGTGATCAAGATGACGCTCGCCGATGATGTCCTGCTCGCGCTGCCAGGTGCCACTCGCAAACGTCGCCGCGCCATCGTCCAGGCGCTGGGAGACCTGAAGGTCGGCGTTAAGACCCTGCCGCAGATGAAAGACATCGCCGCTGGCAATGTTGCCGTCACGGATATACGCCCACTCGAAATCGAAGATTTGCTGGGGCGCGAACCGGTTGCGCCCAACGAGCTTCTGCTGGGCCGCACGACCGTCGGCAAAGTGCTGATGGTGACTGGCGCTGGTGGATCAATCGGTAGTGAGCTGTGCCGTCAGATCGCAAAGCTCAAGGCCCGCAAACTGGTGCTGTTCGAAGTGAGCGAGTTTGCGCTCTATTCGATCCACCGTGAGCTGGAGACCTTTACTCGGGAAGAGCGGCTGGGCGACATCGAGATTGTCCCAGTGCTGGGGTCGGTCTGTGACGAACAACGTATCAACGAAGTGATCGCGGCGCACAGAGTCGAAACGATCTACCATGCGGCTGCCTACAAACATGTTCCTTTGGTCGAAGCCAATCCGCTGGAGGCGATCCGCAACAATATCGTCGGCACCTACACCATGGTGCGCGCAGCGCAGGCAGCGAAGGTCAAGGATTTCATCCTGATCAGCACTGACAAAGCCGTACGCCCCACCAATGTCATGGGGGCCACCAAGCGCGCCGCAGAGCAAATCCTCCAAGGCTACGCCGAACGCGATGGCGATACGCGCTTTTCCATGGTCCGTTTCGGTAATGTGCTGGGATCATCGGGCTCGGTGGTGCCTTTGTTCCGCCAGCAGATCGAATTGGGCGGTCCGATCACGCTGACAGACAAGGACGTGACCCGATACTTCATGACCATTCCAGAGGCTGCGCTGCTGGTGATTCAGGCTGCCGGCATGGCCAAGGGCGGCGAGGTCTTCGTGCTCGACATGGGTAAGCCTGTCAGGATCGCCGATCTGGCTGCGACCATGGTCCAGCTTTCGGGACTGAGCGTTCGCGATGACGACAATCCCGATGG
>JBCAXQ010000105.1:0-9213 GCA_038534015.1 Pseudomonadota bacterium | reverse complement strand
ACTCGCAGCCGGGCGGAGGCCAGCAATTCTGCTGCATTGCCCTGCCCGCGTCCAGCGACCACCAGGCTGAGATCGGTCACACCCGATTGTTCAACGTGCTGAGCCAATGAGTCTTCGCTGGTCAGCAGACGCATCAATCCGCCATCGCGACCAGAGCGGCCTTGGAATGTCGGGCGGCGCATATCCGCGTCGATCAACAGCGTCTTCTTACCAATCCGGGCATAGCTGCGAGCCAATCCGAATGCAGTGGTCGATTTCCCTTCTGCCGGTCGTGTTGACGTGATGAAGACAATCTGCGGCCCCCCTCCATCGCGGAGGAACTGCAGTGCGGTCCTCGCCGAGGCATAGGCCTCCGAAATGTTGGATTTGGGATCTTCCAGCGCTTCGGTCGCTTCGACATCCTCCGATGATTCGGGGATCACACCCAGCAACCTCAGACCCATGCGTTGCCGCACATCGCCTGGCAGTTTGACAGTGTCGAAGATCAATTCGAACGCGATAGCCAGCAACAGGCCGATCACAAGGCCCGCAAAAAGCCCGCCCAGCAGGTTGAGCGGAATATTCGGGCGGAACGGGCTCGATGGCGGACGCGCCTGGTCAACCACAGAGATTGGGCTTTTTCCGACATCGCCTGCCACGCCAATCTCTTTGTACTGTTGCAACAGCGCGTCGTAGAGTGCGCGGTTGGTATCAACTTCGCGCTGGAGTATATTGGCTTCGATTGATTGTCCGCGCTGTGACAGGACTTCGCCCTTCAGCGAATTGACCCGGTTTTCCAGTTCGGCTTCTGCGCTCTGCGCCGCCTGAAAGGCTGATCGCAGGCTGTTGAGACCACCTCCGGTCAAGGCTTCGGTTTCATTTGCAATCGAGGAGTCGAGTTGGGCTATCCGGCGCTGCAGCTCGATCATCTCGGGATAATCGGGACGGAAGATGGCCGATTTCTGCTGGAATTCGGCCTGAAGCCGCTCACGCTCACGGCGCAGGTCTGCCGTGTCTCGAACAACTTCGGTTGTGGGCCCAGAGGCCTGCGCCTTACGATAGGCTTGCTCGGCATCGATCCGAGCAATGCGAGCGGTGGTCAGCGCGTCGTTGAGCGCGACAAGTGACTGATCCTCAAGGCTGCCGCCATCGACGGTTTGCCCGTCGGATCCGGTGGTCTGGCTGGTCACAATGCCCAATTCCTGGGCGTATATGTTCAATTGGCGCTCAGAATCCTCAAGCTCGGCCTTGGTCGAAGCCAGCTGTTCTTCGAGCAGTTCGCGCGCAACCGAAGTCGCGCCAAAGTTTCGTTCAAAACCGGACTCGATGAAGTTTTCGGCATAGGCATTGGCTATCTGCGATGCCTGCTGCGGGTCATCCGACGTGAAAAAAAGCGTGACGAGTTGGCTGCCGCGTTCCGGCTCAACCGTCAGTCCAGCGCGCAGACGCGAAGATGCCTGCTGTAGCCGCTGCTCCCTTGACGCTTCCTGGTTTGCAAATTTTGAATCGGACGCAAGGTTGAGCTCTCGCGCGACCCGCGTTGCCAATGCCTCGCTTTCAAGCAGGCCATACTGCGTTTCGAGGAAGGCCTGCTGGGCACGCCCCGATGAAATGGGGCCATTGTCCAGAATCTCGACCTGCGGCGGGTTCAGTTCCATCAACACCTTGGCGCGATAGAGCTGTGTTTGGAGCAAGCTGATGGCAAGCGCGATTGCAAGGCCGACGGCGATACAGCCAAGGATCAGCCAGCGCCGCTCGATAATCGCCCGCCGAAGCTGTACGAGGCCAAGGTCAGTGGCCTTCAAGGGTGCGGGATAATAGGCTTCATCAGCAGGGTAGCCGGATCCTGTATCAGGATCGCTTCCTGCGGGCTTGCTGGCGGCGGTGTAATCGCTGCGGCCGTTATTGCTCGGAGTGTTCATGGCTTATACTTTTCCCGAGAAATCAAAGGATCCGTGCGAACAGGGCCAGCGTGCTGATCCCGCGCAAGATTTCGGCGATGTAGGGCGGTGTCCCCTGAACACTATCTACGAAGACAATATCGCCCGGATAGACTGCGGGATTCTCGGCTTCCCCTGCACGGATCATTTTGAGGTCAAACGCGGCAACGCGCGTTTCCCCTTCGATCTGGCGGAAAATTGCGATGCGCCGTTCATTGGCGACATCGTTCAGCCCGCCGCCCATGGCGACAGCAGTCATCAGATCCGTGCCGCCGCGCACGTTGAATGCGCCCGGAGTGTTTACACCGCCATCGATTGTCACCCTGCTCTTCACGCTCGCCGTTATGGTGACGGATACGTCCGGATTGCGAAGGTATTGGGCATCGTAAAGCTGTTCGAGAGTTTGTGCGAGTTCCGCCGGTGTACGGTTGACCGCGACCACCTCACCAATGAGCGGCATCGAAACCCGGCCACCGACCGAGACCTCGTAGTCGCCGGAAATGTCCGCCACCCGGAACACGCTGATCTGCAGTTTATCGAGGGGCGCGATAAGCTCCTGGGAGGGAATGTCGCTGTAAGCGCGGTCCGGCGCACCGAAGTTGGGCACGTCATAGGGAACGGGGCCGCCGCGCGTCGCACATCCGGCAACCGCAATGGCCGCAACCAGCGCAATACACCCCATCACACGCGAATTTCCTGTCGTACTCGCCATGAAACCTGTTTTCTTATCCCTCATGTAAGGCGCGACAGTGAGTCTGCGCCCCAATCCGTATGCCGACGAGCCGGTGCTATGGCAAGCTTTGCGCGGCGAAGCGAGCGCCAAGGTTACATTCATGCAAATGCTTGAATTGATGCGGCTCGCGCGGCATGGCCTCCCGTGTCTCATCAACCCAAACTGGACCCAGCATTCATGCCCGCCGAGCGTGGTTCGCCCAGCATCAATCCGACAGTGCTGCATCTGATTCCCCAGGATGGTATCGGGGGCGCGGAAATCGCAGCGCGCAGCGCAACGCTCGATCTGGACGCGAACGTCCATGTCCACGCCATGTTCAATGGCCTGTACACGGGCGAAGGCGCGACCGCGAACCCCCATCTTACCGGGAACGACACCGGCTTTGCATTTTCTCCGAAGAGCCTTTCTGGAGCGATTAGAACGGCACGGGAACTGGATCCCGCCGTCGTCGTGTTTTCGCTGTGGCGAACTTTTGGCGCGTTCGTGGCGTTCAAGCTGCTGTTTCGAAAATGCAAGTTCGTCACCTTTGTGCACAATGAGCGGGTCGCCAACCCGGTGGACCGGATTGTGACGGCGATCATGCGCGCTTTCTCTGATGAAATCTGGGTGGATTCGCAGGCTACGCTGGATGCGCGCCTTTCGCCCTCGCAGAAACAGCGATCACGGATCATTTCGTTGAAGCTTGATAGGCCTGCCGCAACGCCGCGCCAAAGTGCTGAGCCCAAATTCATCTATTGGGGCCGGCTGGCACAGCAAAAACGTATTGATCGGGCGATCGACCTGTTTGCAGCAGTCGCAAACTCGAATGCAGATGCCCGATTTCTGCTGGCCGGTCCGGACCATGGCGTGAAGGCTGACTTGCTCGCGCAGGCTGAGAAGCTGGGAATTGCAGACAGGGTCACCATCCTCGATCCGGTTGGACGCGACGAAATCGCCGATCTGGCCAAGGATGCGCGTTTCTTTCTTCAGCTTTCCGATCATGAAGGGATGGCGATGGGTGTCGTCGAGGCTTTGCAGCATGCGCTCGTCCCGGTGGTGACACCGGTGGGGCAAATGGCGGTTTACTGCAAGGATGGCGAAAACGCGCTGATCTTCGACGGTCATGAAAGCACCGCGAAACGGCTGGCCGGGATCATGGCGGATCGCGATGCTTATGCGGAGATGAGCGCTGCGGCGCTTGCCACTTTCGCTGATGATCCCATTTATGTCGAAGATGTTGTGGCTGCAGCGCGCGAGCTCGCTGCCTAAGTTCGACTCTGCCCGGCGGCAGACGGTATCCGTCCCCAAAAGCCGGTTTCCATCCCGCACAAACGGTGGGCGGCACGCCAGAGAATGACGTTGCGCAGGGTGATGCCGATCAGCGTCGCGGCGGCAGCCCCGACTGCTCCCAGAGAAGGCGTCAGTGCGAATGCCAGGGCGACATTGATGGCCAACGCGATCAGAAAAGCCCGCGTGTTCTGCTTTTCATTGCCGCTCATATTCAACAGGACCGTGCTGGATCCGAAAGCGCAGTTGATGAACTGCCCGATGACCAGCAGCGCCATGGCGGGCCAGGCTGGCAGGTAGTCCGCTCCGAACAGGAGTTCGAGAAACAATTGACCTCCGACCAGAAAAACGAGAGCCGCAGGCGCAGCAAACAGGCTTGAAAGGCGTGACCCTCGGATGACGGCCGCCTGCACAACATCGCGTTTCCCTTCACGCCACGCTTTCGCAACGCCTGGTCCCAAAGCCATATTGGCAGCAACGTATCCCATGGCCGTGAATGTCGCTGCCTGCGCGGCTACCTTGTAGAAGCCGGCTTCGGCATTTTCGGAGGTGACGCCCAGGATCAGCAGACCGACTTGTTTGTCCACCAGCACCATCGCGTTGGTCAGTCCGAACGCCATCAATGCGCTTTTCCAGCCCGGAATAACCCAGCGCTCTTCGCGCTTGCGCTCCACTGTGCGCAGCAGCCACACCAGCATTGCGCCGCCGATGATCCAGGCGAGGATGACTGCAATGGAATAGGCTGCCATCGCGGTAAACGGGGTCAAGCTTAATGTCTGCTCCATAAGGGCAGGGGCAAATATCAGCGTCAACAGCAGCGATAACAGGATAAGCGGTTGCACGACCTGCCCGGGGATCTGGCCCAGCACCACGCGATCAAGCCCGCGGATCAACCCAGACCGCAGTGCGCGCAGCGGCAACATCACGATCAGCACCACACCCGCCAGCAGGACGATCGCCTCTTTTGCATCGAACACCCCGGTGGGCAGCCAGGCGAGCAATGCAACGATGATGGCGAGCGGAACACCGATCGAAAGGCTCAATCGATGGGCCCACCGGCTGATATCGTGAAACCGCCACACCGCCTTGTCGGCTCGGGCCCTGCTGACCTCGCGGATAACCAGGGCAGGAATGCCGAACTGTGCTGGGATGGCCAGAACCGTCAGCAGAGCGAGGACGATGGAATAGAGGCCATAATTGTCCGGGCCCAGCGATTGCGCCAGAATGATCGCGATCACGAAATTGATGCCAACATTGCCGACCCGCAGCACGAAAGTCAGGCCGGTAGTCTTGGCCAATCGCCCTTTGAAGGCATCGAGAACCTTTGCGATCATGGGCCGCGCCTTACCAATAGCCCAGGTCGCGAAGGCCCAATCCGCGGCGCGTATCGAGTGCCTGATTCGACGCCGCGCATTTCTCGCCAATGGCCTCCCTGATCGCGGGCGTCAGCAGATCGGAACTGCCACCCACTGTTTCTACCAGGCGATTCTGAAGGTAAAAGCGCGGGTCAAGCAAGCTGTTGATGGCCGAAAGCAAGCGCCTGGACATCGTGCCGCGTTTTGTGCGCGCGATCGCGGAGTCAAAGGGACGGTAAGGCAGGATACCCGCCTCGGTTCCCGGCGATCGAAACAGGGGGTTGAGTATGCGCGCGATGCGGGCCGCGCGGGATTTGTACCCCACATTGCTGCTGCGGCCGACGCGCGCACGGGGCACGTTCTGGCCGAAGCATTCTTCCAACGTTGTGTAGAACCGCTCGGGGTCCTGGCGCAGCCATTCATAGGCGATAATGTGGACGTTTTCGGGGCCGAATTCGTCTTCGAAGGTTCGTGCGGTCCGGTCGAAATTGAGCGCGTCGACTTCGATATTGGCGGGTGCCCCCGGCCGGAATTCCTTCAGCGCCGTCCCGTCCCAATTGGTGAAATTGGCTATGCTGGGCGAATGTCCGCGATGCAGCGCCTGCTTGTAGAGCGAGTTGACGAGATCGGCCTGCCGCCGCGTTACGATAAGGATCGTGGCATCGGCGGATACGGCCCGGATCACGTCCATCATTGTGCTGCGCCCACGGTAATTGTGCAGGTAATCTCCGAGCAGCCCTTCCCAGCTGAACAATTGCAGCGGTGCTGGTGACTGCACGATCCAGGACCGCATCTCGCTCGCGAGCCTGGTCAGCGCGGTGCCATCCGGGTGCAGCCGCAGTTCGGAACACCGTTGGGGAAAGCCGCTGGGGTAGCAATAGAACGCCGTGTTTTCGATGCGCGGGAACACATCTTCCTGAAGCAGGGTGGTCGCAGTCTTCATATGGCCGATGTGGAAGACAACCTGCTTTGGCGCGCTATTAGGCGGCGTCATCGAACCGGTATCCGAAGGCTTCGATATCGCGAGCGTAGATCCGTTCGATCACCAGACGCTTTGCATCGTCGAAATAGTCTACATACGACCCATGATCCGACTTGTTGCGCCACTCGAGCTGCAGGCCGATGCCAATCCGTTCACAGATGGATGCAAAATCATCCGCAAGCGATTCGTACTTGCCGATCTGATCAACAATGATGTCTCCGCGATAATCGGTGAAATAGTCGATCTGCGGCCGCGGTATCAGGATTGAGCGAAGATAGTGGGCGCCGCTATCAAGGTCCGCAATAAAGCGATCGAAATCAAGATCGCGGGTTTCGGGCAGGTCGACTTTGCGCAGGTATCCGAATGAAGAGACCGCTCGCGCCCATGGGTTCCGCACGAAGCCGAAGCTGAAATAGTCGGCATACTGTGCCGAGGCATCTTTGGCGCGGCTCTTGCGCCGAAAGTCGAATGGGGTTTTGCGGCCCTGCTTGCGAACTCGCTGATAAAATTCGCTGATCGTCTCGTGTATATGCAAATCGCTCGCGACACCTTTCGCAGCATAGGGCTGCAGGGCGGCGGATACGCTCTTTCCTGCTGTTTTCGGCACGTGGACGAAAACAAAGCGCTTGCTGTCCGATACGATCATGGTGCGGCGCAGTACTCGGCCTGTGTTTTGACGACAAGCTTTCCCGCATCGCGCAGGCGAGCGGCTTCTCCCAACACATCTTCCAGTCTTTCCAGCGTCCCCGGCGCATCAATGATGTTGTGTGGGTGAAGCCAGATGTGAGCCACCCCGCCGGATTTGGCGGCGTCCTCAAGCCGAGCTTTCCAGCGAAGTCGGCTGGCGGCACGCGGGATCAGCTTGCGCGGGCCGCTTTGCCAATTGAGCATCTCGCCCGAGGGTACAACCGTAAGTTCGCCGTCTTTGGGTAATGATAGCTGCGAGCGATCTATCGGATTGAGCTCCGCCAATAGCGCCCCAGCCTTGCCCCGAACCGGAGGTCGCTGGCGATATCCGCTGAAGCCGGTTTCGGCGAGAACACCTGTATGGCCGACAAGATTGCGCGGATAGACGAGCGTTTCGAGCGCGATGCCGCGCTTCTCCGCCACGTGTTTTGCCGCAGACAATTCGCGCTCAACGAGATCTCGACCTACCAGGTCTTCGCTGAGCGGTACGTGCGTGAAGCCATGGCACGCAACCTCATGCTTCAAGGATGCATTGCGCACCACTTCCAGCACTTCAGGACAGCTCCAGCCTTCGTGGTCACCGGCAATCTGGGCCTTGCGAAAATCGACCAGCCAGTTTGCGCCTTCGATTTCGGTATCGACGAAATGGGCTGCCATTTCGGTTTGCTCGTCCGGATCAAGGACAAATCCCATCACAAAGGCGAATGTGGCGGGCATTTCGTAGCGCCCAAAGAGATCGACCAGCGTCTGATAGGCTGGGATCAAATGCTCGCGGCGCAGGAATTCATGATGCCACGGGCCGAGATGGTCGGCCATGCCCCATTTGCCTTCGCAATCGAGCGAGATGATGAACGTGCCCCGGCCCTTTGATTGGTCCATCGAAACTACCATCAGGTGAAATCGAAATCGCCGCCAATCAGGTCCCATCCGTCCTCGAGGAACGGATTGCCTGAATGCGACGCCGCATCGAGGGTGCGGGCGATCAACGGCGTCTTCTTGAGCGGAATGAAACCGAGTTTGCGGAATGTCGGAGCGCGGGCAGGCGAGGTAGCGACAGCATGCAGGAAGTTGGCGCCTGCCTGCTTTGCCTTGTTTGCAACCAGTGCGATGAGTGCGCGTTCAGCTGCATCATCGGGCGCAATCACATCGTTGAGATTGGCACGTTTCATTCGGCCTGCCTGGTCGATCTCGATTGCCCAGACCGCAAATCCGACCAGCTCCCCCCCTTTGTCCAGGGTGACCCAGCGATAGTCGAACCGCCCCGCATCCTGGTAGCGGAATTGGTACCATTCCGGTGTGCGACGCACCCGCAACACGCCTCCGCCAACCGAGTTCTTTCGCGCTCCTTCACTTGCTTCAAGGCAAATTGAAAGGGCATCATCCGAAGGGCGCTCGTGTGAAACCGTGTGCCCTGCCAGCGCGTTTTTCATGCCGATGCCCAAAACAGGATCGCCGAGCCCGCCAAGCGGCGCGACGCCCTTTGCCGACAAGGGGCGGACAAAGCTGCGGATAAAGCCGGGCGACGACCATGAGAGTTTTTTCAGATAGCCTTTGAAGATCGCTTCGTTGGGCGCGCCGAACAGGATTTGTATGCCCCTTTCACCCGCAAACCGGGCAGTGGCCGCGGCTAGCGAGGGAAACACGCCGCGTCCGCGCAGCCGCTCGTCGGTCATAACATCCATGGCCTCACCGCCCGGGATAATCGAGCTCCCGTCGGTTAGTGTGATTGGCCACAGGGTGAAGAAACCGGCGATGTCGGGTTTTCCGTCCGGTCCTTCGACCTCGGCCACGGCGGCGATCGGCAGGCCATCCATGGTATCGCGAAAGCGCATCCGGTCGTACCGCTCATCGCGGGCGCGATCCCATACCCGCGCATAGAGCGCCCGAAGCCCGTCGAAATCTCGTGTTTCTACAGGCCGCACAGTGATCGGCGGGGCTTCAGAAGCCACGACGGGTTATTCCCAACTCGGCATTTTCCGAAAAGATTGATTGATAGGGCACAAAACTGCCAGCCTTGTTGCCCAGCGTCAGGAACACCACCATCGCCGCAAAATTCGCGAGGATCAACGCAGTGCGAACAGCGTATTGCTCCGGTCGTCTGTCCCACAGCCGCGGCAAATTGCCCGAAATGATCAGCGCAATCGCAGCGAAATACAGCGTCATCCTGTCAGTGGCCGTCGGAGCAATCAAAACGACAACCATGGCCAATGCGCCGATTGCTGCGAAGATCTCGAGCAAGGGAATCCGCCCGAACTTCTCGATCCACCGCCC
>JBCAXQ010000104.1:0-9216 GCA_038534015.1 Pseudomonadota bacterium | reverse complement strand
CTGATTTCTTCAAGGGTGAAATCCTCAGCAAACCAGCCTGCGACGCGCTGCCCATTGATGACCTTGTCACGACGGCGATCTTCAAACTCTTCGCGTAAGGCGATGTCGGTCGTGCCGGACAGCTCATTCTCATGCCGGGCGATCAGGTGCAGGTCCTTGGTCACCACCAGGTCCGGCTCGATGTAGTCAGCGCCCTGCTCGATCGCGAGTTCATAGGCTGCAAGGGTGTGTTCGGGGCGATCACCCGACGCGCCGCGATGGGCGATAACCAGAGGGTCTTTTGCCTGAACATCAGCCATTGCGGTTACCGACATTGCGAGCGCCAACGCGCTCAGGAGAAAGTTGCGGACCATTCGTCTTCCTTGAAACCAACCAGAATTCCGACGGGGTATTCCACCACCGGTCGTTTGATCATGCTCGGATGCTCTTTCAACAATGTGACAGCTTTTGCGGCATCGATATCGGCCTTGTCTTCCTCGCTCAGTTTGCGAAACGTCGTCCCGCGTCGATTGAGCACGACATCCACACCCTTCTCTTCGATCCAGACTTCCACCTTCGCTGCGTCCACGCCTTCCTTCTTGAAATCGTGAAAGGTGTATTCGAGATCATTTGCATCGAGCCATTTGCGCGCTTTTTTGACCGTGTCGCAGTTAGGAATGCCGTAGAGATGGATCATCGGTGAGTTCTTTCTACCGTCTCGGTTGGCCGCATGTGGAGAACGGCTGGTACACATGAGACACTGTACTGGTTCGAAAATCCGTTCGATCATTTCCTGCGGTTTGTTCGACTGGATCGATCAGTCGAAAATGCAGTGAGAGAATAGCGGACATGTATGCGACCTAGCGTGAAGGAGCCGTGTAGGACAGATGTGCATCGGCGATGGCAACCGCCAGCGCATCCGCAGCGTCTGCCCCGGAAATTGCAGCTCCGGGTAGAAGCACCTTGAGCATGGCCTGAACCTGCGATTTGTCCGCACCGCCCGTGCCGACGACCGATTTCTTGACCGCACGCGCTGCATGTTCACGCACGCCCAGACCGGCGGCACCGCAGGCGGACAAAACCGCACCGCGGGCCTGTGCCAGTTTAAGGGTCGATTGCGGATTCTTGTTGACGAAGATTTCCTCGCACGCACCCCGATCCGGGCAATGCTCTGCGATCACGGCGTCAAGCGCCGTGACCAGATGAGAGAGGCGTACCGGCATATCCGCCTTGGCATCAGTCTTGATCTGGCCATTGGCGATATGGCTGATGCGGCTGCCATCAGTGCGGATAATGCCCCAGCCGGTGCAACTGAGCGAAGGATCAAGGCCAAGGATGATCACGAAACGAGAATCACGGCGTCAATCCGATACGCAGGCCGAGCTTCCACGCGGCCCCTAAAAGAAAGGCCGCACCAAGCGTGATCGCAAAAAGCCATTCCAGCTTGGTCACGCGTCCAGCTTGGCCATAACCTCGTCGGAAATGTCGTAATTGCCCCAGACGGTTTGGACGTCGTCATCATCGTCCAGAACATCGATAAGCTTGAGCAGGGTGCCTGCACCTTTTTCATCCATATCGACCGTGATGTTCGGCTTCCATGCGAGCTTTACGTTGGAGGCTTCTCCCAACGCCTTTTCCAGATCGGTCGCGACCTGATGCAGGTCTTCTGCCGCGGTCCAGATGGTATGGCCATCATCCGAGCTCTCGATATCGTCCGCGCCGGCTTCCATTGCGGCTTCAAGGACGGTGTCCTCATCACCCGCGCTGGCAGGATATTCAATCAGGCCAAGCCGTTCAAAACCGTGCGCAACCGATCCTTCTGTTCCCAGATTGCCGCCATGCTTGCTGAAGGCGGTTCGAACAGCCGTGGCGGTGCGGTTGCGATTGTCGGTCAGCGTTTCGACGATGATCGCGCTGCCGCCGGGGCCATAGCCTTCGTAACGAACTTCTTCGTAATTCTCGTCATCCCCGGCGCTGGCTTTATCAATTGCGCGCTGGATGTTGTCCTTTGGCATAGACTGCGCCTTGGCGGTGTTGACCGCCAATCGCAGGCGCGGGTTCATGTCGGGATCAGGCGTACCCATCTTAGCCGCCACGGTTATTTCGCGGCTCAGCTTTGAAAACAGATTCGAACGCTTTTTGTCCTGAGCACCTTTGCGGTGCATGATATTTTTGAATTTGGAATGGCCTGCCATGGGAACTCTTGAAAAATTGGCTGAATGTAACTGCAGTTTGCCCTAGCGAAGCGTTGGCCGCGGTACAATTGTCTATGGCAACCTACGGTTTGATATCGAAATGATGCGCCATGATCTCCTCATTCGCAAACTTGCGATAAAGCAATCGGGCTGGCTCATCTTCGGGAAAGACATCGGCCTGGACATATACCGTCCATGCTCCAGCCGAACGGGCGACCCTGCGCGTCTTTTCGATAATCGCTGAAGCGACACCCTTCCGTCGATGATTCTCGAGCACGGCGAGGTCATAGATGTACAACTCGCTGCGTTCCTGCTCGAACTTGGGAAGGATGTACCCGCCGATCGCTCCAATCGGCTCGCTGTCCTCTTCGGCCAAGATTGCGACATTGTTGATATTGGAGAGCCAACTGGCGGCATAATCATCACTGGGCTGCTTCTCAGCGTAGCTTTCGGGCTCCCCGAACACCTCGGAGAACAACGCATTCATCGCCCGAAAGCCGGCGATGTCGCCCTGATCGAGACGCCGGACTTCGATCATAACGCTAAACCTTGACCGCCGTCCCGCTGGCCGACACCATCAACATCGAGCCGTTCGCGCCGATCACTTCATAGTCGAGATCAATCCCAACCACAGCGTTGCCCCCACGCGCGGCTGCTTCGGCCTGCAGTTCCTCGATGGCCTGGTTCCGGGCGTCAGCCAGGATGCGTTCATAGCTGCCCGAACGGCCACCCACGATGTCCCTGACGCTGGCAAACAGATCGCGGAATACATTCGCACCCACGATCACCTCTCCGGTGATCACGCCGAGATACTCCTGGACCGGATGCCCTTCGAGCGTGTGAGTGGTGCTGACGATGACGCTGCGCGCGTCTTTCCATGGACCTGACATGTTTCCTCCCAATGCTGTGTTACCAATGTAATACGCCGATTGGAGGATTTCAACGCGGGCGTAGGGTCATGCGGCAAGATTCGCTTGCCGCACAAAAGTTAGTCGAGACCGAGCGCAGCTTTGTATGTTTCGAGAATCGTCTCCATCTCGGAACGGTCATCGGGCTTCATCTTACGCAGGCGGACAATCTGGCGCATGATCTTGGCATCATAGCCAACGGCCTTTGCCTCGGCATAGACATCGCGAATGTCGTCAGCGATGCCCTTTTTCTCTTCTTCCAGCCGTTCAATACGCTCGATCAGCAGGCGCAGGCGGTCATCTGTGGCTTCGGCCATCTCGGTCTGTCTCCAATATCAGAAAGAATCACTTGGAGGGCAGATACGCGGGAGGCCGCTTCTGCAAAAGACCGCTTTCCACAAAGCCGTGAACTGGATCAGCGCAGATCCGGCTTGTTTCTGGTCAGGCTCTTTTCCATTGCGACGATCTGTTCCTGGGTGGCGGGCGACTGCCGGGTCGCTTTCCATTCGTCCACCGGCATTCCATGGATCAGATCGCGCGCAGTGGCCTTGTCCCCTTCGAAGCCCGCATCGCGGATCCAGTCGGCCAGACAATTGCGGCAAAATCCAGCCAGGCCCATAAGCTCGATATTCTGCGCATCGTGGCGGTGTTGAAGATGTCGGACAAGGCGGCGAAAGGCAGCGGCTGCCACGGCATCATCCAGTGCATCGAGCGGATCAGGTGACGCATTCGTATCCATCGGTGTATCCTCGCGTTCTAGTCCTTGAGTTGCAATCACTCTATGTCATAGCTCATCTATGACGAAGAGCGAACCAGAACAGGCCGATTTCATTCCGGTCGAACCACGGGGACGCAAGGTCAAGATCCTTGCGACGGTCGGCCCAGCCAGCCGCTCCCCCGAAATGCTGCGAAAGCTTTTCAAGGCCGGCGCCGACGCGTTCCGCGTCAATATGAGCCATGGCGACCAGGCGACTCATGCCGAAACAATCAAGGCCATCCGCGCGCTCGAGAAAGAGCTCGGGCGTCCGATCGCGATCCTGGCTGATTTGCAGGGTCCAAAGCTGCGCGTGGGCACTTTCAAGGACGGTCGGGCTGTCATCCGCCATTCGGGGCACTTCACATTGGATCGCGATCCGACCCCGGGTGATGAAACCCGCGTGGAGCTGCCGCATCCCGAATTGTTCGGCATCCTGGAGCGCGGCCAGCGACTTTTGATCAATGACGGCAAGATCAAATTGGTCGTGAAGGAAGCGGACGAAAACCGAATCTTTTGCACGGCGGAAGTTGGCGGTGTGATCTCTGACCGCAAGGGCGTGAATGTACCCGATGCAGAGGTTCCGATCCCCGCGCTGACGGACAAGGATCGCAAAGACCTGTCCTTTGCAGTTGAGCACGGCGCGGACTGGATCGCGCTCAGTTTTGTCCAACGCCCAGACGATCTGGCGGACGCGCGCAAGCTGATCGCATCAGCGGGTTCGCCAGGTACGGCGCTGTGCGCAAAGATCGAAAAACCCAAGGCGGTCGAGCGGCTCGGCGAAATCATCGAAATGTCCGATGGGATCATGGTCGCCCGCGGCGATCTGGGAGTTGAGCTGGAACCTTTCGAAGTTCCCCCGCTGCAAAAGCGGATCGTCAATCGGACGCGTGAAGCCGGTAAGCCGGTCATCGTTGCGACACAGATGCTCGAATCAATGATTGAAAGCCCGATGCCTACCCGGGCCGAGGTCTCCGATGTTGCCAACGCGGTGTATGATGGCGCGGATGCGGTGATGCTCTCGGCAGAAAGTGCAGCCGGCGACTGGCCAGAGGAATCGGTTACGATGATGCACCAGATCGCGAGCCAGGTGGAGCGCGAGGAAGGCTATCGCGAGCGCATCCGCTTTCTCGATACGCCACCGGATGCGACGACCGCGGATGCATTGGCGCACAGCTGCATGACCATCGCCGACACGGTAGCGATCGGTGCGATAATCGTGTTCACATCGTCCGGCTCAACTGCACGCCGCGTTGCAAGAGAACGCCCCGCTACGCCGATGCTCGTGCTCACGCCTTCGATGCGAACCGCACGAAGGGTTTGCCTGCTTTGGGGCGCGCATTCGGTCGCAACGAAGGATATCGGCAGTTTCGAAGAGATGATCGCCAAGGGCAAGCGGATGGCCCTGCGACACGGATTTGGCGAGGCGGGCAGTCGGTTGATCGCATTGGCGGGCGTGCCCTTTGGTACTCCGGGGTCAACCAACCTGCTTCACCTGGTGACGCTGAAGGGCGATGAATTGGAGAAGCGCGGGGGCTAGTCCTGCTATTTCTCCGCAGCCAGCTTGGCGAGGCGGTCTTTGGCAGCCTTTAGACCTGGCTGCCTCGGCCCTTGATCAATCGGCATCACCCGACCTCGTGTTCCGTTTCCGACGCCTGGTACATAGATCCACAGCGTGCCGCCGCTGTCTGTCGCAGCCCTGCTATAAAGCGTCCGCGCCTTTTCAATATCTCTCTCAACTCCATCACCTTCTTCAAAGCGGATACCCAGTTTCAATTGAGCAAGCTTGTCGCCTCCTTGTGCCCGCCGAGCAAGTAGGCCCAGGGACGCTTCAGCCTCACTGTCGCGAAGGTCTGACGCTACTGAATCCAGTTCGGAAAAACGAACCTGGCACTGGATATATGCCAAACCGCTCAACCCAGTGAGTGCCTGGCTTTGAGCCGGTCCTACCAGGCAGTTTTCCTGTTGGGCCGCCTTGACCAAAAGTCCGAGTCTGTTGCGCAAAACCGCCGTTTCGGGATCCGATCTCAAAGCATTGGACTGAACCGTTGTGTCAATTCCCATGAATTGGCCAGAAGTGGCTGCGCACCCCGGCAGGGATAGCGCAAACAGGAGCGGCAGCGTGACGCCACCAGAGGCCGAGGCGCGGGGCCATGAATTGGGAATAGCTGCCATCAAAAACAGCCTAACAGCGAAACAAGACAGACGCCAAGACCCCGAAGGAGCTATCGCGATGAAGCCCGCATCAATCGCGCGCGCGCCTTCTCTTCCCCGATCAGCGGCAGCAGTTCGCCCATATCGGGCCCATGGTTCATGCCGGTGAGCGCTTGGCGCAATGGCAGAAACAGCCCTTTGCCTTTACGCCCGGTCTTTTCCTTAAGCGTTGACGTGAGTGCGCCCCACGGATCACTTCCCCATTGCATCGTCTCAGCCGCATCCGCCAGATAGGCGCGATCCTCTTCGGAGAATTCGGGCTGATCAATCGGTCCGGTTACAAGCTTCCACCATTCACCGACTTCGTTGATGGTCGAAATATTGGGCTGCACCGCGTGCCATCCAGCTTGATCGATACCCTCCGGCAATCGGTCTCGCACCGCATCAAAAGGCATGGCATGAACGATGGCGGTGTTGATCCGCTCCAGCTCGGCATCGTCAAACTTGGCAGGCGCGCGACCAAAAGTCGAAAGATCGAAACTGTCGAGCAAGGTTTCGCGGTTAACGATCGGCTCGACCGAGAGCGACGTACCTAGTCGCGCCAGCATCGCAATTATCGCTTCGGGCTCGATCCCGCGCTCCCGGAAAGCATCGCAGCCCAAAGAGCCGAGCCGCTTGGAAAGCTTCCCTTCCTTGCCAACCAGCAAGGCTTCATGAGCAAAATCGGGGACGCTTTTTGTTGCACCCGATGTTGCAGCAAAAGATGCAGCATGAAGTGCGGTAAACATTTGAATTTGAACGGCTGTGTTCGAAACATGGTCCTCGCCGCGAAGGACCTGGGTCACACCCATTTCGATGTCATCTACGGTGCTCGGCAGCATATACAACCAGGAACCGTCTGCCCTCCGGATAACCGGGTCAGAGAGTTGCGTCGGATCGAATTTTTGCGAACCACGAACCCCATCGACCCATTCAATCGGCTCGTCATGATCGAGTCTGAACCGCCAGTGCGGCTGTATGCCTGCCGCTTCTTTGGACGCCCGATCTGCCTCGCTAAGCGCCAGTGCACCACGATCGTAGATTGGGGGAAGGCCGCGCCCGAGCAGCACCTTGCGCTTGAGCTCCAGCTCCTGCTGGGTCTCATAGGCCGGATAGATTCGTCCAGCTTCGCGCAGGGCGTTGAACGCCGCTTCGTAGCGCTCAAGCCGCAGCGATTGCCGTTCTTCCCGGTCGGGCGTCAGCCCCAGCCAGGCCAGGTCTTCAAGAATGGCGTCGACATACTCCTCTTTTGATCGAGCAGCATCAGTATCGTCGATCCGCAAGATGAACTGCCCACCCACTTTGCGGGCAAGCATCCAGTTGTGCAGCGCGGTGCGGATGTTACCAACATGGAGGCGACCCGTAGGAGCAGGAGCAAAGCGTGTGATCATGTTACGCTCGGTAGCTCTGCCCGCTCAGTCGGGCAAGCAAGTCTGACACTGATCACTTGGCGATTTCCATCGTCACCAAGCCCAAAGCGCAGTCCCATAGCCTTTCAACTCTGTCGGGACGGATTAAGCCCTCTAGCGACGCAACAAATGCCGTTCGGTCCCTGTCGATGACCGCTTCGATCATGAGCGCGATGGTCATTTCATCATGCGTCATTGCTTGGCAGCAAAAGGGAGAGACATGGATATTCTCGGGCCACGTTGCGCACACTGCCTGGCTCAGTTCGAGCGACTTTGCGGCCACCGAAATTGAACCAAGGCGGCCAGCGAGTTCAGGCACAGGATCCCGGCCAGCTTGCTCGTGCAAGGCGATCAAGCGCATGGAATGGATAAACCTGGCTGAAACGGGCCCGAACCCTTCCAATCGCGGTGCATGACGCAGCCTCTCAATCCAATTCCCTTCCGAAGTTGGCAAAGCCCGATTTTGCATGCGTCCATTTCTCCATTCACCCGAACATCGACCCCTATCTTTATCGCAAACGACTCGCAATAGCATTAAGAGTGAGGCCGAGCTCCTGTGAACTTGGACATTGGCGGTTCAGTTCCTTTCCCCTAAGGCAATACCAAAGTGATATACCAAAAGAGGATACCAATGAGGCTTGCCATAACGCTGATCACCGGCCTTGCTGTTTCAGGTCTGACAGTTCCAACTCTCACATCGGCGGCTCCCGCAGAGACTGCACTCGCTTCCGAAGAGCCTCCATCAAGCAAGTTCGATCTAAGTCAGTGGAAGATCACCCTGCCGATCGATGAAGACGGGAATGGAAAGCCCGACGAGAAGACTGTCTCTGAATTGGCAAAGTATCACCACCCGGACTTCTTCCACCTCAACAGCGAGGGGCACCTCGTCTTCGCCGCACCAAACAAGGCGACGACGACCGCCAATTCGTCCAACACCCGCAGTGAATTGCGCCAGATGCTGCGCGGCGAGAACACGCGCATCGGCACGCATGATCCGGGCAACAATTTTGCCGTTGAAGCGCGCAAGGGATCAGACAAGTTTGCATCCATAGGCGGCAAGCTGGAGGCCACTCTGAAAGTCGATCACGTGGCGCTGAACGCTGGCGAACCCGCGACCAAAGCAGCCTACTCTGTCGTCATCGGCCAGATCCACGCGGTCAAATATGACAGCACCAAAAGCGGGTTTGGTTACGGCAACGAACCGATCAAAATCTACTTCAAGAAATTTCCCGGCCACGAATATGGTCGGGTGTTCTGGAATTATGAACGCAACTTGGCGCGCGATGATGACAATCGGAACGACCTTTCCGTTCCTGTCTGGGGTGGAAACTGGGAGGGCACAGACGATCCAGGCGAAGCGGGAATCAAGCTGGGCGAGGAATTCAGCTACGAGATCAATGTCCACCGCAACACGATGTATCTCACATTCCACAGTGAAAGGCTTGGCACCGTTCGGCACGCGCGCAGCCTAGTCCGCGGCGCTGACGAGCTGGACAACCCCTATTCCTATGGTGGGGACTCGCTCTATTTCAAAGCGGGCGTCTACAATCAGTGCAGCACCAGGAGTGGCGGTGGAAACTGGTATGCAGCTTGTGATGGCACAGGCGACTGGGAAACAGACAAGGCCAATGGCGACTATGCCCAAGCGACGTTTTCGCGCCTGGTCTTGAGCGAAGGGACCGAGCCCGAGGCTCCATAAAGCCGATCGTTGACCACAACGAAAAGCCCCGCCGAAGCGTATGCTCCAGCGGGGCAAGATGTCACCAAGCTCTTCTTAG
>JBCAXQ010000103.1:0-9222 GCA_038534015.1 Pseudomonadota bacterium | reverse complement strand
CCAGCTGAGCGAACGCCCTTCTTTCGTAAGCATGAAACGGTCATAATCCAAACCGCCCGCCGTGTGATCGACGCGGATCACTTCAGCGCCCATCTGCGCGCAATACAGCCCGGCAGTCGGCGATGCGACGAAGCTTGAGACTTCGATGATCGAGAGATTTGTGAGGAGATTGTACATCGGAGTCCTTATCTCACGTGCCGGGGCCACCCGCTCCCTCCACCCTTCCACCCGGATTATCACACCGGGTTACGATCCGGGTGGAAGGGTGGAGGGAGCGGGTGGCTCGGACCAAGGATCAGGCGGATGCCTGATCCGCACCCAACAAAGACACAAGGATAATACTATGCCACGCATCAAACGCGGCGTGACTACACGCCAAAAGCACAAGCGGCTGCTCGAACAGGCCAAGGGCTATCGCGGCCGTCGCAAGAACACGATTCGCGTTGCGCGCCAGGCGGTCGAAAAGGCCGGCCAGTACGCCTATCGCGACCGCAAGGTTAAGAAGCGCAGCTTCCGCGCGCTTTGGATCCAGCGCATTAACGCTGCGGTCCGTGCCGAAGGCCTGACCTATTCTCAGTTCATGCACGGCGTGAAGCTCGCTGGCATCGAACTTGACCGCAAAGCCATGGCCGATCTTGCCATGAACGAAGAAGCGGCATTCAAGACTGTTATCGCGCAGGCCAAGCAGGCTCTTCCCGCCTAAGCGACCGGGCACTTGGCCGGCTGTTATGCAGCCAGCGGTTCTGTTGACTAACAAACACTTGCAAGGGGGCTCGCGCTTTGTGCTAGCCCCCTTTCGCTTGTATATTCGCGCCAGATCAGTCACATTCCCCGCATGGTGGGTAATGGGGCAGAGGCGAATGGGTTTGGAGCGGGCTTCGATGTCAGCAGCCGCTTCTATTCGCCCCCGGCCGAATTCGATGGCTGCTTCACCACTTTCTATCATCTGACACTTGCCGGGGAAGACGGTGCGGTCCTGCACGATTACCTGCAGCCCGAATGGGCGAACATTCGCTTTTTCGCAGGGAGCAAGCCAAGCTCATGGATCGGTGATCACCATACGTCCCAGGCTGCGTTTACCGCGACCGGGCCAAGCTCTTTGCCGTGCCGGTTCGAGCTGGGCCCATCCCGAATGTGGGGTATTGGGTTCCTGCCACTGGGCTGGGCGCGGCTGTTCGACGCTGAAGCTCGCGATCTGGCGAACGTAGTCTGCGATGGAACAAGGCATCCGGCGTTTGAGCAATTCGCCCATTTGACCGAAGTGTTGTGCGACGAGGACGCGAGCGAGCAGCAACAGCAAGATGCAATCATCGAATGCATGCGCGATCTTATGCGTCCCTGCCGGGATGAGCCCAAGATCATGCGAGTGCACGAGGCGTTGGTGGACGATTCACTTTCGACGGTTGGCGAATTGGCCGACAGCGCAGGGATGAGCATCCGCACACTTGAACGGGTGTGTCGCCGATATTTCGGATTCACGCCCAAACTGTTGATGCGGCGCCAGCGTTTCATGCGCAGCCTGACCGCATTCGTTCTGCAGCCGGACAAGCGCTGGACCGAGGCGATGGATGATCACTATCACGATCAGGCGCAATTCACGCGTGAGTTCCATGAATTCATGACCATGAACCCGAGTGAGTATGCCGCGCTTGAGCATCCGATCCTGACATCATTCATGGAAGAGCGCGCCAGGGTCTGGGGCAGTGCAGCACAAACGCTCGACAAGCCCGTGCGCTAATTGCGCGAGGCCCAGTGATATGGGCGGCAAATCGCGCTTTGCCATAGCGTTCAAATCCGGCTAGCGGACCGGCTCAATTCTTCGAGCTAAGCAATGACCGATTTGACACCACAAAAAGCAAATGCGCTGACAGCAATCGAGGCGACCGAGACTCTTGAGGCGCTGGATGAACAACGCGTCGAAGCGCTTGGCAAAAAGGGGTGGGTCAGCCTCGCGCTGAAAACTCTTGGCGGTATGTCGCCAGAAGAGCGAACGGCGGCGGCGCCCGCGATCCAGGCAGTCCGAGCGGAAATTGCCGATGCGATAGCTGCGAAAAAGCACGTGCTTGAGGCCGCAGAACTCGAAGTGCAGCTGGCCAATGAGACAATTGATCTCACGCTGCCGGCGCCTGAATTGCCGAGGGGCTCGATTCACCCGGTCAGCCAGGTGATGGATGAACTGGCAGAGATCTTCGCGGACCTCGGATTCGCGGTTGCTACGGGTCCAGAGATTGAAGACGATTGGCACAATTTCACCGCGCTCAACATGGATGAAAGCCATCCCGCCCGCGCAATGCATGACACGTTCTATTTCCCCGACAAGGCCAGTGACGGAGCCTCCATGCTCCTGCGGACTCACACGTCCCCAGTCCAGATCCGTTCGATGAAGGAACAGGGCGCGCCGATCCGGTTGATCGCGCCGGGCCGTGTTTACCGCTCTGATAGCGATGCGACGCACACGCCAATGTTCCATCAGGTCGAAGGGCTGGTGGTCGACCGTGATATCCATCTTGGCCACCTGAAATGGACGCTTGAGACTTTCTTCAAGGCGTTCTTTGAACGAGAGGATATCGTGCTCCGCCTGCGTCCCTCCTACTTCCCTTTTACCGAACCTTCGGTTGAGGTGGATGTGGGTTACTCGAACGAAGGGGGCCGTCGTGTCGTGGGCGGCCACGGGGATGCGGATGGGCATGACTGGATGGAGCTGGGCGGCAGCGGCATGGTCAATGCTCGCGTCCTCGAATTCGCCAATATAGATCCGGCGGAGTATCAGGGTTTTGCCTTTGGTCTTGGCATCGATCGCATTGCGATGCTCAAATACGGCATGAACGATCTGCGCGCCTTCTTCGATGGCGATCCGCGCTGGCTCGGGCATTACGGCTTTTCACCGTTTGACCAGCCGACCCTATCGGCAGGTGTGGGAGCGCGTTCCATGGGAGGCGGGGCATGAAGTTTTCCGTCACGTGGCTTAAAGATCACCTCGAAACCGATGCTCCGCTGCAGGAAATCACCGATACGCTGAACGCGATCGGGCTGGAGGTTGAAGGTGTCGAAGATCCGGCACAGCGGCTGGCAGGCTTCACCGTCGCCGAAGTGCTCACGGCTGAAAAGCATCCGGATGCCGACAAGCTGCAAGTGCTCACAGTCAGCACGGGTGAGGGCGAACCGCTGCAGGTCGTGTGCGGCGCGCCCAACGCGCGTGCCGGGATGAAAGGCGTGCTGGGTCAACCTGGCGCTGTCGTCCCGTCGAACGGAATGCGATTGCGCAAGAGCGCAATCCGCGGAGTCGAATCCAATGGCATGATGTGCTCCGTGCGCGAGCTTGAGCTGGGCGAAGACCACGACGGCATTATCGAACTGCCGGAGGACGCACCGGTTGGATACAGCTTTGCCGATTATCACGGCTCTTCGCCGATCATCGACGTGGCGATCACGCCGAACCGCCCCGATTGCATGGGTGTGTATGGCATTGCGCGCGATCTGGCGGCTGCTGGCCTCGGAACGCTGAAGCCGATTGCCTTCCCGAAGTTTGACGCTGCGGGCGCATGTCCGGTCGAAATCCGCACAGACGATGCTCAGGGTTGTCCGGCCTTCTTCGGGCGCGTGATCACAGGTGTGACCAACGGCCCGTCGCCCGACTGGATGCAGCAGCGTTTGGCCAGTGCAGGTCAGCGGCCGATCTCGCTGCTGGTGGATCTGACCAACTATCTGATGCTGGCCTTTGGCCGCCCGGCGCATGTCTATGACCTTGCCAAACTGCACGGCGCGGTCGTGGCGCGGCGCGCCAAGGAAGGCGAGCAAGTGCTGGCGCTCAACGAAAAGACCTACACGCTCGATAGCAGCATGATGGTGATCGCGGACGATCAGGAAGTCCACGATATCGCCGGGATCATGGGCGGCGCAAATTCGGGTGTAAGCGATGGAACGACTGACGTGTTGCTCGAGATCGCGTATTTCGATCCGGCCAGTATCGGGGTGACCGGGCGCAAGCTCGGCCTCGCGTCCGATGCGCGCACGCGGTTTGAACGCGGTGTTGACCCGGATTTCCTGGAAGGTGGGCTGGACCTGCTGACCGGGTTGATTGTCGAGTTGGCTGGCGGGACGGCGAGCGAGGCAGTGCATGCCGGATCGCCCCCGAGCGAGCCTAATGTCGTGTCATTCGACACCGCATTGACCACGCGACTGGGCGGTGTGACTGTCCCAGCGGATGAACAGCGCCGCATCCTTGAAAGTCTCGACTTTGCAGTCGCTGATGCTTGGCCAAAGAACGGGACCATCACCTGCCCGTTGCGCCGCCACGACATTGAAGGCCCGGCCGATCTGGTCGAAGAGATCGTGCGTATTCACGGTCTCGACAAGGTCGAAAGTGTGCCTTTGCCGCGCATGGAGGGAGTTGCTCGCCCAACTGCAACAGCGCAGCAATTGATGGAGCGCAAGCTGCGCCGAGCGGCGGCTGGCAGTGGGCTGGAGGAAGCGATCACGTGGTCGTTCCTGCCAAAAAATGCTGCCGAGCATTTTTCGGATGGGGAAGCGCTGTGGGCGCTCGACAATCCGATCAGTGAAGACATGAAGGCGATGCGCCCCTCACTCATCCCCGGTCTGTTGATGGCCGCCAAACGCAACGCTGATCGCGGCGCTGGGTCAACCCGAGTGTTCGAGCTGGGACGGCGGTATCTGCGAGGGTCTGGCGGCATGAGTGATGAACGCGCGACTTTGGGCGTGGTGCTTGCCGGAGAGAAGACACCGCGCGGTTGGGCAACAGGCAAGGCCGCACACTTCGACGCCTATGACGCGAAGGCTGCCGCTCTATCCCTGCTTTCATATGCAGGCGCACCGGCTGACAAGTTGATGGTGATGGGAGAGGCTGGCGATCAATTCCACCCCGGCCAGTCAGCGACTCTTCGCCTTGGCCCAAAAAAGGTGCTCGCGCGCTTTGGGATGCTGCATCCTGCGACGCTTAAGGCGTTCGACATGGACGGCCCTGTCGCGGCAGTTGAGCTGTTCCTTGATGCGATCCCCGCAAAGAAAGCAGCCAAAGGTCCGGTCAGCTTCGCGCGGCCGAGCTTCACGCCCGCTGCATTGCAATCAGTCACCCGTGATTTTGCCTTCCTGATCCCTGCCGATCTGGCCGCAGGCGATCTCATCCGGGCGGTACAGGGCGCTGACAAGGCGAATATCACCGGTGCTCGTGTGTTCGATGTTTTTGCCGGGCAGGGTGTGCCGGAAGGCAAGATCTCAATCGCGCTGGAGGTGACATTGCAGCCCCAGGAAAAGAGTTACAAGGACGCCGAACTGAAGGAAATTTCGGACGCGATTGTGGCGGCGGCTGGCAAACTGGGAGCGGAACTGCGCGGCTAACCTCGCGCGCCGATTGCTATGCCGAGTCATAAAGAATCAAACAGGCGCACCTTTGCGATCATCTCGCACCCTGACGCGGGTAAGACCACGCTGACGGAAAAGCTGCTGCTGCAAGGCGGCGCGATCCATTTGGCTGGAGAGGTGAAGGCGCGTGGGCAGGCCCGGCGTGCTCGCTCCGACTGGATGAAGATCGAACAGCAGCGCGGCATTTCGGTCACGTCCTCGGTCATGACCTTCGAGAAGGAGTATGACGGCGAGACCATCACCTTCAACCTGCTTGATACGCCGGGGCACGAAGATTTCTCCGAAGACACCTATCGCACGCTGACGGCAGTCGACAGCGCCGTGATGGTGATCGACGCCGCGAAAGGGATCGAGCCGCAAACTCGCAAACTGTTCGAGGTTTGCCGTCTGCGCAGCGTGCCGATCATCACCTTCGTCAACAAGGTCGATCGCGAAGGTCGCGATCCGTTTGAAACGCTCGACGAAGTGGCTGATATGCTGGCGCTGGATGTATCACCGCAGGCTTGGCCCATAGGTATGGGCGGACAGTTTGAAGGCATCCTCGATTTTGCGACCGGCGAAGTCAGCCGACCTGAAGGGCCATCCAAGGCATTTCTCGGCACTCGCGAAGCCGATGCAGCGATCCCGGAAGAGTTCGCCGAAGGAGCTGAACTCGCGCAGGTTGGTTATCCTGAATTCGATCTGGAAGCCTATCGCAATGGTGACCTGACGCCGGTCTATTTCGGATCGGCTTTGAAGAACTTCGGTGTCAACGAACTGATTGATGCGATTGCGAAATACGCGCCACCGCCGCGCGCGCAGCCTGCTGGCGAAGAGCAGATCGCGCCTAGTCATGATGAAGTGACGGGCTTCATCTTCAAGGTTCAGGCGAACATGGACCCCAACCACCGCGACCGGATCGCCTTCATGCGCCAGGTTTCGGGAACGTTCAAACGCGGCATGAAGCTGACGCCTTCTGGTCTTGGCAAACCGATTGCGATCCATTCACCCATTCTGTTCTTCGCCCAGGATCGCGAGATAGCCGATACCGCTGAAGCCGGTGATATCATCGGCATTCCCAACCATGGCACTTTGCGGGTTGGCGATACCTTGTCCGAAAAAGATGTCGTCCGCTTTACCGGCCTGCCCAATTTCGCGCCGGAGATACTGCGCCGGGTCCAGCTCAAAGACCCCACCAAGACCAAGCAGTTAAGGAAGGCGCTCGACGATCTTTCCGAAGAGGGTGTGATCCAGGTGTTCTATCCGGAGATTGGCGCGCAGCACATTGTGGGGGTGGTTGGCCAGCTCCAGCTTGATGTGCTCGTTTCGCGGCTTTCAGCTGAATACAAGGTCGAGGCGGGTCTTGAGGCCGCACCGTTTGCAACCGCGCGCTGGCTTAAGGGCGATGCCAAGGCGATGGATGAATTCGAAAGCTTCAACCGCGCCAATCTCGCGCGTGATCGCGACGGTGACTTGGTGTTCATGGCCAAGAGTCCGTGGGATGTGAATTATCAGGTCGAGAAGAACCCCGAACTGACCTTTTCCGCCACGAAAGAGCGCTAGGAGAACGGTAAGGTTGCAGCCTGCACATTCTGGCGGCAAGGGTTCCCAAATGACCGTCACTGGCCCCACCTCTCAGACCTTTATCTCGCAGCGCCTCCGCCTCAACTATTTCGATTGGGGCGCGCTGGATTCTCAGGGGCAAGAAAAGCCGCCTTTGGTGCTTGTTCATGGCGGGCGGGACCATGCACGCAGCTGGGATTGGGCGGCCGAGCAATTGGTGCCGGATTGGCATGTCGTTGCGATGGATCATCGCGGGCACGGCGACAGCGATTGGGTGTCGGACGGCAACTACAATTCGAACGACATGGTTTATGATCTTGCGCAACTGGTGCACCAGCTTGGGCGTGGGCCGGTCACAATTGTCTCGCATTCAATGGGCGGCAATGTCGCCCTGCGATACGCAGGCATGTTGCCGGACATGGTCACCAAGCTTGTCGCGATTGAGGGGCTCGGCCCGTCGCCGGAGTGGAAGGCTGAGCAGCGCAAGACGCCTTATCCGCAGCGCATGGCCGAATGGATCGAAAAGAAACGCAAGGCAGCGGGGCGCACCCCGCGCAAATATGAGACGATTGAGGCCGCTTTTGCGCGGATGATCGAAGAGAATTCCTACCTGACAGAGGATCAGGCGCGGCATCTCACCATTCATGGCGTCAATCGCAATGAGGATGGCACGTACAGCTGGAAGTTCGATCCGCACCTCAATGTCTGGGGCGTTGAAGATGTGGCCGACGAATTCATGGAAGCGACCTGGGATGCGATAACTTGCCCCACTCTGTTGCTATACGGTGCGGACAGCTGGGCCTCCAATCCGGAAAAGGACGGTCGGCTCGCACACTTCAACAATGCCAAGGTGATCGAGTTCGAAAAAGCAGGGCACTGGCTACACCACGACCAGTTCGATAAATTCATGAAGGTCTTGCGAGACTTCCTCTGAGATCCAAGGAGAATGCAACATGGCTGATTTCTTCGACGCGCTGAACGACAAGCATGTCGCGATGATCGAAAAACAGCCGGTGTTCTTTGTCGCCACTGCTGCTGCCGATGCCCGGATCAACCTCAGTCCTAAAGGATATGATGCGTTCCGTGTGCTCTCGCCGACCCGAGTCGCCTATCTCGACTTGGGCGGATCGGGCAATGAAACCCACGCGCACCTTGCCGCCGATGGCCGCATCACGATCATGTTCTGCAATTTCGACCGACCTGCATTGATCCTGCGCATCTATGGCAAAGGCCGTCCGGTGCTGCCCCAAGATCCAGAATGGAGTGATTTGGCAGAACGCTTCACGCTCATGCCTGGCACAAGGCAGATATTTGTCATCGACATTGAGAGCGTCCAGACCAGTTGTGGCTGGGGCGTGCCTTTCATGAGCCTCGAAGGCGAACGGGAGACGCTGAAGAAGGCTCATCGACAGTCCGATCCGGCTGAGTGGGAAGCCAAAATGGCCACGCGCACGAACTCGATTGATGGGCTGCCGACGCGACCAACGGATCGCTATATTGCAGGTGAGTGAGCCCGGGCGAAATATGCGTTCAAATGAGAACTCGAATACGCATTCAAACGGACAGATTGCCTAATATTTGATCACCCGGTTAATTTTTAGGCAATAATCCCTTCCAAATTGCTAACCGAACACCCCAAACGCCCGTGAATCGCGGCTTTGTGCGATGTGGCACGCCTTTTGCTCGTGACTCTTCGCCGGAAAGGAACCGGTGAGCCAAAGGGGGCACGGATGAAGTTCATCATCGCCATAATAAAGCCATTTAAGCTCGATGAGGTCCGCGAAGCGCTGGGCAGCATCGGGGTCGCTGGGATGACCGTTTCTGAGGTCAAGGGTTTCGGGCGCCAAAAGGGCCAGACCGAGATTTATCGCGGCGCAGAATACTCAACAAACATGCTGCCAAAGGTGAAGCTCGAAATCGCCGCCAGTGATGAGATCGCTGCGCAGGTCGTCGAGACAATCCAGCAGACCGCCAACACCGAAGCGATCGGTGACGGCAAAATCTTCGTGCTCGATCTCGCATCGGCAACGCGCATTCGCACCGGCGAAGCCGGCGAAACTGCGCTTTAGAGACAGGGGACAGGGAAAATGACAAAGAAAATCCTATCACTTGCCGCCCTTGCCCTCGGTGGGGTCGCATTTGCATCGCCGGCGATGGCCGCGGTGCCTGCTGCAGAAGCCGTGTCAGGCGGCACAGCCTACATTCTTAACACGCTGCTGTTCCTCATTGGTGGCTTCCTGGTCATGTGGATGGCCGCTGGCTTTGCCATGCTCGAAGCGGGCCTGGTCCGCGCCAAAAACA
>JBCAXQ010000102.1:0-9224 GCA_038534015.1 Pseudomonadota bacterium | reverse complement strand
GTTCGAACTCGATGGTGTCCCGGGGCCACTCGCTGCGCTCGCATTTGAGCGTGCAGCGATGAAGCTTCCAATCAAGACCAAGGTTGTTGCTCGTTTGGGCGACACCTCGCACCTGGGAGGCAAGTGATGGGCGATATCGCAGACCTTCGTACGAAGACCGACGATCAGCTCGATACCGAGCTGACCGAACTTAAGCGCGAGCAGTACAACCTGCGTTTTCAGGCAGCGACCAATCAGCTTGAGGGCGTCGCCCGGATCAAGCAGGTCCGTCGCACTATCGCGCAGATCAAGACGCTGCAGAACGAGCGCGCGGCAGCCGCCGCCGCTGCAAAGGCGTAAGGAGTAGACAATGCCGAAACGTATCCTGATCGGAACTGTCACCTCCGACAAGACCGACAAAACCGTGACCGTGAAGGTCGAACGCAAGGTTAAGCACCCGCTGTACGGGAAGATCATCCGTCGTTCGAAGAAGTATCACGCGCACGACGAAACGAATGAATACACCGTGGGTGACATCGTGCGGATCGAGGAGACCAAACCGATCTCCAAGACCAAGACCTGGGCCGTGAAGGATCGGGTTGTTGCAGGTGGCACTCAGGCGGTCGAAGCTGATCTCGAAGTTGAGGCAGCGGGTAACTGATTTAGTAGACGTAGGAACTGCCGGGCCCCAGTCGTTTTGGGTGTCTCGGCAAGCCAGTGAGAAGGAAACGGATCAATGATCCAGATGCAGTCCAATCTCGACGTCGCGGACAATAGCGGCGCAAAGCGCGTCCAGTGCATTAAGGTGCTGGGCGGCTCTAAGCGCCGGTTTGCCTCCGTGGGCGACGTGATCGTGGTTTCCGTGAAGGAAGCCCAGCCGCGTGCAAAGGTGAAGAAGGGCGATGTTCATCGCGCTGTCATCGTGCGCACGAAGAAGGATGTTCGCCGCCCCGATGGCAGCGTCATCCGCTTCGACAGCAACGCTGCGGTCCTCGTGAACAAGAGCGAAGAGCCGATCGGCACTCGTATCTTTGGCCCGGTTGTGCGCGAACTGCGCGGCCGCGGCTTCATGAAGATCATCAGCCTCGCACCGGAGGTGCTTTAAGATGGCATCTGCAAAGATCAAAAAGGGTGACAGCGTCGTTGTGCTGTCAGGCAAGGACAAAGGCCGCACCGGAACGGTGAGCAAGGTCCTGCCCAAAGAGGGCAAGGTTGTTGTCGAAGGCATCAACATCGCCGCGCGTCACCGCAAGCCGAGCCAGCAGAACCCTCAGGGTGGCATCGATCGCTTTGAAGCGCCGATGCACATCGCCAAGGTTGCTGTGGCAGATCCCAAGGATGGCAAGCCCACCCGCGTCCGTTTTGAAGAGAAGGACGGGAAGAAGGTGCGCTTTGCCGTAAAGAGTGGGGAAACTATCGATGGCTGATAGCTATACTCCGCGCCTGAAGGCGAAGTTTGAAGATCAGATCGTCAAGGCGATGACCGAAAAGTTCGGTTACAAGAATCGCCTTGAAGTTCCGAAGCTGGAAAAAGTCACACTCAACATGGGTGTTGGCGAAGCCAGCCAGGACAAGAAGAAGGTCCAGATCGCGGCTGAGGAAATGGCGCTCATCGCCGGTCAGAAGCCTGTGATCACGAAAGCCAAGAAGTCGATCGCACAGTTCAAGCTGCGCGAAGGCATGCCAATCGGTTGCAAGGTTACTCTGCGCCGTGATCGCATGTTCGAATTCATGGATCGTCTTGTCACTATCGCAATGCCACGCATTCGTGACTTTCGTGGCCTGAACGCCAAGTCGTTCGATGGTCGCGGCAACTATGCGATGGGTCTGAAGGAACAGATCGTGTTCCCTGAGATCAGCTATGACAAGATCGACAAGGTTCGTGGGATGGACATCATCATCACCACGACCGCGAAAACCGATGAAGAGGCGCGCGAATTGCTGCGTCTGTTCGGCTTCCCATTCCAAGGCGAAGCCAACCCGCAGGCAAAAGAAGCAGCATGAGCTGCTTCGTGATTGAGTAGAGAAGAGAGCTTAAGTCCAATGGCGAAACTGAGTTCGATCAACAAGAACGAGAAGCGTAAGGCTCTCGTCAAGAAGTACGCAGCGAAGTACGAAAAGCTTAAGGCTATCGCCGATGACGAATCGCTCGAGGAGAGCGAGCGTTTGATGGCGCGCCTGAAAATGGCTGAGATTCCGCGCAATGCGAATCCGACCCGCGTGCGCAATCGCTGCAACACCACCGGCCGCCCGCGCGGCTATTACCGCAAGTTTGGTCTCAACCGCATTGAGCTCCGCAATCTGGCCAACAAGGGCCTGATTCCGGGTGTGACCAAGTCGAGCTGGTGAGGATCTGAGATATGGCAATGACTGATCCCCTGGGTGATATGCTCACCCGTATCCGCAACGGTCAGCAGGCAAAGAAGGACTCTGTCCTTTCGCCGGCGTCCAAATTGCGTGCAAACGTTCTCGAAGTGCTTCAACGCGAAGGCTACATCCGTGGCTACAGCGAAGATGCATCGGGCAAGCATGCCGCGCTGCGGATTGAACTGAAATATTTCGAGGGCGAACCTGCAATCAAGCACGTCGCCCGCGTCTCCAAGCCTGGCCGCCGCGTCTATTCGGGTTCGAAAGAACTTCCGACTGTTCGCAATGGTCTTGGCATCACCATCGTCTCGACCCCTCGTGGTGTGCTTTCGGACAACGAAGCCCGCACCGAGAATGTCGGCGGCGAAGTGCTGGCAGAGGTGTTCTGATGAGCCGCATCGGTAAGAAAGCGGTGGCGATCCCCAGCGGGGTCACTGCCAATATCGAAAATGGCACGCTGAGCGTTAAGGGTCCGAAGGGTACCCTTACCCTGGGTCTGTCCGACCAGATCGATTACAAGGTCGAAGGCGACGAGATCCAGGTCAACCCGGCAAATGACAGCAAGCAGGCGCGCTCTTACTGGGGCATGCAGCGTACGCTCGTCTCTAACCTGGTTGAAGGTGTGACCGAAGGGTTCACGAAGACGCTTGAGATTTCCGGCGTTGGCTACCGTGCGAAAGCGCAGGGCAAGACGCTTAAGCTTGAGCTTGGCTTCAGCCACGATGTCGATCTCGATGTGCCTGAAGGTATTGAAGTCAAAACGCCCGATCAAACCACGGTGGAAATATCCGGCATCGATAAGCAGGCCGTTGGCCAGTTTGCTGCTGAAATCCGCCGCTGGCGCAAGCCCGAGCCTTACAAAGGCAAGGGTATCAAATATCGCGGCGAATATGTCTTCCGCAAGGAAGGGAAGAAGAAGTAAGATGGCTAAACTGTCTCTCTTTGAACGTCGCCGCCGCCGTGTCCGCACTGCGCTCCGTTCGCGTGCCGGTGCAAAGCCGCGTCTGTCGGTTCACCGCACTGGTCGCCACATTTACGCGCAGATCATTGACGATGCGGAAGGCCGGACTGTGGCCGCTGCTTCGACGCTGGGCGTGAAAGCTTCCGGCGCGAATGTCGATGCCGCTGTTAAAGTTGGCAAGGACATCGCGGCTGCAGCCAAAAAGGCTGGCGTTACCACTGTCGTGTTCGATCGCGGTGGGTTCCTGTTTCATGGTCGCGTGAAAGCGCTGGCCGATGCCGCCCGTGAAGGCGGGCTGGAGTTCTGATGATGGCTGACGAAAAGAAAACCCCAGAAGCTGAGGCCGAAACTCCGAAAGTGGAAGAGGCCAAGGTTGAAGAAACCGCTGCTCCGGCTGAAGAAGCTCCCGCTGTCGAGGCTGCTGCTCAAGAAGAGGCAGCCGCGCCGGCGGAAACCGAGGCCGCACCTGCAGAGGCTCCGGTGAAAGAGGCGAAGGCTTCTGAAGAACAGCCCAAGCAGAACCGTGGGCGTGGTGGTCGTGACAATCGGGGCGGAGGTCGCGGACGCGGTCGTGGCCGCGATGGTCGCAATCGGCGCGAAGAAGAAGACGATGGCATCATCGAAAAGCTGGTGCACATCAATCGCGTCTCAAAGACCGTCAAAGGCGGTAAGCGTTTCGGCTTTGCTGCGCTCGTGGTTGTCGGCGATGGCCAGGGCCGCGTTGGCTTCGGCCACGGTAAGGCCCGCGAAGTGCCTGAGGCTATTACCAAGGCTACCGCCGCTGCGCGCAAGAAAATGATCCGCGTTCCACTAAAGGAAAGCCGCACACTGCACCATGACGCCAATGGCCGTTTCGGTGCCGGCAAGGTTACTGTTCGTACAGCGCCACCGGGAACCGGCATTATCGCGGGTGGTCCGATGCGTGCCGTATTTGAAAGCTTGGGCGTGGCCGACGTTGTGACCAAATCGGTTGGTACGTCGAACCCGTACAATATGATCCGCGCCACGTTTGATGCGCTTACCAACCAGACTTCGCCGAAGTCTGTGGCTCAGCGTCGCGGCAAGAAGGTCGCTGACCTGCTTGGTCGTGGTGGTGCCAGTGAGGCTGAGGCTGCTGCCGACGCCGCAGCAGTTGTGGAGTAAGGTCAATGGCCGCCAAGAAGACCGTGAAAATCAAGCAGATCGGTTCGCCGATCCGCCGCCCCGAAGGCCAGCGCAAGATCCTTATAGGTCTTGGGCTTAACAAGATGCACAAGGTCGTCGAGCGTCAGGACACCCCTGAAGTTCGCGGCGCGATCGCCAAGATCCCGCATCTGGTCGAAGTGGTAGAATAGACAAATGTGAGGCTCCGCAGATGCGGGGCCTCATCCTTTCAGCGCGAAGAAAAGCGAAAGCGAGTGCAAACATGAAACTTAACGATCTCCGTGACAACGAAGGCGCCCGCAAGGGTCGCATGCGCAAGGGCCGTGGTATCGGCTCGGGCAAGGGCAAGACTGCTGCACGCGGTCAAAAGGGTCAGAAGAGCCGTTCAGGCGTGGCCATCAAGGGCTTTGAAGGCGGCCAGATGCCTTTGCACATGCGCCTGCCAAAGCGTGGCTTCAACAATCCGTTCGGCAAGGACTTTGCCGAAGTGAATATCGGCATGGTCCAGAAGTTCATCGATGCCAAGAAGCTCGATGGCAAGAAGGATATCACCGAGGATGCCCTGCGCGCTTGTGGATTGGTCCGCGGCGGCAAGGACGGTGTTCGTCTGCTGGGCAAAGGCGAGATCAAGGCCAAGGCCAAGTTTGTTGTTGCGGGCGCGACCAAAGGCGCAATCGCAGCCGTCGAAAAAGCCGGTGGCAGCGTCGAAGTGACCGCGGTGAAAGCGGAAAAAACTGCCGAAAAAGCAGACTGATCCCATAAAGATTGCGGGCGGGGGTTCGACAATGGGCCGCCCGCTCCCTATCTATCCGTCCTGAGCCGGGGACGGGCCGGCACACAAGTAGGATCGACCTGAGACAATGGCATCACGAGCCGATAACTTTACGAGCAATCTGAGCCTCGCCAATTTTTCCAAGGCGACCGAGTTGCGTCAGCGCATCTGGTTCACCATCGGCGCGCTGGTCGTGTTCCGCTTTTTGAGCTTTGTCCCGCTGCCGGGGGTCAATCCGTTGATCCTCGAAACGCTGTATGATCAGACACGCGGCGGCATTCTCGATCTCTTCAACACATTTTCGGGCGGCAGCCTGGAGCGGATGAGCCTCATTGCGCTCGGCGTGATGCCTTACATTACAGCGTCGATTGTCGTTCAGATGGCGGCGGCGCTGCACCCCACTTTGGCAGCGCTCAAGAAAGAGGGCGCTACCGGACGGCAAAAGCTCAACCAGTACACCCGCTATGGCACCGTCTTTCTGTGTGTGATCCAGGGCTGGTTCCTGGCAGTCGGTCTCGAAAGCTTTGGCGCACAGAGTGGACTGCAAGCCGTGGTCAACCCCGGCTATATGTTCCGTGTTGGCGCTGTAGTCAGCCTGGTGGGCGGGACGATGTTCCTCCTTTGGCTGGGTGAGCAGATCACCTCACGTGGGATTGGCAACGGCGTTTCGTTGATCATTATGGCGGGGATCGTTGCGCAATTCCCCACGTTCGTTTCGAACTTGTTCGAAGGCGGCCGTACAGGCTCAATCGCACCGGGCCTGATCATCGGCTTCTGCATTATGGTCGTGATCCTGATCCTGGTTATTTCGTTCGTTGAGCGTGCTCAGCGCCGGCTGCTGATCAAGTATCCCAAGCGCGCAACGCAAAACGGCATGGCGCAGCAGGACAACTCCTACCTGCCGCTGAAGCTGAACACCGCCGGTGTTATTCCGCCGATCTTTGCAAGTTCGCTGTTGTTGCTGCCATTGACGATTACCCAGTTTGCAGGTGCGCCTGCGGGCACTGACAGCGCGACCGGCAGTTTTGTCCAGCAACTCAATTTCTACCTGCAGCCGGGACAGTGGATCTATCTCACGCTGTATGCGGTCGGGATTATCTTCTTCTGTTTCTTCTACACCGCAGTTGTCTTCAATCCTGAAGAAACGGCCGACAATCTGAAGAAGAACGGCGGCTTTATTCCGGGCATCCGTCCTGGCAAACGTACGGCGGACTACCTCGAATACGTTCTGACCCGGATAACCGTGGTTGGCGCAATCTACCTCGCCGTGGTCTGCGTCTTGCCGGAATATGTCATTCGCCAAACCGGTCTTCCGCTTTTTCTGGGTGGAACCAGCCTGCTGATTGTCGTGAACGTCACGGTCGATACGATCAGCCAGGTCCAGTCGCATCTTTTGGCGCACCAGTATGGCGATCTAATCAAAAAGGCTAAATTGAAGGGTCGGAAGCGCTGAGGCAGAGAGTGCCGCACGCATCGCTCATCACAACGCGGGGGGATTTGGCCGCATGAACATCATTCTTCTTGGCCCTCCGGGCGCCGGCAAAGGCACGCAGAGTGCAGGCTTGGTCGAGCGCCACGGCATGCGCCAGCTTTCGACCGGTGACATGCTGCGTGCTGCGGTGAAGGCGCAGACACCTGTCGGACTTGAAGCCAAAGCGGTGATGGATCGGGGTGAGCTGGTTTCGGACGAGATCGTTTCGCAGCTGATTGACGAAAATCTGGCGGCCATGGATGCGGGCACCGGTGCCATTTTCGATGGCTATCCGCGTACCGAGGCGCAAGGGGAAGACCTTGACCGAATTCTGGCGAAACACGGGCGCGCACTGGATAAAGTGATTGAACTGGGCGTGGATGAAGACGCTCTGGTTGAGCGGATCACCGGGCGGTTTTCGTGCGCAAACTGCGGCGCGCTTTATCACGACACTGCAAATCCGACTTCGAAAGAAGGAGTTTGCGACAATTGCGGCCATACCGAGTTCAAGCGCCGTCCAGACGATAATGAAGAGACGGTGCGCAAGCGGATGGGGGTCTATCGTGCCGAGACTGCGCCTATTCTGCCGGGTTATGAGGCGCGCGGCATTGTCAGCCGCGTTGATGGCATGGCCGGTATCGATGAAGTGGCTGCATCAATCGACGCAATCTTGAGCTAAGCGTTCTCGGCCCTTTCACCACAGGCTTGCTTCCCCTAGACCTCGGCCATTGGACGAGGAACGGAATATGTTTGCAAGAATTTCTGGCGTGGCAGTTCTGGCCGCGATCTTGGCGCAGCCACTGGCTGCCGAAGTCGCCGAAACGGGTGAAAACCACTTTGTAACTCGCCACGAGTCTGTCGTTGAAGCGGACACAAAAAGGGTATGGCTGGAACTGATTTCGCCAGCGCGCTGGTGGAATTCAGCACACACGTTTTCGGCCGATTCTGCCAATCTGACCCTCGTGCCCCAGGCCGGGGGATGCTTCTGCGAAAAGATCCCTGAAGACCCGGATCTCGAGAAGATCACGCTCGAAGGCAGTGTTGAGCATATGCGTGTCATCCATGCTTTCCCGGAAAAGTCGCTGCTTATGCGGGGTGGCCTTGGGCCGTTGCAAACCGAACCAGCTGCCGGTGTGCTGACAATTGCGATCAGCGAAGCGGATGAGGGCACCCGAATTGTCTGGTCCTACAATGTGGGCGGTCCGATGCGATACGAAATCGATGTCATTTCGAAAGCCGTAGATGGGGTGCTGAACCAACAGCTCGCGGGTCTGGCCGAACGGCTCGGTCCGATCGATGGTGTTGGTGCTGCTGCCAACGAGGAAGAGGAGGGCGAGGACAACTCGGGAAGCGATCCTCAGATCGAGGTTGAGGAAGATGTCATCGATGAAGGCGCTGAAGCCGATTCTCAGGAGGAGGCCGATGGCCCTTCCGTCGAAGAAGCTTTCGAAGATCTGATCGACGAGCAGCGCCTGTAAAGCGCAACATTTCCACAGAGCGGTGTGGGGATGATTTGTATGTTTTGACCCTCGCTCGATTTGGTAGTACAACCTCTTGCATCGAAGCTGAAGCGGCCCATATGGGGCGCTCGGTCGTTTAAGCGTGAAGAGCGGTTGACCTTCGGGAAGAATCGTCTTAAGCGCGCGCATCATTCGACATGTTCGAACCGAGTCCGGTCAGTAGCCGCTGCATGCGCGCTGCAACCGGGCTTTTTGCCGTTTCAGCCGATGGAGCTTTCCATCGTCGTTTCGGCGAACGGGCAGGTCAATTGTTGAGCGTTGAGATAGGGGCGCTGGTGATTTCGCCAAACCCCTGTGGAGCATGGAGAAGTAAGTGGCTCGTATTGCCGGGGTAAACCTCCCCACGAACAAGCGCGTTATTATTGCGCTGACATATATTCACGGTATCGGTCGCACGACCGCCGTACAGATTGCTGATAAGCTTGGTATCGATCACGCCCGCCGTGTTCAGGACCTCTCCGATGAGGAAGTTCTGCGCATCCGCGAGACGATTGACGCTGATCATACTGTGGAAGGCGACCTACGTCGCAACACGGCGATGAACATCAAGCGCCTGATGGACCTGCGTTCCTATCGGGGTCTGCGTCACCGTAACCAGCTGCCCGTTCGTGGCCAGCGCACTCACACCAACGCCCGTACCCGCAAGGGCAAGGCCAAGCCGATTGCCGGCAAGAAGAAGTAAGCTTCGGAGCTTTCCGAGAGCTTTTTCCTTCTGACGAGTTAGAGGACTTAATACGATGGCACGCGAACAAGGTCGGGTTAAAAAACGCGACAAGAAAAATATCAGCAGCGGCGTTGCGCATATCAACGCCAGCTTCAACAACACGATGATCACGATCACCGATGCGCAAGGCAACGCGATCAGCTGGTCCAGCGCTGGCATGATGGGTTTCAAGGGTAGTCGTAAATCGACTCCCTATGCGGCCCAGGTTGCAGCGGACGATGCTGGCAAGAAAGCTGCCGAGCATGGCGTGCGCACCCTTGAAGTCGAAGTGAAAGGCCCGGGTTCGG
>JBCAXQ010000101.1:0-9252 GCA_038534015.1 Pseudomonadota bacterium | reverse complement strand
CCATCACCGCACGCGCTGCCGGATCACCGGGCTGCAAAACGCAGCCATTGTGCGCGTTGTCGATATATTGCGTGATCGCCACACTCTCGATCAGTTCCAATCCGTCGATCTCGACCACGGGCACCTTGCCGAAGGGATGGCGGTTGTCCGGCGACTGCGCAGCTGTCGCAACAGTCTGGTGACTTAGACCCGCTTCTTCACACGTGATCTCAACGATGCGCGTGTAGGTCGAAATGACCGTACCGAAGATTTGGACTTGGGCAGGCACATTCACCGCCCCTGTTCAGGCGAGCCGAACCGCCCATCGCTGGCCACCGCCAAATCTTCGGCAAGACGTCGATAAATGATCAACGCATCCCGCTTGTCCGGCCCCCAGACGATCTTGCAGGCACTCCAGATAAACCATTGATAGGGCTCAGTTCGAAACGAATCCCAAGGCAGAAAAATCGGCCTGCTGAACAGGCCAAAGAGCTTCATAACGCGAATTCGCACCCCTGGTTCGCACACTTCGAATGTCAGCACGCCGCTATAGGATACACCAAAAAGCGGATGCCCCAACTGGCCTGTGCGCCAGCGGAAGCGTGCAATCGACTGCGCGTCGGGTTGATCGGTAAACCGGCGTTGCAGAGCGTTCCAACCACCGAGTTCAGCTATCATCGTCGTAACGACGATCCAGAACACCGGAAAGACAACAGCGAACGTTAGAATAACGAACGCGATTGTTGCCCCTTCGCTCACACCCGCATCGGCATCAGCACATAAAGCGCCGGGCTCTTGTCATCCTTCCGGATCAAGGTTGGCGCACCGGCATCGGCCAGATGAAGCTCGACCGTATCGCTATCAATCTGGTCAAGAATATCTTTCAAGTAATTGGCGTTAAACCCGATTTCAAAACCATCGGACTTGTACTCAGCTGCAAGTTCTTCAGTCGCGGTACCATTGTCAGGGGACGTAACCGAAAGCGTGACCTTGTCAGTATCAAGGCCCATCTTGACCGCGCGCGTTTTCTCCGTCGCAATCGTCGCCACGCGGTCAACACCGGAGAAGAAGCTCTTCGGATCAACCTTCAGCAGCTTGTCATTGCCGGTCGGAATAACCCGGCTGTAGTCCGGGAACGTTCCGTCGATCAGCTTGCTGGTCAGGACAACACCGCCCTCCCCGCTGAGCGTGAAACGGATCTTGCTGGCGGAAAGGTCGATCTGGACATTGCCATCAAGCGCCTCCTCCAACAGCTTGCGCAGCTCGGCGACGGCTTTGCGCGGCACGATCACATCAGGCATCCCCTCGGCGCCTTCCGGGCGATCGAGCGTGAAGCGCGCAAGGCGGTGACCATCGGTCGCGGCGGCCTTCAGCACCGGTGTATCCTCGTCTGTCACGTGGAGGAATATGCCATTCAGGTAATAGCGTGTTTCCTCAGTCGAAATTGCGAACCGTGTGCGGTCGATAAGCTCGGCCAGCGTACGCGCAGGCAACTCGAACGAGGTCGGTAGATCGCCTTCAACAATCACCGGGAAATCGTCGCGCGGAAGCGTCGGCAGTTTGAACCGGCTGCGACCCGCTTTGACCTCCATCCGGTTTTCCGCAGTTTCCAGGCTGACCTGGCTGCCTTCGGGCAGCTTGCGGGCAATATCGAACAGGAGGTGCGCAGAAACGGTAATGGCCCCGGCGGTCTCGACCGAAGCGGCGGACATCGTCTCGATCACCTGCAGATCGAGATCGGTCGCCATCACCTTCACATTGCCACCATCGCTTGCATCGATCAGCACGTTGGACAGGATCGGGATTGTGTTGCGTCGTTCCACAACAGACTGGACGTGGGAGAGACACCGCAGGAGTGTCGCGCGTTCGATGGTAGCTTTCATGGCCTAGCCTAAACCCTCGTTATTGGACACCGAGAGGCCGGAATCGCCCCCAACAGCGCCGGAAATTTGCATCAACCTTAGCGAGGCCAGCCAAACGGGCAAGTTCGGTCCCGAACCTGCTGTGATTCCTTGGGGATAACGGCGAGTTGAGCGCATAAACGCACCCTGCCCGTCAACTCAACATCGCCATGCCGCCGTTCACATGCAACGTTTGCCCGGTGACATAGCCTGCTTCACGGCTCGCGAGGTAAGAAACGGCCGCACCGATATCGCTGCCTTCGCCCATCTTGCCGGCGGGGATTCGAGCATTGATCGCGTCCTGTTGCTTATCATCTAGCGCCGCAGTCATGGCCGTCCTGATGAAGCCGGGCGCAACACAATTGGCTGTGATCCCGCGGCTCGCGACTTCCTGCGCAAAGCTCTTCGTCATACCCGTCATCCCCGCCTTGGCAGCGGAATAGTTCATCTGTCCAGGATTGCCGGTCGCTCCGACCACGCTGGTAATGTTGATGATCCGCCCAAACCGCGCCTTCATCATCGGGCGGGCGCTGGCTCGCATCAGTCGAAATGCCGCCTCAAGGTTGAGCGAGATCACCTGATCCCACTCTTCATCCTTCATCCGCATGGCGAGATTGTCGCGCGTGATGCCAGCATTGTTTACCAGGATATCGATACCGCCGAGCGTATCGAGCGTGGCGGGGATCAGTTCTTCGACCTGTGTGGTGTCTGAAAGGTTACAGGTGATTTCGACATGATCGCCACCGATCTCGTTGATCAATTGCTCGCGGAAAGCACGCAACTTGTCCCCGTTCGAGCCTGACAGAGCGACTCGCGCGCCCTGCGAGGCCAGAGCGATTGCAATTGCCGATCCGATTCCGCCGCTCGCGCCCGTCACCAGCGCGTTCATTCCAGAAAGTGAAAACATACTCACTCCAACTCTTCTTTCGATTCCTTAAGCTTACGAAGCGCGATGGCATTCATCCCCATCCCGGCAATAATCCCGCCAAACTCTCTTCCGGTCTCTTCGTTGAGCTCTAACTCGGCTTCCTCAAGGATTTCCGCAAGCCAATTGGCAAAGATCCTTTTGCCCATTGGGGATTCTTTCATCGCGAAAAACCCCGCAATCAGTTCAAGCTCCGCAGGCGGCCTGGCTTCGATTGCCTTACGAAGTTTCGCTTTGTCAGGCTCTTGCAACTGGATCGCATTCCAACCACCCGCGATCATCAACGATGCGACAAGATGGGCCTTGGCATAATTTGCCCGCTCCTCATCCCAATCAAACCTTACTGCACAACGCTCACCCTCACCCAGCACCAGATCGCGGAAATTCGGCTCCATCTTTCCATCTTTGATGACCTCGTACGAAAAAGTTTCGACATAGACCCGATACGTGTCGGCAATGTCGGCGCTTTCCGGTGATGTCAGACAGGACAGTTCCTCTTCCAACTCCGGTGGCGCTTCGTTTGGCCGAGCAATCTGAGGCGAGAAAAGCAGCACTCCGGGGGCGACCGATGCCAGGGCTCGGAATAGAATCTTCATGTCTGTCTTACCACTCCAGGTAATAGATCATTGCGGGCTCTGCCTTCGCGCCAGTGCTCTCATAGAGGCCGCGCGCAGGCACATTGTCTGGCTCAGTGCCAAGCCAGATTTCGTCAATTCCCTCATCATCCGCTCGATCTAAGACTCTCTGCATTAGCCGCCGAGCAACGCCTTGCCTGCGCCATTCGTCGCCCGTGCCGATCTCGTCAAGGTATAGCTCTGTCGGCTTGTCCGGGTGAAGGTGAACCACGCACATACACATGCCCACCACAATATTCCCGCTCAGGGCCACACACATCCAATTCAGCGGATTGGCCAGATAGACATCCAGCCTTTCCGGACTAATGGGATAATCAAAAACTCCTGGAGCGATCGTTCCAAGCAAATGCTTGTTCTCGTTGGTTATCCAATGGCTCTGAAACGCCTTGGACATCAGAGCGATTTCGCAAAGGTTTCCAGGTCTTCCATTGTGATAAGGCTTGCCACTTCGGCTTCGCGGTCAGTCCGCCCGATCATGGGGCCAAGCACTTTGCCACCGAGCTCGACGAAGCTTTCTATGCCGTCGCTACGCATGGCCAGGACACTTTCGCGCCACCGCACGCGGCCCGTCACCTGCTCGACCAGCAGCTGGCGCTCATGCTCCGGATCGCTCACACGTGCAGCGCTGACATTGGCGTAGAGCGGGAGTGCCATCTCACCCGGAGGCGTCTGCGACAGCGCCTTTGCCATCGCATCGGCAGCCGGTTGCATCAGGGAGCAATGAAACGGGGCCGAAACTGGCAAAGGGATGCCACGTTTGATACCGTGCTCCTTCACCAGCCCAACTGCGCGCTCAATCGCACCCTTGTGCCCCGATATCACGACCTGGGTCGGATCATTGTCGTTGGCGATCTCGCACACTTCACCTCCAGCGGCGGCCTCTGCGCAGTAGCCTTGTCGATATCTGCGCCGAGAAGCGCCGCCATCGCGCCTTGGCCGACGGGAACGGCCGATTGCATGGCCTGACCACGCAATTTGAGAAGTCTGGCTGTATCGGCCAGACTGAACGCGCCAACTGCACACAGCGCCGTGTATTCACCAAGCGAATGGCCCGCTACGCAGACGCCGCTTTCGGCCAGTGTTACACCAAATTCTTCTTCGAGCACTTTCAGCGTGGCGATCGCATTGGCCATAATTGCCGGCTGTGCATTCTCTGTCAGAGTCAGCCGATCGTCGGGGCCTTCAGCCATAATGACGGACAGCTTTTGCGACAACGCATCGTCCACCTCCTGAAACACATTCCGCGCTGCGCCACTTGCAGCGGCAAGCTCGGAGCCCATCCCAACTTTTTGGCTACCTTGTCCGGGAAATACAAACGCTCGCATCATGTCCTCTCGCGGTTCTACACCACCTTTTCGATGGAGATGCCTAGGAACCCAGTGGTGGACTAGCAAGCCCGAACGGCACAACCCTGTTGGCAGCCGTGTGGCCTATCTCAGCGCGTCCCAGATATGGAATCCCTGCCCGCTTGCACCAGAACTGGGCGATTTCTTCGGGCTGCTGACCAAACTCGACATAGTTTTCGGGCACGGCGGTCACCGCCCCTAACCTCAGACCCGCAAGTCGCGGCAGCGAACCAGCCAGATTGAAGAACAATCGATCGATCGAATAGAGGTGCTCACTCACTTCTTCCACCATGAGAACATGGCCCGAAAGGTTCGGCATGATCGGGGTGCCGGAAACCATGGCGAGTGTGATCAGATTGAATGCAGCCGCTGGTGTTGCCCCATCGAGACTGGGCTCAAGCCCGCTATTGTCGCCTTCGAACCAGCGCAGCACCCTCCGCACAGCCTCGCGACCCGCCTCACTGCGTGCGCTCACCGGCATGGACCCGTGAACCGGCTGCCCGATCCCGGCGCGATAGAGCGCGGCAAGCAAGTATCCACAATCCGAAAAGCCCACATAGGTCTTAGCCCTCGCCGATGCGTTCATTCGGGCCACGGCTGCTTCGGCGATCCTGTTGGACCCATAACCGCCCTTTGCAAACCACACCGCATCAAACGCAGGATCATTGGAGCATTCAAGCAGCGCTTCGAGACGACGCAGGTCTGGACCCGCAAAATGACCGTGCGATTCAAAGCATTGTTCGTGGAATGTTACGCGATGCCCGGGAAATTCAGCTGCGACCAATTCTTCAAGCGCCACAGCGTGTTCTCGGGTAATCGGCGTGGCCGGGGCGCAAATGGCGATATTTGTCATGACTTTAGTTCTAATTCGCTTGTTTTGCCCAGGACAACTCAATAATCATGAGTTGCATGGAGGAGAACGTTGATCAAGCGCCGCTCGAAGGGCGGCCTTTCTTTTTTTGCGGGATAGGCGGTTCAGGCATGTTGCCTCTGGCGCAGATTCTGCGGGGCCTCGGCTATGATGTGGCAGGCTCTGATCGCAGCCGTGACCAGGGCCGTACACCAGAGAAGTTCTCCTGGCTTGAAGCAAATGGATACAGCCTGTTCCCGCAGGACGGCTCCGGCATAACCAGTGCAGATCAAGTGCTCGTCGCGTCAGCCGCGATTGAAGACACCGTGCCAGAGATTGCGCGCGCCAACGAACTTGGGCTCGAGCGACTAACCCGCGCGGAGACGCTTGCCCGCCTTTTCAATCAGGCCGGCTATTCGGTCGCGGTCGGAGGTACGTCAGGCAAGTCGACCGTAACGGGAATGATCGGATGGATCCTTGCCGAGTGTGGCTATGACCCTACGATCATGAACGGCGCGGTGATGAAAAACTTCGCTGGTGGCGATAATCCCTTTGCCAGCGCGCGCATTGGACGGCCCGAAGTCTTTGTCAGTGAAGTGGACGAAAGCGATGGCTCGATCGCGCTGTATCGGTCGACAATCGGTGTGCTCTTGAATGTCAGCCTCGATCATAAGAGCATGGAAGAACTGCGTGTTCTGTTCGGCAACTTTGTGAAGACCTCCGGCTGTGCAGCCGTGAATTTCGACAACGATGAAGCTCGCTTCCTCGCCAACAAAGCCAACCAGCTCGTATCCTTTGGTGTGCGTAGCACAGACGCTGACATCACCGTCGATCCAGACTCGATTGATGAAAACCCGCTCGGCATCCGTGCCGCAGTGCTCGACAATCGCACCAAGGAAGTCTTCCCATTGATCCTGCCCATGCCAGGTCGGCATAACCTGTCCAACGCTCTTGCAGCGATTGCCGCTGCAGCAGCGGCTGGGATCGAGACAGGCCGAGCGGTCTATGCGCTGCGCTCATTCGAAGGGCTGGCGCGCCGCTTCGATGTGGTCGGCACCACGTCCAATGATATCACCGTGATTGACGATTTTGGGCACAATCCCGAAAAATGCCGGGCCACTCTGCAAACTCTCAAAGCAACGCCCGGTCGGGTGATCGCCTTCTTTCAGCCGCATGGATATGGTCCATTGCGGCAAATGGGTGATGAATTGGCAAAAACCTTCGCTAACGAACTGGATGCAAATGACATCACGATCATGTGCGACCCGGTCTATTATGGCGGAACAGTCGATCGCAGCGAGGGAACCGAACGGATCGTCGCGCTAATCACAAAAGCCGGCGGCGCAGCCGAGCATGTTGCGAAGCGCGAAGACTGCGGCAAGCGCATCATCGAACTCGCGAAACCGGGTGACAGGATTGTTGCGATGGGTGCGCGCGATGACACTTTGAGCGAGTTCGCGAAATCGATCTTCGAAGCAGTCGCATGACCCTTTATCGTCTGGCAGTGCGCCACGCGCAATTGATGGCTTTCGCGCTGATGGCGATGATTTTTTTCGTGATCACGTTTGAGCGGGTGTTTGGCGTAACCTGGCCGGCGTTTGCCATTGCGATCGTGGTGCTGGTTTTCGCGAATGGACGGATGTTGCAGTACAATTGCCCGCGATGCGGCAAGAACCTGTTCTTTCGCGGCAAGATCGCAGTGCCCTGGCCGACGAAGACATGCGGGAGTTGCGGCCTCGATCTGGATCACCGGCCCGAAGGTTAGCGCAGTGCAGGTGTACAAGAAGGCCGTACGCAATAGCAATCTTATGGTAGTTTGGTTTGTTCTACTGATTCCCATCGGCATGATCAGCTCAGCCTCCGGCCTTGAAAATGGAGAGGCATTTGCTGGTTGGTCCGTCCTCGGCGGCTTACTTGCCCTCACTAACTTCGGTCTTAACTGTCCAAAATGCGGTGACAATCTGTTCTATTCGCGTGGGTTTTATTGGCCATTCCCAGACAGAATCTGCTCAAAGTGTGGTCTGGATCTTTCCGAAGAAACTCCTGGCTAATTCTCAAATTCGCTGATGGCCGAGCACACGCAGTCAAGCTAGACCTGCAGCCCGAGGAGAGACCGAATGCACCCCCGCGATTTCTCGCTTGATACCTTGCTCCGCGTTTGCGCGACCCAGCACGCGCGGCGAGAGGCCATAATCGATGGGAAACAACGCCTCACCTATGCCGAGTTGGACTCGCGCATTGACCGGTTGGCGCATTGGTTGCTCGCGAAGGGGATCGGACCCGGTGACCGCGTTGCCATTCTTCTGACCGACGGCGCACCGTTCCTCACCACCCTGCTCGCATGCGGACGGATTGGCGCGATCGGCGTGTTGCTCAACTGGAGGCTGGTGCCGGGCGAGATCGCATGGATCGTGGGCAATGCCGATCCGACCATGACCTTCGTCAATCCGCGTTTTCGCGGCCTGCTGTCGGAAGCGGACGCGGGCGAGCTGATCGAAATCGATGAGGCCCATGATCCGCAGGGTGCCTTCGAAAGCATAGTGGCGCGTGACCAGCCGCGCCTCCTCATGCCGGATCTCCAGCAGGATCGACCGCTTTACATGATGTACACCAGCGGCACGACGGGCAAGCCCAAAGGGTGCCTGCAAGCGGGGAGCGCCATGGCTTCCGCCGCGCTTGGTTTCGCCTTGCGTCGGGGCTTCACTCGTGAAGAAAAGCTGCTTTCGATCAACCCGCTGTTTCATGTGGTTGGGATGCAACAAGTCGCCGCTATGTTCGCTTGCGGCGGCACAAGCGTGTTTGCAGGACGGGATGATGACAGCGCAACGGTGCTTGATCTGGTTCACCGTGAAGGTTGCACCACCACCAGCGCTTTCCCGACGATCCTGTTCCCATGGGTAGAAATGGACCCGATCCGCAACGGCACAATGCCGCTCACCAATTATACCGGGGGTGCCGGGACGGGTCGCCCGCAGATGTATGAGTTTATCGAAAAGGACTGGGACGCTCGCGTCGTCGGTGGATATGGCCAGACCGAGGTCTGCGGCTTTGCCACCTTTATCGATTACCCGGACATGCTGGAGCATCCGCGCTCAATCGGCTGGGCCATGCCGCATGTCGAAATGACCATCCTCGACGCAGCAGGGAATCAGCTTTCTCCCGGTGAGGAAGGCGAAATCTGCCTGCGGGGTCCCTCCGTCATGCTCGGCTACTGGCGCAATGAAGACGCGACGACCAAGGCGCTGGGCACAGGCTGGCTCAGGACGGGCGATTTGGGCACTATGGACGAGCTTGGGCTTGGTTATCTGCTGGGCCGCTCAAAAGAGCTGATCAAGACCGGTGGAGAGAACGTCTACCCGGCAGAAGTCGACGCGGTGTTCGCCGAGATGCCCGAAGTGGCCGATGCCGGATGCGCAGGTGTGCCTGATAAGAAGTGGGGCGAAGCGGTGAAGGCTTTTGTGGTGCTCAAACCCGATGCTCAGCTGTCGCGTGAGGAAATCGTTTCGCGCTTTGACGGCAGGATCGCGGGCTACAAACGACCGCGCTACATCGAATTCGTCAGCGAGCTGCCCCGTGATCCGATCGGCAAGCTGTTGCGGCGGGAACTATCGGCAAG
>JBCAXQ010000100.1:0-9348 GCA_038534015.1 Pseudomonadota bacterium | reverse complement strand
TGGGTTTTTCGGCGCCGCAGAGTGCCGGTGGCGCGGCCCAAGTCACTACGATGACCGTGATCAATCCGAAAATGCGTTTTCGATGTTCCATTGCTCAGTCTGAATATCGCGCGCAAATCTTTCACGGATGCCTGGCCGCAGCACCTTGATCGCAACTTCGCGGCCTTCGATCGTTCGCCCCTTGTGAACCTGCGCAATGGAAGCTGCACCGACCGGATCGGGATCAATTTCGCTGAACAGTGTATCAATCGGTTGGCCAAAGGCTGCCTCGATCGAAGCCTCGATCTCGGAGAACGGAACGGGCGGCAGGCTATCCTGCAGGCTCAGCAAATTGTTCGCCGCTTCCTCACCAACAAGATCGGGGCGGGTCGCGAGCGATTGTCCAAGCTTGATTGCCGCCGGGCCAATCTCCCTAAAAGCCTCGGCGTAATTCGGTACTTTGGGCTGGAAAGTGCCAAACCGAGCCAGACGCGCCAGCCTTTTGACCTGAACGGGCGTGTTGGGATCATTCTCGATCCCGCGCAGCGCGCCATGCCGAGCCAGCGTCCGGCCCCATCTAAGAAGCCGCCAGATATGCGTCGCAGGACCGGGCATCTGCTCTAGATTTTCCACCCTGAGTGAATGGCGACCGCCCCGCCGAAGATTGCTTCGACCTTGGTGTTCGCAAAGCCCGCGTCACGGATCATCGCTTCGAACACCGGCATTTTGGGAAAGCGACGGATGGATTCGGCGAGATAGCGATAGCTCTCTTCATCCCGAGCGATCACCTTGCCCATCTTCGGCATGATCTGATGCGAGTAGACATCGTAGATTTCCCTGAATCCAGGCCATTCAGTGGTCGAGAATTCCATGCAGTAAAAGCGTCCGCCGGGTTTTAGCACGCGGTTGGCCTCGCGAAGCGCCTTGGGGATGTCCGTCACGTTCCGGATGCCGAACACGATCGTGTAGGCATCGAATGTATTGGCCGGATAGGAAAGCTCTTCGGCATTCTGGCAAGACCATACAAGACTGTCCAAGCCGCGCTCCATCGCGCGTTCGACCCCGACATCCAGCATATCCTGATTGATGTCTGCCACGGTGACTTCGGCCCCGCGCTTGGCCATGCGGAAAGCGATGTCGCCCGTGCCACCAGCCATATCGAGGATCACCTCACCGGGTTGCGGCTTCACCCGTTTGACGAAGCGATCCTTCCATCCGCGATGCATGCCAAATGACATCGCATCGTTCATGATGTCATACTTCTTCGCAACGTTCGAAAAAACAGCGCCCACGCGGGCGGTTTTTTCTTCCGGAGTTACTTCTTCATAGCCGAAGGAAACTGTGTCGTCAGAGCTTTGATTCATGAGGCGTGCCCTAGATGGAATTGTGCGGCGCGGAAAGGGTGTTGCAGCAGCGCTTTGTCGTGTCCCCCTGCCACCCGCACCCTCCACCCTTCCGCCCGGAGCCTACCGGGATACTATCCGGGTGGAAGGGTGGAGGGCGCGGGTGGCGCGGACCGTGAGTTTGTGCGAACCAAAACCAATGCCTGAATTGCCAGAAGTAGAAACAACCGTCAGAGGCCTTGCTCGGTTCCTCGAAGGCGAGCGGATTGCGCGGATTATTCTGAATCGACCCGATCTGCGCCGCCCCTTCCCGCCGGACCTTGTCCAGGTGATGACCGGTGCGACCGTCACCAGCCTTTCGCGTCGTGCGAAATATGGTCTGCTGCATCTCGATCGCGGCCAGAGTATGATCTTCCATCTCGGGATGAGCGGACGCTGGCGAATCAATCCGTCTGATGAGGACAAGCATGACCATTTGGTGCTTGAGACCCAAAGTGATCGCTTTGCGCTGTGCGACCCCCGGCGGTTTGGCTCGGTCGATCTGGTTTCTACGGATGCGCTGGATGAGTGGCCTCAATTTGCAGCGCTCGGTCCTGAGCCGCTGGGCGACGGTCTTTCGGTTGAACATCTGAGGGAGGCACTCAAAGGCAAGACCCAGGCGATCAAGCTCTGCCTGCTCGATCAAGGAATAGTTGCAGGCTTGGGCAATATCTACGTGTGTGAGGCCTTGTGGCGATCGGGCATCCATCCGCGCAAGGCGGGAGGCAAGGTTACCAAGCCGCAGCTTGCCCGGCTCGTTCCCAACATCCGCGAAGTGCTGCAGCAGTCAATCCGCGACGGCGGCTCTTCGCTGCGTGACTACGCGCAACCCGATGGCCAGCTGGGCTATTTCGCAACCCGCTTTGATGTCTATGACCGCACAGGCGAGCCCTGCCGTCGCGCAGACGGTGGCCTTATCCGACGGATTGCCCAAGGCGGCCGAAGCACCTGGTATTGCGCGAAGTGCCAGAAGTAGGGTGCATTGAAGAGTAATCGCAGAAAAGATTGACGATTCGCCGATCGCCGCCTATGTGCGCCGCTTTCCGGCAAACGGGTGAGTCCCGTGCCGCTGCTTTTCGAGCACATCCAAAACAGACATTCGGTCACAGCGTGTGGCCATCAGAAACGCGAGACAGACAGACACTATGGCCAACACGCCGCAAGCCCGTAAGCGCATCCGTCGCAACAACCGCCGTGCCGAGATCAACACTGCACGCGTCAGCCGCATTCGTGGCTTCGTGAAGAAAGTCGAACTGGCATGCGAAGCCGGTGACAAGGATGCAGCGGCTGCTGCTCTCAAGGCTGCCCAGCCCGAAATGGCTCGCGGGGTCGCTCGCGGCGTGATGCACAAGAACACGGTCGCGCGCAAAATGTCCCGCCTTACAAAGCGCGTTTCATCGCTCTGATTCGCGTGAATCAATTCTGTTTCCCTGCACGATTGCAGGGTGGCACTTACAAGGGCTGAGCCGATAGGCTTCGGCCCTTTTTTGTTTTGCGACAATCATGACCCAGAATGTCGTCGAGAATGTAAGGATTCCTCGCGATTCGCAGACCGATAAACCAATTATTTACGATAAATCAAACTCTTGAACGGACGCCTGCGGGGTTGCGCCGAGTCAACAGAATTATTTCAGTTTTTTTGCAGTTCTCCCCCTTGCGCCTTTGCGCGAGGAGGGCATAAATCAGCTTCTCAGCTCGGGGCGGGACAGCCTGAGTCTTTAAAGTTTGGTCGATGGGGGGAACCTCGGATTTAGCGATTCCGAGGGTTGGCAAAGCTTTGCCTGTCGCAATGGTGTTGAATCTCCCTGGAAGCGTTCCGGGGACGGGGTAGGATTGGGTTTTCGATGGTGCACAAGATTGACAAGGCGCGGTCAACGCGTCGCAATTCAGATGAGGATTTGATGGAAGATGCTGAAGCTGTAAATCTCGCTGCGGATTGGGCTGACATCAGCCAGGGGCTTCGGAAGGATTTGGGCCATCAACTTCATAGCCAGTGGATCAAACCGATTCAGGTCGGTTCGATTCACAAAGAAACCGGAACGCTGGATCTCTTCCTGCCAACTGAGTTTTCGGCCAATTGGGTCAAGGACCGGTTTCATGATCGCTTGCAGCTTGCATGGAAGATTGCGCGCAGCGAAGTTCGCACTGTAAATATCCAAGTGCATCCGGGCCGGCGGCAATTGCCTGAACTGCGGCTCGATAATGGCCGCCGTCCAGCGAATGATGCCGATGCCAGCGCCATTGCGGTTGCAGCTGGAACTATCGGAGATGCCGGTTTCACCAGCTCGGTGGGTCTTGATCCTTCGCTAACATTTGCGGCCTTTGTCACCGGCGAAGCCAATGTACTGGCCTGCAACGCTGCCCAACGCATGGGTGCGACCGAGCAACCGCAGTTCTCGCCGCTCTATCTCAAGGCTGCGACCGGCCAGGGAAAAACCCACCTGCTTCACGCAATCGGTCATGCGTTCCTGCAGGCTCATCCGCGGGCGCGCATTTTCTATTGCTCGGCCGAGCGGTTCATGGTCGAGTTCGTGCAGGCGCTCAAAGCCAATCAGATGATCGAATTCAAGGCACGCTTGCGCAGCTTTGATCTGCTGCTGGTTGACGACATCCAGTTCATCATCGGCAAAGCGAGCGCCCAGGAAGAACTGTTGTACACGATTGATGCGCTGCTCGCCGAAGGCAAGCGTCTGGTGTTCGCCGCCGACCGCGCACCGCAGGCACTCGATGGAGTCGAGCCACGCCTTCTGTCTCGCCTTTCGATGGGCCTCGTTGCCGATATTCAGGCTGCGGATATAGAGCTGCGCAAGAAGATCCTTGATGCCAAGCTTAAGCGGTTTGCGCCGCTAAACGTGCCGGACGATGTGGTCGATTTTCTCGCTCGCACGATCACCCGAAACGTGCGCGAACTGGTCGGTGGCCTCAACAAATTGATCGCCTATGCTCAGTTGACCGGTCAGGAAGTGTCGCTGCAGCTCGCTGAAGAACAGCTGACCGATATACTGTCAGCCAATCGTCGCCGGATCACGATTGATGAAATCCAGCGCACGGTCTGCCAATTCTATCGGATTGATCGCAGCGAGATGTCATCCAAACGTCGTGCGCGTGCCGTCGTGCGCCCGCGTCAGGTTGCGATGTATCTTGCCAAGGTGCTCACCCCGCGCAGCTATCCGGAAATCGGACGCAAGTTCGGTGGCCGCGATCACTCAACGGTTATCCACGCGGTTCGTCTGATCGAAGACCTGCGACAGCGCGACGCGGATATGGACGGTGATGTGCGGAGCCTTCTGCGCCAGCTTGAGAGCTAATTCGCACATGTTTTTCGCAAGCTGATCCACAGCCACCCGCTCCACAAATTTCACACAACAACTCGACAGCCCTATCAACAGGGCTGTCGACAGGCTGTGCACAGGCGGTAAACAGCCTATCCATGGCTTCTTCACCGCTTTCTCCCGCCAGACTCGATCGTTTTGCACGCCATATCGTGCTGCCCGAGATCGGCGGTGCTGGTCAGGTGGCGTTGGCCGGAAAACATGTCGCGGTGATTGGTTTGGGCGGCATCGGCTCCCCTGCCCTGCAGTATCTCGCAGCAACCGGGATTGGCCGTTTCACCCTCGTCGATGATGACGAGGTCGATGCCAGCAATCTTCAGCGCCAGACCATCTTCACGACCCGAGATGTTGGACATGGCAAGGCGACCTCAGCAAGGCGCTGGCTCGCCAACTTTGACGAAGCGCTCGAAGTCGATATCTCAGATTCCAGGATCACTTCCGAAAATGCGGGTGATCTGATCGCAGGGGCAGATCTTGTCCTTGATGGCACGGACAATTTCGCCACCCGGCTCGCGGTTTCGGATGCTTGCGTGGCTGAGCGAGCGCCGCTTTTGAGCGCCGCAGTCGGTCGCTTCCAGGGCCAGGTCGGTGCATTTGCCGGTCACCTGATCGACCAGCCCTGCTATCGCTGTTTCGTTGGCGACGCATTCGATGCCGACGATTGCGACACCTGCGCCGAAGACGGCATGCTCGGTGCAATGGCCGGCTGGGTCGGGAGCTTTGCAGCAATGCAGACCGTGCGAATCCTGCTTACAGGCGTCAGCTCTTTCGGCGATCCGCAATGGGGCAAACTGCATATCCTCGATGGTATGCGGCCGAGTATGCGCACGCTCAAGATCGCGAAGGATGCAGCATGCAAGGGGTGCCAATCGACCAATGGATAAGGAAAAGGGCTCAAACGAACTCGCTGAAGACCGCACCGATCTCGCCGAAGATCGCACCGACTGGGCTGAGGATCGGACGATCATGGCCAATGAGCGCACCTTCGCCGGATGGATGCGGACTGGGTTGGCTGCGGTAGGAATTGGCCTGGGATTCAACGCGCTTTTCGGCAAGCTGGAACCCGCCTGGCTGCCAAAGCTGATTGCGACCGTTTTCATTATCATCGGACTTTTCATTTTCTATGCCGCCCAACGGAACGGATGCGCGGTTCAAACCCGGCTGGAAGCACACAAATCAGAGCCACTTGATACGATGAACATGCAAGTGATCGCGGGCTTCATGGCCCTGGGCAGTGGGAGCCTGGCTGTCGGCATTTGGATCATGGAGTTTTAGCCAGGCCAGATCGCCAGAACTTCATCCACCCAGTGCGGGACAAGAGTACCGGCCGGTCCGTGGCGCGATTCGGCAAAGAAGTGGCTGCCCTCGCTAGGCTCAAGGTTGAGCTCCAGAGTCTGCGCCCCGGCCTGGCGCGCCTCCTGCACGAAGCCCGCAGCCGGATAGACTGCCCCGCTGGTCCCGATGCTGACGAACAAGTCACAATCGGTCAGCGCCGCGTAAATCCGGTCCATTTGGTATGGCATTTCTCCGAACCAAACCACGTCGGGGCGCAAACTGGCTGCCTGGCACACCGGACAAGGAGGCCGTTCAGACATCGGCGCATCCCAGCGCGAACGCACCTCGCACGACAGGCACAGCGCGCTTTTCAACTCGCCATGCATGTGCAGCACACGTTTCGACCCGCCTCGTTCGTGCAAATCATCGACATTCTGTGTCACCAGCAGCAATTCGCCGGAAAAATCGGCTTCCAGCTTCGCCAAGGCGATATGTGCGGGATTGGGTTCGACCTTCTTCAGAGCTTCTCGCCGCATGTCGTAGAACCCGAGCACGAGATCAGGATCGCGAGCGAATCCTTCAGGCGTCGCGACATCTTCGACCTTGTGTTGTTCCCACAGCCCGCCAGCGCTGCGGAACGTATCTATCCCGCTCTCAGCGGATATCCCGGCCCCGGTGAGGATGACGATGCGGTTGATCTCTGCCATGGAGGTATAAAGCACTTCAGAGGCACGACTATCAATGGCGCAAATCGGGATCATCGGCAGCAAGGGACGCATGGGCCAGGCCATTTTGGAAGTCCTTGCGGACAGCGACCACAACCCAGCCGGAGGCGTCGATGCCGGAGAGGATGTGGCGGCCTTGGCGGACCGCAGCGATGCTTTGGTCGATTTCTCTTCTCCGCAAGCACTCGAAGGCAACCTTCATGCGGCCATCGGGGCAGGCATTCCCTTGGTGATCGGGACAACCGGCCTCGCCGATGCGCACCACCAAGCGATCGACAATGCGGCGCGCGTCATTCCGATTGTGCAGACAGGAAATACGTCGCTGGGCGTAACCCTGTTGGCATACCTTGTGCGCGAAGCTGCGAGCAAGCTTGGCCCAGACTGGGATATCGAAGTGCTGGAAATGCATCACCGAAACAAGGTCGATGCGCCATCGGGAACGGCAATGCTGCTCGGCGAAGCAGCAGCCGAAGCGCGTGGAATTGACCTGCAATCCAATATGGAAAGTGGCAGGCACGGCCATACCGGCCCGCGCGGCGCAGGCTCAATCGGTTTTGCAACTCTGCGCGGTGGCACAGTGGCCGGCGAACACAGTGTTATCCTTGCTGGATCGGAGGAACGCATTACTCTGTCGCACAGCGCGGAGAACCGGACAATTTTCGCGCGGGGGGCTGTCCGCGCGGCCGAATGGCTAATCGACAAACCGGCCGGCCGATACGCGATGGAGGATGTGCTAGGGCTTTAAGGGCGGGCTTACGCAAAACCAGCAGAGTGGGAGGTTAAGATGAAACCATCCGATTTCATGATCGGCCTGATAAATTTTCTCTCGATCCTCCTCCCCGGCGCGATTGCGACAACGCTAATCTTGTACGTGAGCCCTGACTTGAAAGAGCTCACTGGCAGGTTGCCGCAACAGGATGTCTTTACCTGGGTCATTGGATTCGCGGCCGCTTACTTCGTTGGTCACCTGGTCTTTCTGGCTGGATCGTGGCTTGATCCGGTTTACGACTATGTAAGGCGAATTCGCGACCCGTATGGAGGCAAGATCAAGAAGAGCAAATCGAGACTTCATTCGATTGCCGTCTGGTTGCTGAGGAAGCGCGATTTCCGTTTGAAGCCAGTCGCGCCAAAGCGGGCGAACCAACCTTTCGTGGTGGTTGACCGGCTGCGCCGAAAGGTGATGACACTGACCGAGTTCAAGGCGACAAATACATTTCAGTGGTGCCGTGCAATCCTTATCCAGAACAGCCCGGCTGCCCACCGGGACATCGAAATCCACGAAGCCGATCAGAAACTGTTCCGCAGCCTCGTTGTGCTCGGCTTTGCCGTCTGCGTTGGGGCAGCAATCGTTCAGGACTGGGTCCTTTCGGGGATCGCGCTAGCGGCGGCACTGGCCAGCTTCATGCGCTACTACAATCGCAGGCTCAAAACGGTCACGCTGGCCTATGTTCACGTCCTGACGATGCACCGGTGCGGAGGACTGGACTTTAGAGCCATCGAAGATCAATCCCCGAGCGTATGACCAAAGACCAGATTTTTGAATTCTTCTGCAGGCTGGCCGAGGACAACCCCGAACCTGAGACTGAGCTGGAATATGGCAATGCCTACCAACTGGTCGTGGCGGTGGCCCTGTCTGCACAGGCGACCGATGTGGGGGTGAACAAGGCCACGCGCGCGCTGTTTGCAAAGGTCGAGACGCCCCAGCAAATGCTCGATCTCGGGCTTGACGGCCTGGTTAAGCACATCAAGACAATCGGCCTGTTCAACTCCAAGGCGAAGAACGTAATCGCGCTCTCGCAGCTGCTGATCGACGATTATGGCGGCGAAGTTCCGGACACGCGCGAAGACCTTGTGCGCTTGCCCGGAGTGGGTCGCAAGACCGCCAATGTCGTGCTCAATTGCTGGTTCAAGCAGGAAACTTTCGCAGTCGACACTCATATCCTGCGGGTGGGCAATCGCACCGGATTGGCAAAGGGCAAGACGCCCGAACAGGTCGAGGCCAAGCTCGAAAAACGCGTACCCCAGCCCTTCCGCTTGCATGCGCATCACTGGCTGATCCTGCATGGCCGCTACACCTGCAAGGCACGGACGCCCGAGTGCTGGCGCTGCGGTCTGATGAACTTGTGCAGCTTCAGGAAGAAAGTGACAGAGAAGCCGAAGGGGCGCTGAGGCTTCAGTCTGGTGCGTAGATATCCAACTCCAGCGATAGGCCGCGATCCGCAATCTTCACAAGCAATGAGTTGGGAAGCGAGAGGCCTTCGTTGAACTCGGAAAGAAACAGCCCGCAAAACAGCCGGGCTCGGTCATAGCGAGGCAGGCTGTTCCAACGATCTAGGTCGCCAGTCATATGCGAAAACAGCTCTTCGATCTGCCCGTCTAAATCGCCTGGCGTTCTGCGCTCAACTTCCAGACGCCATGATCCAGTCACTGCGACTTTTTCGACGCCTGCGGCTGTCCTCCAAAGGCCGCCCTTAGCGACTCCAACCGTCGGAGTGCATTCGAGCATTCTGGAACTTACCCCGGGCTCTAGCTCATCGTCCCAAAACCCGAGTGACACGGCCGATTTCGCGAGCCCACCCACTAGAATTTTCGCTCAAACATCGTCCGCGCTGGCCAGTTCACCCTTGTCGAGCTCGCCCAACATGCTGGCGGTCG
>JBCAXQ010000099.1:0-9410 GCA_038534015.1 Pseudomonadota bacterium | reverse complement strand
GCCGAGGCTCCATGGAATAAAGAGCGCAACCGCAATCAGGCTTGGCAGCACGGATACAAGATAGGTGGCCGCACCACCCTTGCCGCTGGCAATGGCTTGCCCCCACCAAATACCGCCAAGAAAACTGAAGATTGCCGCCGCATAGGCGAAGCCTCCGGCGAGCGCGACATAGGCCCATTCTCCGCCTGATAGAGCAAGGGCGAGCGCGCTGATTTGCGGCAGCAGCCCGGCATATCCGAGCCAACGCGACGCCGGGGTGAGAGAGGTTTGTCCGTCCATGATGCCCCAAGCGTCCGGCGCCGCTTCGGTTCCCGACCGCTTGCCAGTTAGACACTGTTCCGGCACCAGTTCCACCATGAACCTGTTCGATCTTTCTGGCCATGTGGCCATCATCACCGGCGGCAATGGTGGGCTGGGCCTTGCGATGGCACGAGGGCTGATGAAGTCCGGCGCGAATGTGGCAATCTGGGCCCGTAATCCAGACAAGAATGCAGCGGCTCTGGATGAATTGAAGGCACTGAACGCGGGCCGGGCAATCGCATTGCAGTGCGATGTAGTCGAGGAAACGCAGGTCGAAGCAGCGATGGCCGCGACGCTGGATGCCTTTGGCCGGGTGGACAGCTGCTTTGCCAATGCGGGCATTCCCGGTGCTGGTACCACAATTCAGGACATGACCACGGAAGGCTGGGACCGAACCCTTGCAGTCAATGCGCGCGGTCCTGCCGTTACATACAAGCATGTGGTCAAGCACATGGTCGAGCGGGCGAAGAACAGCGATCCTGGTGGAAAGCTGATTGCGACATCTTCCGGCCAATCGATCATGGGGGTGAACCGTTCGTCTGACTATGCCGCTTCCAAGGCGGCAGTGAATGGCCTCACCCGCGGTGCCGCGTTCGAGCTTGCGCGATACCAGATCACCGCCAATGCGCTGCTGTTCGGATATTACGAGACGGACATCACTGCGAAAGCGGACCCAAAATTCGCAACATGGATGGAAAAGCGCATTCCCCTGCGCCGCCCGGGCGATCACGAGGGTCTTGAAGGGCTTGCCGTGTTCTGGGCCTCGCCCCATAGCGACTACATCACCGGGCAATCCCTGCCCGTCGATGGCGGACTTTGTATCAGCTAAGCTGCGGCGGCTAGGAACACGAACACACAAGGTTCGTTGATCTGCAAACGGAAAAACGGAAATCCCCCTTGAGCGACACCCCAGAAGACAAATCCCGCCAACGCGCCGTCCCTTCCGGGCGACTTGCCAGGTTCGGCACGTTCGGCAAGCTGGTCGGCGGCGTCGCAGGCGGAATGGCAGCAGAAGGTGCGCGTCGCCTCGCGAGCGGTGAGGGCATTACGACCCGCGACCTGATCCTGACCCCCGGCAATGCCAGGCGGATGGCGGACCGTCTGTCTCATTTGCGCGGCGCGGCAATGAAAATGGGCCAGATGATCAGCATGGATGCGGGCGATTTCCTGCCGCCCGAGCTCGCTGACATTCTCGCGACCCTGCGCGATCAGGCGAACTTCATGCCGACGAAGCAACTCGATGGCGTTCTGAAAGCCGAATGGGGCAGCGACTGGCGCAAACAGTTCCGCTGGTTCAACCCGCGCCCGATCGCCGCCGCATCAATCGGGCAGGTTCACAAGGCGCTGACCCGCGATGGACGCGAACTTGCGATCAAGGTGCAATATCCAGGCGTGAAAGAGAGCATCGACAGCGATGTCGACAATGTGATGACATTGCTCAAGGTGGCAGGCTTTGCCCCGCCTGAGCTGGAAATGGATGCATTGCTCGCCGAAGCCAAGAAGCAATTGCACGAAGAAGCGGACTATCTGCGCGAAGGGGCGCAAATGGCGATGTATCGTCAGCGGCTCGCCAATGTGCCCTGCTTCGTCGTGCCCGAATTGGTCGAGGGTCTGACCACCGACCGCATTCTGGCCATGTCATTTGAAGAAGGCACCTCGATTGAGGATCTTGATCAGGAAACCGACGAACGCCGCGACGAAATTTATGCCAAGCTGCTGAGGCTTGTGGCGCGTGAACTGTTCGAATTCGGCGTGATGCAGACCGATCCGAACTTTGCCAATTTCCGCTACCGCAAAGATACAGGCGATATCGTGTTGCTCGACTTCGGGGCCTGCCGCGAAGTCGATCCCGATGTCAGCAATGCCTATCGTCACATGCTCGAAGCGGGTCTGAAAGGGGATCGTGACGGCGTTCGCGAAGAGACAATCAGGGCAGGTTTCATGCTTCCCATCGTGGTCGAAAAGCATGGCGAACGCGTCAACAAGATGATCGACATAGTGATCAACGAAATGCGTCAGGACGCGCCGTTCGATTTCGGTGACCGCGCATTTGTGCCGTTGCTGCGCGACGAAGGCTGGGAAATCGCACAGGACAAGGACACCTGGGCCTTCCCGCCAATCGAAACACTGTTTGTCCAGCGCAAGGTCAGCGGGACCGCTCTGCTCGGCGCACGCCTGAAAGCAAAGGCCAATGTACGGCGAATTACCGAGGAAATTCTCGCCAGCACCGAACCGATGCCGGCCAAAGCTGCCTAGCTATTCCCCCATCACAGCTTCGGCAGCATCTGCCGCCTCATTGACCGCCAGCTCGTTTTCAATCCAGCGCTCGACATAGCTTTCAAGCACGCTCAGCGGGATGGCTCCGTTTTCCAGGACTGTGTCGTGAAATTCACGAATGTCGAAGTCCGCGCCGAGCGTGTCTTCGGCCTTTTGCCGCAACTCGCGAATCTTCAACTCGCCAACCTTGTAAGCCAGCGCCTGCCCCGGCCACGTAATGTAGCGGTTGACCTCGGCATCGATATTGCCCGGCGTAAGAGCGGTGTTGTCCAGCATGTACTCGACCGCCTGCTGCTTGCTCCATCCTTTGGAATGAATGCCCGTGTCGACCACCAGCCGGGTCGCGCGCCACATTTCATAGGACAACCGCCCCATCTGTTTCGCGGGCGTGTCGTAAATGCCCATTTCGATGCCCAGTCGCTCCGAATAGAGCCCCCAGCCCTCGACAAAGGCGGTAAAGAACGTGCCATTTGCGCGCATCGGGTGAATATCTAGCTCCTGCTGCAGAGCGATTTGATGGTGGTGGCCCGGCACCGCTTCATGCACCCCCAAAGCAGGCAATTCCCATAGCGGGCGCTGGTCGAGTTCGGTCAGGTTCAACCGATAAATGCCAGCTTGCCCGGTCTCGAGCGAGCCCGGCTCATAATAGGCTGTGGTGTTGCCGGGGGCTTGTGCTGCAGGGATCGGCAGCACGGTGTAGGGTTGCCGGGGTAGCTTGCCGAACAGCTTTGGCATCCAGAAGTCGATCTCTTTGGCGAGCGCTTGCGTGTAACGCAGATACTCATCCTCGTCGGTCATGTAGTATTGCGGATCGGTCCGCAGATGCTCGATGAAGGCTTCGCGCGTCTCGAACCCGGCCGCTGTCGCGACCTCCTCCATCTCGCCGCGGATACGCGCGACCTCGGACAGGCCCAGATCATGAACCTCGTCCGCCGTCATATCGGTCGTGGTGAAGCTTCTGACCCGATAATCGTAATACTCTTTCCCGCCCGGCGTTGCGAGCACACCCGGTGTGCCCGTTCGGCAGTTGGGCGCATATTCATCGGTGTAGAAGGCCAGGAAGTCACGATAGGCAGGGAACACCGCCTCTTCGAGCGCAACACTCGCGCGGTCTTTCAGGCTCACCCAGTTTTCGTCCGATACGGTGCCCGGCTTTTCGTCGGCGAATGGCTGCCAGAACGGTGACTGTTCATAGTCAGCGTAAATCTGGCGCGCGATCCGGGCCTCCAGCCCCTGCATCGGTTCGCAGGCCTGTGTCAGACCGCGTGCAACGGCTTCGCGGCTCCGCGCAATGCCATCGGCATTGACCTGTGCAAAGGCTTCCAACCGGCTGACGTAGCTTTCATAATCCGCCTGCGTAAACAAAGGCGAACGGTTGGGAAGCGACGCAAAGCCGGAGAACCAGCCGCCTCTATTGGTGAAGAGGATGTATTTGGTGTGATCGAACTGCGCGGCGTCCAATTGGTCTTCGAGGCCCGCCTTCAGGACTGCATAGTCGATTTGCAGGTCGGTGGGCAAAGCTTCGACATCAATCGTTTCAAGGCGGGATAGGAAGAACCGCACCCTTTCATTGTCCTGGTCGAAACCTTCGAGCGAGAGATCGCTTAGCTTACCGTCTCCGCGCCGGTCGCCGACGCTGGTTGCAAGCTGCGGTCCCGTATCAAGCTCATACTGCCAGATTTCCTCCCGCAGCTCTTCATAATCCTCGGTCGGCCCGGCCCAGGCTGACGTCGTTAGAGCAACCCCAGCGATCAGGCCGACCATCCATGTGCGCATCAATTCTCTCCTGTTGGCCCTGATCTTTATTGCGGCAACGAGCTGTGGTCCAGTAGGAGTGCAGCCATGAGTGACAAACCCTCAATCCTGTTCGTCTGCCTTGGCAATATCTGCCGGTCACCCATGGCCGAAGGGGCCATGCGTGACGCAGCGGAGCGCGCCGAGGTGGACATCGAGATCGATAGCTGCGGGACGGCTGGCTACCACATCGGAGAGCCGCCTGATCCGCGCGCGATAGCCTATGCCAGGGCACGCGGCGTCGACATATCTGGATTGCGCGGGCGACAGCTGGAACCGCAGGACTTCGAGCGTTTTGACTTTATCCTCGCGGCAGATCATTCGAATCTGGCAAACATTCAAACCGTTGCACCAGCAGGCTATTCGGCAAATGTCTCGCTGATTTTGGACGTGGTGCCGGGCCGTGAAGGCGCCGCCATTGCTGATCCCTACTATGGGGGTGAGGAGAACTTTCGCGACACCTGGGAGGATGTATCGATGGCAGCGATGGCGATAGTCGAACGTTTGCGCGGCTAGCCACCCCTGAGCAATTGCACGCCCCAATCGCGTTCGAACAGATAGAGCAGCTGCCTTGCTGCTTCACCGCGTTCGCTGGTCAAACCACCATCACGATCCATCAGCAGGCGCGCATCAGCATGCGCCGCTGGAAGCAAACGCTGCACTTGATCAAGATCAGCAACATTGAACGCAGCCTCGCCAGATTGGCGGGTTCCAAGCAGTTCACCGCCGCCGCGCAGTTCCAGATCTTCCTCGGCAATGCGAAAGCCATCCTGGGTTTCGCGCATCAGAGCCAGTCGCTTACGCCCGGTCTCGCTCAGTTCTGCCCCGCGCAGCAGGAGGCACACCGACTTTTCCGAGCCACGACCCACGCGGCCCCTCAGCTGGTGCAATTGCGCGAGGCCAAACCGCTCTGCCTGTTCGATTACCATCAGCGTGGCCGCGGGCACATCCACCCCGACTTCGATCACAGTGGTCGCGATCAGCAGCTTCGCTTGGCCGCTCGCAAACCGCTCCATGCCCGCATCCTTGATCTCGGACTTGAGCTGGCCATGAACCAGCACGACATCATCTCCGAAGCGTTCTTTTAGCGTGGCGTAGCGGGCCTCAGCCGCGGCGATGTCCGCGATCTCGCTGTCGCGCACCATCGGGCAAACCCAATAGGCCTGCTGACCACCTGCGAGATGGCGCTCCACCCCGGCGACGACATCCTCAAACCGGTCTTGCGACACAACCCGCGTATCGATGGCTTGCCGACCCGGCGGAAGCTCATCCAACCGGCTCACGTCCATTTCCCCGTATTGCGCGAGCGTGAGTGAGCGGGGAATTGGCGTCGCCGTCATGGCCAAGGTGTGCGGTGCGCGTTTGCCCTTCGCCGCCAGCGCCAACCGCTGCGCAACGCCAAAGCGATGCTGCTCGTCAATCACGACCAGCCCCAGATCCTTGTACGCAACCGTATCCTGAAAGATCGCATGCGTGCCGACCAGGATATCAATCGATCCGTCGAGCAGGCCCATCAGGATGCTCTCGCGTGCCTTGCCTTTGTCGCGCCCGGTCAGGAGCGCAATTTCGACCCCGGTCGGCGCGGCCATCGTGCGCAAAGTCTCATAATGCTGGCGCGCGAGAATCTCAGTGGGGGCCAGCATAGCCGCCTGTTTGCCTCCCTCATTCGCGATCAGCATCGCGGCCAGTGCGACGACCGTCTTGCCCGCACCAACATCGCCCTGAAGCAGACGCAGCATAGGTGCCTCCTGCTGCAAGTCCCCCTCAATCTCGTTGATCGAGCGCTTCTGCGCGCCAGTCATCTCGAACGGCAGGTCCAGCCTTGCGCGCAGAGCGCCGTCCCCCGAAAGAGCCTGTCCCTTGCGCCGCCTTCCCTCCGCCTTGACCAACAGCAGCGCGAGCGAATTGGCCAGCAACTCATCATAAGCCAGCCGGTCGCGCGCATTCGGGTTTTCGTTCTTGTGGGCCAAATGCAATGCGTCGCGCCATGTAGGCCAGCCTTCTTTGTCAAACTGCCCCGGCTCGATCCATTCGGGCAGTTCCGGAAGCCGTTCGAGTGCTTGCCCGGCCAGCCCTGCGATCCTTGGTTGCGTCAGGCCTTCGGACAGGCGATAGACCGGCTCTACCATACGCCCGAGATGCGCCGAGCTCTCCTTCTCCACGTGGTCGGGATGGACGATCTGCAGCATGTCGCCATAGCGATCGAGCCTGCCCGCCACCCAGCGTTTCTCGCCCACTGGCAGCTGCTTTTTTGCGGTGTAGGATGCGCGCCCAAAGTAAGTCAGCGCACAGATATTGCCCGCCTCATCCTGCGCGAGCAGCCGATAGGGTCCCCGCCCGGGATTGCGCGCGGCGCGGTGCTCTGTCGGAGTCAGAGCAACGATCACCTGCTCGCCCTCACCACCTTCATCGAGATTGGAAATGGCACGCCGCGTCACGAAGCGTTCGGGCAAATGATAGGCCAGGTCCCTCACCCTCGTCAGCCCAAGCTTTTCCAGCGGCTTCATCAGTTTGGGACCGACACCTTCCAGGGCGTCAGTCTCGACAAACAGGGGATTGAGCGCATCAGGCCGCATGACCAGCGTTCTATAGCCGCTTGCGCGCGCTTGGCGAGTTCCCTACCTCGCCCGGCATGACTGTTACCCCCGCCCAAATGGCCCCTGAAAGACTGGCACGTGCCAAGTTTCGCGCCTGGCACCGCGGCACACGCGAAGCCGATTACATGATCGGTGGCTTCTTCGATCGGTACTCCGCGACCTGGAGCGAAACCGAGATGGACTGGTTTGAAGGCCTGCTCGACGAAGACGATGTCGATGTAATGGCCTGGGCGTTGGGAACGCAAGACGTGCCTGATCGCTTTGCTGGACCGCAAATGGAACTGATGCAAGCGCTCGATTACGTCAATATTCCGCGCTAGTGCCCGCACCTCCTGAGCTGCAAGACGAACCGAATTGATGCCTGACCTTTCCCGCATACTCGCGGCAGATGCACCCCTGACCCTGTCGTCGCTCCCACGCGGCGCGCTTCCGCTTGTCATGAGCGATTTGGCGCGGGCCGCAAAGCAACGCGCGGTTTTTATAGCGCCCGACGATGCGGCCATGCGCGCGGTGAGCGAGGCAGCCGGTTATTTTGCGCCCGAAATCGAGGTAATCGAGTTCCCGGCTTGGGATTGCCTCCCCTATGACCGCGCGAGCCCTGCTCTATCGGTCAGCGCCAAGAGGCTGAGCGCGCTGCACAAGTTGCAGAACCCCGGTGCAGGATCGCAATTGCTGGTGACGACGGTCAACGCGCTGCTTCAGCGTGTGCTGACCCCCTTCCGCATTCGTGAAAGCGTGCGTGCATTCAAACCCGGCACTGTAATCGGACATCAAAGCCTGGCCGCCCTGCTCCAGCGCCAAGGCTACACGCGGAGCGACACCGTGGTTGATCACGGTGAGTTTGCCGTGCGTGGATCGATCGTCGACATCTTCCCGTCATCGCTCGATTCCGGTTTGCGGCTCGATTTCTTCGGGGATGAACTGGAGAGCCTGCGCCTGTTCGATCCAAGCACACAGCGATCAACCGGAACACTTGAATCGCACCTGCTGCTCCCCGCATCGGAAGCGCTGATCGACGAAGACAGCATCAAGAGGTTCCGCAGCCGCTATCGCGAAATGTTTGGCGCCGCAGCGACGCAGGATCCGCTTTATGAAGCGGTTAGCGACGGCCGCAGGCTCGCCGGAATGGAACACTGGCTGCCGCTGTTCGAAGACAAGCTGGATACGATCTTCGATCACTTGAATCCCAACGATGTCATAGTGATCGACAACGCCGCGCTCGGCGCCGCGGAAGAGCGCATTTCCGACATTGCTGACTATCATAAACAGCGCGCCCGCACCGCCGGAGAAGCCGCCGGCAGCTATCGCCCGATGGAAAGCAGCGCACTCTATTTGGACAAAGAGGAGTTTGACGCTGCTCTTAAGACTGCGCCGGCCCACAAGAGCACCATCTTCGCCTCGCCCGAAGCGGAAAGCACCGTGGACTTCGGCTTTGTCTCAGCGCGCGACTTCACGCCGGAGAGAGCACGCGGCGATAATGTGTACGAGGCGGCTGGCAAGCATATCACTGCGCTGTTGAAGGCGGGAAAGAAGCCTCTGCTTGCCGCCTATTCCCCCGGCAGCCGCTCGCGTATCGCATCGATCCTGTCCGAAGCTGGGTGCGAGACCAAGCCCGCCGGAACCTGGCAGGAAGCGCTTGGCCTGGCCGCAAAGGGATCTGCCGTTGCGATGGTGCTCCCGCTCGAAGCGGGCTTTGCCAATGACGATCTCGAAGTCCTGACGGAGCAGGATGTGCTCGGCGACAGGCTCGTCCGCCGCAAGAAAAAGCGCAAGGATTCCGATGCTTTCCTTGCCGAACTTCAGGCTTTGGGCCGCGGCGACCTGGTCGTCCACGTTGAACACGGTATCGGAAAGTACCTTGGCCTGGATCCGATTGCGGTCGGCAAAAGCCAGCATGATTGTGTCGCGCTGGAATATGCGGGCGGCGACAAACTGTTTATCCCGGTCGAGAATATCGACGTGCTCAGCCGCTATGGTTCGAGTGAAGAAAGCGTGCCGCTTGACCGGCTCGGTGGCGAAGCATGGCAAAAACGTCGCTCACGCCTGAAAGAGCGTATCCGCGAGATCGCCAACGAGCTGATGAAGGTTGCCGCTGAACGTGCGCTCAAAAAAGCGCCCGTCTTCGAAGCCGAAGAATCATCCTACAACCAGTTCGTTGACCGCTTCCCGTGGGAGGAGACCGACGATCAGGACGCGGCGATCACCGATGTTCTGCGCGATTTGGAAAGTGGGAAGCCGATGGATCGCCTGGTCTGCGGCGATGTCGGGTTTGGCAAGACGGAAGTGGCCCTGCGCGCCGCGTTCGTGGCGGCGATGAGCGGGCAGCAAGTCGCGGTTGTCGCGCCCACCACGCTGCTCGCGCGCCAGCACTATCAGAACTTTACAGAACGCTTCGCCGGATTTCCTCTCAAAGTCGGACGTCTTTCGCGGCTGGTCTCTTCG
>JBCAXQ010000098.1:0-9489 GCA_038534015.1 Pseudomonadota bacterium | reverse complement strand
GTGTAGACGCGCGTACAGACACCGCGCTTCTACACAACGACGCCGAAGAAGCCGAACTCCGCTCTGCGTAAGGTTGCCAAGGTGCGCCTGACGAACCAGCGCGAAGTCATCTCCTATATTCCGGGTGAAGGCCATAACCTCCAGGAGCACTCGGTTGTGCTGATCCGTGGCGGTCGTGTGCGTGACCTTCCCGGTGTGCGTTACCACGTCCTGCGCGGCGTGCTCGACACGCAAGGGGTCAAGGATCGCAAGCAGAGCCGTTCGAAATACGGCGCCAAGCGGCCTAAATGATGGGTGCGTGTCACTGGCGTTAAGCTGGCGGCACGGTTTTAGTTTTTGTTTGGTGCGGGCCGGACATCCGTCCGACCCTCGCGGCACCAGCCCACTCCCCACCCGACCACCCAAACAGGGTAAAGTCATTGGGTGGTCGGGTGGGGGAGTGGGCCGGCACCGAAGCACTCCGAAGGAGTAGAAGAATGTCACGTCGTCGTCAGCCGCCTAAGCGGGAAATCCTGCCTGATCCCAAGTTCGGTGATCAGGTGCTGTCGAAATTCATGAACAACCTGATGCTGGACGGTAAGAAGGCCGTTGCAGAAGGCATTGTTTACAGCGCGCTCGACACTGTCGAAGCGAAAGCCAAGACCGATCCGGTCCAGCTTTTTCACGAAGCGCTGAACAACATCAAGCCGCAGGTTGAAGTGCGCAGCCGCCGTGTTGGTGGTGCAACGTACCAGGTGCCGGTCGAGGTTCGCCCCGAACGTGCGCAGGCACTCGCAATCCGTTGGATGATTTCGGCAGCGCGTGGTCGCCCTGAAACCACCATGTCGGCACGCCTTTCGGGTGAGCTGATGGATGCTGCCAACAATCGCGGCAACGCGGTGAAGAAGCGTGAAGACACGCACCGGATGGCTGATGCCAACCGCGCGTTCTCTCACTATCGCTGGTAATCTGGGTTGTGGACAGGCGGGGCTGCGGCGCTGTCGGGGTCTTTAGTCTGTCACAATCGTAACTATATGGGAGCGCAGCCGCGAAGGGCGGCTCCCAACACACGCTAAGGAATTTGCAAATGGCCCGCGAGTATCCGCTGGAGCGCTATCGCAATATCGGCATCATGGCTCACATCGATGCTGGCAAAACTACGACGACCGAGCGTATTCTGTATTACACCGGCAAGTCCTACAAGATCGGCGAGGTGCACGATGGCGCTGCGACGATGGACTGGATGGAGCAGGAGCAGGAGCGCGGCATCACGATCACGTCTGCTGCGACGACATGCTTCTGGAATCCAGAAGATCCGACGATGGATCCCAAGGGCGATCCCAAAGAGCTGCGCAAGACGCCAGAGCACCGTATCAACATTATTGATACGCCGGGCCACGTTGACTTCACGATTGAAGTCGAGCGTTCACTGCGCGTGCTAGATGGCGCGGTCGCCTGCTTTGACGGCGTGGCCGGTGTTGAGCCGCAGTCCGAGACTGTTTGGCGCCAGGCCGACAAGTACAAAGTTCCGCGGATGTGCTTCATCAACAAGCTCGATCGTACCGGCGCAGACTTCAAGTATTGCGTGAATTCGATCATCGAGCGGCTCGGAGCCACGCCAGCGGTCCTGTATTTGCCGATTGGTATCGAATCCAGCCTGATTGGTCTGGTTGACCTGGTTAACCAGCGCTCGATCACGTGGGAGAAAGAGGATCTCGGTGCAGAATATGTCTATGGCGATGTGCCTGCTGACATGGCTGATGAGGTTGCCGAATACCGCGAGAAACTGATCGAGCTTGTCGTTGAGCAAGATGACGATGTCATGGAAGCTTACCTCGAAGGCGAAGAGCCTGACGCGGTGACGCTGAAGAAGCTGATCCGTCAGGGTACGCTCAACCAGAGCTTCGTTCCGGTGTTGTGCGGTTCTGCGTTCAAGAACAAAGGCGTTCAGCCTTTGCTCGACGCGGTCGTCGACTACATGCCGAGCCCGCTCGACGTTGAGGCGATTAAGGGTGTTAAGCCCGATAGCGATGATGAAGACGAGCGTGCATCCTCTGATGACGTGCCGTTCTCTGCGCTCGCCTTCAAGGTGATGAACGATCCTTTCGTAGGTTCGTTGACCTTTACGCGCATCTACTCCGGACACCTTACAAAGGGCACAGTCCTGAACTCGGTGAAGGACAAGAAAGAGAAGATCGGCCGTATTCTGGAAATGCACTCCAATGACCGTAAGGACATTGAGGAAGCATTCGCTGGTGACATCGTTGCATTGGCAGGAATGAAAGCGACCACCACTGGTGACACGCTTTGCGATCCATCAGCTCCGATTGTGCTTGAGCGGATGGAGTTCCCAGATCCGGTTATCGAACTGTCGGTGGAGCCAAAGACTAAGGCTGACCAGGAAAAGATGGGCGTTGCGCTCAATCGCCTCGCCGCCGAAGATCCAAGCTTCCGCGTCACCACTGACCACGAAAGCGGTCAAACGATCATCAAAGGGATGGGTGAGCTTCACCTCGATATTCTTGTTGATCGCATGAAGCGCGAATTCAAGGTTGAAGCGAACGTCGGTGCGCCGCAGGTTGCTTATCGTGAATCGCTCGGCCGTGAGATCGAAGTCGATTACACGCACAAGAAGCAGTCTGGCGGTACCGGCCAGTTCGCACGCGCCAAAGCAACGTTCTCACCTGGTGAGCGCGGGCAGGGCATCGTGTTCGAAGAGAGCATCAAGGGCGGTAACATTCCGAAGGAATACATTCCGTCGCTTGAAAAAGGTATCCGTGAGCAGGCCGAAAGCGGCTATCTCATCGGCTTCCCGATTATCGATTTCACCATTCACCTGACTGACGGCGCTTATCACGATGTCGACTCGTCCACTGTGGCGTTCGAGATCTGCGGTAAGGGTTCAATGCGGGAAGCGGCCGACCGCGCCGGTATCAAGCTGCTTGAGCCGGTGATGAAGGTGGAAGTTGTGACCCCGGAAGACTATCTTGGAGATGTGATCGGTGACCTCAACAGTCGCCGTGGCCAGATCCAGGGCACAGACAGCCGTGGTAATGCTCAGGCGGTCGAAGCATTCGTGCCGCTTGCCAATATGTTCGGATACGTCAACGAGCTGCGTTCGTTCACCCAGGGCCGTGCCCAGTACACGATGCAGTTCAGCCACTACGACGAAGTTCCGGCAAGTGTGGCGCAAGAGGTCAAGGAGAAACTTGCCTAAGGCGAGCTATACGTCTAGGGGCGGCGCCTGATTCAGCGGGCACCGCCTTTTCTCCCGCAGAAATAATTCCAGACAGAAGGTACTACGTGAAATGGCGAAGGAAAAATTTGAGCGGAATAAGCCGCACTGCAACATCGGCACCATCGGTCACGTTGACCATGGCAAGACGACGCTGACTGCGGCTATCACCAAGGTTCAGGGCGCTGCCGTTGATTTTGGTAACATCGACAAGGCTCCTGAAGAGCGCGAGCGCGGCATCACCATTTCGACCGCTCACGTCGAATATGAAACCGACGCACGTCACTATGCGCACGTCGATTGCCCGGGCCACGCTGACTATGTGAAGAACATGATCACTGGTGCGGCGCAGATGGACGGCGCGATCCTGGTTGTGAACGCAGCCGACGGTCCCATGCCGCAGACTCGCGAGCACATCCTGCTTGCTCGTCAGGTCGGTGTTCCGCAGCTGGTCGTGTACATGAACAAGGTTGATCAGGTTGACGATGAGGAAATCCTCGAACTCGTCGAACTGGAAGTTCGTGAACTGCTGAGCGAATACGGCTTTGACGGGGACGATATTCCGATCATCAAGGGTTCGGCTCTGGCTGCTCTCGAAGGTCGCGATCCTGAAATCGGTGAGAACTCGATCAAGGAATTGATGGAAGCCGTCGACACCTACATCCCGCAGCCGGACCGTCCGATTGATCAGGACTTCCTGATGCCGATCGAAGACGTGTTCTCGATCTCGGGTCGTGGTACGGTTGTAACCGGCCGTGTCGAAACCGGTAAGGTCAATGTTGGTGACGAAGTTGAAATCGTCGGCATCAAGGACACAGCGAAGACTACGGTCACTGGCGTGGAAATGTTCCGCAAGCTGCTCGACTCGGGTGAAGCTGGCGATAACATCGGCGCACTGATCCGCGGCGTTGGCCGTGAAGAAGTTGAGCGTGGCCAGGTTCTGGCGAAGCCGGGTTCGGTTACGCCGCACACCGAGTTCAGCGCAGAGGTTTACGTTCTGTCGAAAGACGAAGGCGGCCGTCACACGCCGTTCTTCGCCAACTATCGTCCGCAGTTCTACTTCCGCACCACCGATGTGACCGGCGAAGTGATCCTTCCCGAAGGCACCGAGATGGTTATGCCGGGCGACAACGTGACCATTAACGTCAAGCTGATCGCTCCGATCGCTATGGACGAAGGTCTGCGCTTCGCAATCCGTGAAGGCGGCCGTACGGTCGGCTCGGGCGTGGTCGCAAAGATTACTGCCTAGAACACTCTCGCCCTCAGGGCGGACGAAATTCGGGGCCCGGTTCTCATATGAGTGCCGGGCCCCAATTTATGTAAGCATGTGTTTCGGGTGGGGCGGCTCAATCGCTCCCGGGATGAAAGGTGGAAATTGCTCCTGAAAGGGGGTTGCCAGAATCCCTACTCGCCCGTATACGCGCGCCTCTACTTGAGGATTCGTTCTCAACAACGAAATTTTATGAGGCCGCCCGTTCCGGATCATCCGGGCTCAAGCGGGGCAGGCCTTTGTTTTTGAGAGTTGGAAACAACTCTTTGGCTCTTTCGCATTGGTATTAGGTAATGGAAGCACAGAATATCCGTATTCGCCTGAAGGCGTTCGACCACCGCGTTCTCGACCAGGCAACTGGTGAGATTGCAGACACAGCGCGTCGTACGGGTGCTCTTATTCGTGGCCCCATTCCCATGCCAACGCGCATTGAGAAGTTCACCGTGAACCGCGGCCCGCACATCGACAAGAAGTCGCGCGAGCAGTTCGAGGTGCGCACATACAAAAGGTTGCTCGACATTGTGCAGCCAAACGCCCAGACGGTCGACGCGCTGATGAAGCTTGACCTCGCTGCGGGCGTGAATGTTGAGATCAAGCTGGCTTAAGCCGATTGGTCTGGTCCTTCGGCTAGGACCTGAAACGAGCCGAGAAATTTGGGGTGCTTTATGACCCCGCGGGTCCAGTCGGACACGCAAGACATAGGGATACCGCCGAGCGTTCCTTCGGGAGCATAAAAGCTCGGGCTGCGTCCCCCGTCTCGCTCAAACAGCCTGTTGGCTGCGCGAGCATTCAGCCCGGACGGGGCGATGCATACATTTTGGGCTGGCAAGCACCTGGGGATGGTCCCCTTGTGCCTCTGTGTAGGAGTTTTGACGATGCGCACCGGCGTGATCGCAAAGAAAGTCGGGATGACCCGCCTGTTTCAGGACGATGGACGTCACGTTCCCGTGACCGTCCTTGCCCTGGAGGATTGCCAGGTTGTCTCGCACCGCACTGCAGACCGCGACGGATATTTCGCCGTCCAGCTCGGTGCAGGTGAAGCGAAACAAAAAAATGTTGCCAAACCTCAGCGTGAACACTTCGCGAAGGCGGAAGTTGCGCTGAAGCGTCAGGTTGCCGAATTCCGGGTCGAGAGCGAAGAAGGTCTTGTTCCTGTGGGCGCAAAGATCAGCGCCGAGCATTTTCTGGCAGGCCAGAAGGTCGACATTACCGGCCACACCCAGGGTAAGGGTTTTGCAGGTGCCATGAAGCGTTGGGGCTTCGGTGGTCTGCGCGCTACTCACGGTGTTTCGATCTCTCACCGTTCGCACGGTTCGACGGGTAACCGTCAGGATCCAGGTCGCGTGTTCAAGGGTAAGAAGATGGCTGGTCACATGGGTGACCGCCAGCGTACCCAGCAGAACCTCGAAGTGGTTCGCACCGACGCAGAACGTGGCCTGCTGTTCATCAAGGGTTCGGTTCCCGGCTCGAAGAATGGCTGGCTGCTGGTTCGTGACTCTGTGAAGCTCAAGCTCCCCGACGATCTGCCGTTCCCCGGTGCGATCGTCGAAACGGCTGCTCCGCAGAACGATGTCGAGGAAACGGTTCCGATTGAAGAAGTTGTGGCAACCGACGTGCCGGCTGAAGAAGCTGCTGCTCCGGAAGCCGTAGCAGAAACTCCTGCACCGGAAGCGGATGCTCCGGCGCCAGAAGCTTCTGGCGACGAAAAGAAGGAAGACTAAGCCATGAAGGTGAAGGTCCAGAAAATCGACGGGAAGGCGTCCGGCGACATCGAATTGAACGATGCCGTGTTTGGCGTGACCCCGCGTGCTGACATTCTGCACCGTGTGGTGACATGGCAGCTCGAAAATCGCCGTGCGACTGCACGTCCAACGCGTGAGCGTTCGGATGTGGCGCGCACTGGTAAGAAGTTTGGCGCTCAGAAGGGTTCCGGCGGCGCACGTCACGGTGCTCGCTCTGCGCCGATCTTTATCGGCGGTGGTAAGGCTCATGGCGCGCGCAAGCGTGACTTTGATCAGTCGCTCAACAAGAAGATCCGCGCTCTTGGCCTCAAGATGGCGCTTTCGACCAAGGCGAAAGACGGCCTTGTGGTCGTTGACAGTCTCGAACTGAAAGATGCCAAGACCAAAGCGCTCAAGGGTCACCTCGCGAAGGCTGGCCTTGAAGGCAAGGTCCTGGTGATTGACGGTGAAAGCGTGAATGACGGCTTTTCCAAAGCCGCCGGCAACCTGCCGGGTATCAACGTTCTCCCTGCCATGGGCGCCAATGTCTATGACATCCTCAACCACGACACGCTGGTCCTGACCAAGGACGCGGTCGAAAAGCTGGAGGCGCGCTTCAATGGCTAAAAAGCAAGAAATCGATGCGCGTCACTATGACGTGATCCTGGCCCCGCACATCACCGAAAAGTCGACTCTGGCTTCGGAGAACAATGCGGTGGTCTTCAAGGTGGCGAATGATGCAACCAAGCCGCAGATCAAGGAAGCGGTAGAAGCGATCTACGAAAAGAAGGTCGTTTCGGTGAACACCATTCTCACCAAGGGCAAGACGAAGCGCTGGAAGGGTAAGCCCTACAAGCGTTCGGACTTCAAAAAGGCTGTCGTGAAGCTCGCTGATGGCGAGATGATCGATATCACCAGCGGTATCTGAGGCAGATCATGGCACTCAAGAACTACAAACCGACAAGCCCCGCACGCCGCGGCCTTATCCTTGTCGACAAGACCTCGCTCTGGAAGGGCAAGCCGGTCAAGTCGCTCACGGAAGGCAAGCGCAAGACCGGTGGCCGGAACAACAAGGGTCATGTCACATCGCGTGGCATTGGCGGCGGTCACAAACAGAAGTACCGCTTTATCGATTTCAAGCGTCGCAAATGGGGTGTTCCCGCGACCGTTGAGCGCATCGAGTATGACCCGAACCGCACCGCCTTCATCGCACTGTTGAAGTACGAAGACGGTGAGCAGGCTTACATCCTGTGTCCTCAGCGCCTCGCTGTTGGTGACACGGTGCTGGCTGATGAAAAGACCGACACCAAGCCCGGCAACGCAATGCTGCTGGGCCAGATGCCGGTTGGTACAATCTGCCACAACGTCGAGATGAAGCCGGGCAAGGGTGGCCAGATCGCCCGTTCTGCTGGCGCTTATGTTCAGTTGGTCGGTCGTGATCGCGGTATGGTGATTGCGCGCCTTAACTCGGGCGAGCAGCGTTACCTGCGGGCCGATTGCATGGGCACCGTTGGCGCGGTTTCGAACCCCGACAACCAGAACCAGAACCTGGGTAAAGCCGGTCGCCGTCGCTGGATGGGCATCAAGCCTCTCACTCGCGGTGTGGCCAAGAACCCGGTTGATCACCCGCACGGCGGTGGTGAAGGCCGCACCAGCGGTGGTCGTCACCCGGTTACTCCGTGGGGCAAGCCTACCAAGGGTGCCCGCACTCGCAAGAACAAGCAGACGGACAAGATGATCATCCGTTCGCGCCACGCCAAGAAGAAGAGGTAAGACACGATGGCACGTTCCGTCTGGAAAGGTCCGTTCGTCGAGCTCAGCCTTCTGAAGAAGGCAGAGGACGCACAGGAAAATGGGGGCAACAAGCCGATCAAGACCTGGTCGCGTCGTTCCACGATCCTGCCGCAATTCGTTGGGCTCACGTTCAACGTCTATAACGGTCAGAAATTCATTCCCGTCTCCGTTTCGGAAGAAATGGTCGGCCACAAGCTTGGTGAGTTCGCTCCAACGCGCAACTTCCCTGGCCATGCTGCCGACAAGAAGGGCAAGCGCTAATGGGCAAGGCAAAAGCACCCCGTCGCGTAAGTGACAACGAGGCTCTGGCGGTCGGCACGCAAATTCGCGGGTCGGCGCAGAAGCTGAACCTCGTTGCGGAACTGATCCGCGGCAAGAAGGCCGAAGAGGCTCTGAACATCCTCTCCTTCTCCAAGAAGGCGATGGCGAAAGACGCCAGCAAGGTTCTCGCTTCGGCGATCGCCAATGCGGAAAACAATCACAATCTCGACGTCGACGCGCTTGTCGTTGCCGAGGCTTCAGTGGGCAAGTCGATTACCATGAAGCGGTTCCACACTCGTGGCCGTGGCAAATCGACGCGCATCCTGAAGCCGTTCAGCAAGCTGCGCATTGTTGTTCGCGAAGAGGAAGAGGCGTAATATGGGCCAGAAGAGCAATCCGATCGGTCTGCGCCTGCAGATCAACCGCACCTGGGACAGCCGCTGGTACGCCGAAGGGCGCGACTACGCTGCGCTGCTCAAGGAAGACATTGAGATCCGCAAGTACATCATCAAGTCTCTGCCGCAGGCAGCGATTTCGAAGGTGGTGATCGAACGTCCGGCCAAGCTGTGTCGCATTTCGATCTACGCGGCTCGTCCTGGTGTCATCATTGGCAAGAAGGGCGCAGACATTGAAAAACTGCGCACCAAGCTCGCGACGATGACCGAAAGCGAAGTGAAGCTGAACATCGTCGAAATCCGCAAGCCGGAGATTGATGCGAAGCTTGTCGCTCAGGGTGTCGCTGACCAGTTGGTTCGCCGTGTCGCGTTCCGCCGCGCCATGAAGCGCGCCGTGCAATCCGCGCTGCGCCTTGGTGCTGAAGGCATCAAAATTGTTTGCGGTGGTCGTCTGGGCGGCGCTGAAATCGCTCGTGTTGAATGGTATCGCGAAGGCCGCGTTCCGCTTCACACGCTGCGCGCGAACATCGATTACGCCGAAACCGAGGCTCTGACTGCGTACGGTATCATCGGCATCAAGTGCTGGATATTCAAAGGCGAAATTCTCGCCCATGATCCGACCGCGCAGGACCGCCTGATGATGGAAGCGCAGACGTCCGGCGTGCGACCGGCTCGCTGATTGCAGGACTAGGAAAGAACCATGCTGCAACCAAAGAAAACCAAGTATCGCAAGGCCTTCAAGGGCAAGATCAAAGGCGACGCCAAAGGCGGGACGACTTTGAACTTTGGCTCCTATGGTCTGAAGGCACTCGAGCCTGAGCGTCTGACTGCACG
>JBCAXQ010000097.1:0-9587 GCA_038534015.1 Pseudomonadota bacterium | reverse complement strand
CAAATGTGCTTTGAGGAGCAGGTGGCCCTGCGTCGAGGGATTGTTGGGGACGTGAGATTGGAGCTGCCGAGGCGAACCTGACCGACGATTCCTCGACGCAGGGCCACCTGCTCCTCAAAGCACATTTGGAGAATTCGCAGGCTACGCTCTTGGTCAGATGCTCAGGGAGCCGCGGCCAGAGCAGCTGACTTCGGCATTGCTGCGCAATCCGGGCGCGCTCGACGGGCAACGCGCAGACTGCGATGCCGGGTTGCCGACTGTGCTGATAGACCTTGATCCAGCCGACGGACTCTTTGCACCGGACCGGGTTTCGCGGGCTGACCAAGCGCTGGTCGAACAACTGGCAACCCTGAGGAAACAGGGAATATCTGTCGCGTGGATATCGGGCCATTCAGCGGATGGCGCCGGAAAGGTTCGCCGAGCGCTCAGTCTTTCGGGCCTTGACCTGCGCAACGAAGACGCTCTGCTTCTCATGCGATATCCCGGAGACCGCAAACAGACCCGCCGCCGTGAATTGGCCGAGACACGCTGCGTGCTGGCCATTGCCGGCGATACGCGGGCTGATTTTGATGAGCTCTACGACTACATACGTGACACGTCGGCCGCCGCCCAACTCGAAAACCTCCTGGGCAATGGCTGGTTCCTTACACCCCTTGCATTCACCCAAGACTGAAAGCGAAACCGATGGCAGATTCTCATGCAGGCTGGACTCGAGACGAGATGGCCGCGCGCGCCGCGAAAGAGCTGGAAGACGGATATTACGTCAATCTGGGTATCGGTATCCCGACCCTGGTTGCAAATCACATTCCCGAAGGCATGCAGGTCACCCTGCAAAGCGAAAACGGGATGCTGGGCATCGGTCCATTTCCCTATGATGATGAAGTCGATCCCGATCTCATCAACGCAGGCAAGCAGACGATCAGCGAGCTTCCGCACTCAGCCTATTTCGATAGCGCCACCAGCTTTTCGATGATCCGCGGCGGGCATATCGACCTGACCGTGCTTGGTGCGATGGAAGTCGCGGAGAACGGCGATATCGCCAATTGGATGATCCCGGGAAAAATGATCAAGGGAATGGGCGGGGCGATGGATCTGGTCGCGGGTGTCAAGAAGATCATCGTGGTGATGGACCACAACAGCAAGGCAGGCGATCCCAAATTCATTCCGGAATGCACCCTGCCGCTGACCGGTACCAATGTTGTCGATATGATCATCACCAATCTCGGAGTTTTTCATCGGCAGGACCACACTAGCCCGTTTCGACTGATCGAACTGGCTCCCGGTGTTACGCCGGATGAGATTGCCGCGAAGACGACGGCGAGTTACGAAGTCGCGCTTGAGCCGGCCTGAACCAGACAATGTGGCTTAAAGAGCCCCGCAATGCGAATGCCCCGCTGGCGGGTCTCAAAGTCCTGGAACTTGCCCGGGTACTCGCAGGGCCATGGGCGGGTCAGATCCTCGCGGACCTTGGCGCCGATGTAATCAAGGTCGAAAGCCCTGATGGCGATGGCACGCGCAAATGGGGGCCACCCTGGACCGCACGTGAGACCCCAGATGGTGAGGCTCAACGCGAAGCGGCCTATTACCACGCCTGCAACCGCGGAAAGCGATCAATCATCGCAGACTTTGCAGACCCTGCGCAGCTTGCGAAAATCAAAGCGCTGATCGCAGATGCCGATGTCATCATAGAAAATTTCAAAACCGGCGGCCTCGCCAAGTTTGGCCTGGACTATGGGAACCTGCAATCGCTCCATCCCCGCCTAGTCTATTGCTCGATAACCGGGTTTGGCCAGACCGGCCCGCGTGCCCATGAAGCCGGCTACGACTTTGTCATTCAGGGCATGAGCGGCTTCATGTCGATCACGGGCGAACCGGAGGGCGAGCCTATGAAGATGGGTATCTCGATTTCCGACCTGACAACCGGCGTATGGGCGGCGAACGGCATTCAGGCTGCATTGCTTATGCGTGAGCGCACGGGCAAAGGCCAGCACATCGACATGTCGCTACTCGACTGTTCGGTCAGCCTGCTCTCCAATCAGGCGATGTACCAGGTGCATACTGGAGAGAATCCGCCGCGCATGGGCAACGCGCATGCGCAGGTTGCCCCCTACGGAGTGTTCCCGGCCCAAGATGGACATGTGATCCTGGCACCGGCGAATGATGGTCTCTTTATCAAGATGGCGAACATGTTAGACCGAAAGGACTTGGCCGACGATGTCCGCTTTGCGACCAATTCCGGGCGGGTTGAGCATGCCAAGGTGCTCGATGCCGAGATTGCCGACACGACCGTCAAGTGGACGAAAGCAGGCTTGCTCGCGGCTTGCCACCAGCATGGAGTGCCAGCAGGGCCGATCAATCGGCTCGATGAAGTGTTTGTCGATCCGCAGGTGCAGGCACGCAGCATGCGCGTGGATTTGAACGGCCTTCCCGGGCTTCGCAGCCCGTTCACGTTCTCCGATGCAGAGTTGGCCCTGGATCGTCCCTCCCCCATGCTTGGCGAGCATCAGGACGAATGGGATCGGGGATAGAGGCCCCTAAGAGAGGATCTTGGCGCTTGCCCGCCAAAGGCGTTCAAAAGGGCCGTGTCCCAAACTTTTAATCCAAGCTGGTGACCAAAGAAGCATGGCCGCTATCGGTACGAATGAAAGGGCAAATGCCTGCCATCGGCTGACCTCCCCAAACAGCCCCAGACCCCACCCGGCAAAAATTGCGGAGAGAATGACGCTCGTCAGAAGGTAGTTGGTGAGTGAAAGCCTTCCGACAGCGGCAAGCCTTCTGGTCACTGATCCTGCCGCACCAAAGAACGCCATTGCCAAGGCTGCATAGGCCAAACCCAATGCGATATCGAATGGCGCCGAGATGATCAGCGAGCTGGGCCCAACCAGGATACCCGGAAAGCCCTCTTTTGCGACCCACCAGACCAATGCAAGCAGCGCTGGAATAGCAATCACCGCGCATAGGGCCGCAAGCCGTTGAAGCCGAAACGTGCGCCATTCTGCCGCAAGCATGCGGTTCTTCCATAAAGCAATGCCCAACGTCATGGCCGCGAGGTTGATTGGAATGGAACCGGCGACCGCCACAAGCTGGTTGGGAATGCCATCAAGACGGCGTGCGATCCTTTCCCCGAAACCCTCTTGCCCCTGATCCAACAGGAACCGGATCGCATTACTCTCATGGCCAAAGTTGCGCTCTGCGAAAAACAGGACATCGCTGCTCACTCTACCGCTGGCCCAATCCACTATACCGCTGCCGAAGGTGATTATGCCTCCACCAATATGGACCGCTACCAGCCCTACCGAGACCGAGATCAACGCGATTGGAGAAAGATGAGCGACGAAGGGCAAGGCAAGACCTGCCAATGCATAGGCTCTAAGAACGTCGTTGCTCGCCAGCAGCGTGGCATGGAGCAGTCCGATTGCAAGCAAGACCGCCATCCTTGCAAAATGGGCACGCCACGGTCGGGCATCGCCGCGCTCCAGCAATATTGCGCATCCCACTCCGAACAGCATGGCGAACAAGGTCCGAAACTTGTCTTCTATGAAGACGAAACTGAAGGCCCAGACGATCCGATCAAGCTGCGTCTCGCCGCCATAAGCTATAGGATTGTAATAGGCTGGAGCGGGTAGAGCGAAGACATAGACATTCATCCACACAATGCCGATGACCGCGAGCCCGCGCAGCGCGTCCAGCTCGATCACTCGGGAGTGCAGGGCAGACGACGTTACCATTGCGAACGCCCTAGCAGATAATCAGGCAAGCGCCGTTCTAAGCGTATCGACGAGGTCTGTGCGCTCCCAAGGGAAGGAATCGCCATCCGCCTTGCGCCCGAAATGCCCGTAGGCTGCGCTCTTGAGATAAATCGGCTTGTTCAGTCCAAGATGGGTTCGGATGGCTCGGGGTGTCAGTCCACCAAGTACACCTATCGACATGATCGCCTTCTCAATCGCTTCGTCGGCGACCGTCCCTGTTCCGTATGTGTCGACATACAGAGACAACGGCTTTGACACACCAATCGCATAAGATATCTGTATCGTGCAACGCTTGGCCAAGCCTGCAGCGACCACATTCTTCGCGAGGTATCGCGTGATATAGGCGGCGCTTCGATCAACCTTGGTGGGATCTTTGCCACTGAACGCGCCGCCGCCATGTGGACTTGCGCCGCCATACGTATCGACGATGATTTTGCGTCCGGTCAGCCCGGCGTCTCCGTCTGGTCCGCCGATCTCGAACGCACCAGTTGGATTGATATGCCAAACTGTGTCTTCGGAAACGAAGCCATCTGGGAGGATTTCGCCGACGACGCCTTTTACATAGGCCTTCAGTTCGGCTTCCTTTTCGCCTTCATGGTATCCCGGCGCGTGCTGGGTCGAAACGACCACCGCGGTGCACGCAACGGGCTTACCTTGGACATATCTGAGAGTCACCTGACTCTTTGCGTCCGGTTCAAGAAATGGTGCAGCGCCTGACTTGCGATCCTCGGCAAGGCGCTGGAGTATCTTGTGGCTGTAGTCGATCGTCGCGGGCATCAGGTCGGGCGTTTCGTCGCAGGCATATCCGAACATAATGCCCTGATCGCCTGCCCCCTCATCCTTGTTCGACCCCTCGGCGCCCGCATCCACGCCCATGGCAATTTCAACCGACTGGCCGTGAAGATGGTTTTCCAAGGTCAAGGTTTCCCAATGGAACCCATCCTGAGCATACCCAATTTCGCGGACGGTGTTGCGCACGGCCTGCTCAATCTCATCCATCGCACCTTCGGCCCACTTGCCGTTTTCGTAGATTCCTTTGGCACGAATTTCCCCGGCCAGGACAACCCTTTGTGTCGTGGTGAGGGTTTCGCAAGCAACCCGCGCTTCCGGGTCTTTTGAAAGAAACAGATCGACAATCGCATCAGAAATCTGGTCAGAGACCTTGTCCGGATGGCCTTCTGACACGCTTTCAGAAGTGAACAGATATTCGCTGCGCATGAGACCCCTGATCTGCCAAAAGTGGATATAAGGAATTCTTTATGTCTTGATCCGCCCTAGCCTTGGCGCTGACGCCTTGCAACCAGTCTCGACACTCCAAGACCAAGCAGCACCAAGATCCCTGCCCATGATAGCGAGAGGGCGTTGCCAAAGCGGGCGAAGAGGGTTGGCGCATGAGCTTTTGGGATCATAGCGTCGATACGACCCGGTCTGTCCATACCAATCGATTGTCTGACTATGCCATTGGCATCGATGACGGCGCTTATTCCAGTGGTGGTCGAACGCAGCACTGGCAATCCCTCTTCGATCGCCCGCATCCGGGCCTGGGCTAGGTGTTGCGGCGGGCCCCAGGTCCCAAACCAACCGTCGATCGACGGATTGAAGATGTAATCCGGGCGGTTAACGCGATCCACGACCTGCCCGGAAAAGACGATTTCATAGCAGACCTGAACCCCGGCCTTGCCAAACTGCGCGAGGTCAAGAGTCCGGGGTCCAGGCCCAGGCTCATACTCGATGGTTCCTTCCACCAAACGCGATAGACCGATTGGTTCTAGCCATTCCTTCAGGGGCAAGTATTCACCGTAAGGAACGAGGTGAGCTTTTGCGTAGTGATTGGTGATCTCACCAAGACCATTGAGCGCAATCACCGAATTGCGCGCACTGACCGCCCCGGTCAGGCCGTCAGGCCGCTCGCCGATATTGAGATTCACGACACCCGTCAGCAGGATCGAATCCTGCCCAACAAGATTGCCAATCCTGCGCCGTGCAAACCCGGGATCCGCCGCCGCAGTCTTGGCCGCATAATATCGCCGCGGATAGCCATCCTCAAGGTAATCCGGGATCGCGCTTTCCGGCCAAAGAACCAGTCTTGGCTCTGAACTGCCGGGTGCGCTGAGCTCGGCGATGCGCTGAAAATGCTCTTCAAACTTGGTCGGATCGTTGATCTCGTCCTGCGGTATGTAGGGCTGTATCAGGGCAATCGGGATATCCGTTTCGCCCTCTCCCGGTAAAACAGACTGCGTGTTGTGCATTATCGTTGCGAAGACGGCGAGCTGCAAAACAAGCGAGGCTCTATGCCATTTACCACCGTTCCAGAACCACAAGAGGTTGGCGGCAAGAAGAATGGCTAGACCTGATAGGGCATAGGTCCCGAGCCATGGTAGCAAATGCGCAAACCCGGGAGATTGCGGGCCGCCGAGTAGAACCATGCCTAGCGGTGGCCAGGGGTAACCCGTGAATGCCCAGCCACGAATCCATTCCGTTACGATCCATGCCGCTGCGAACAACAAGCCAAAAGTCAGAGATCCAGACTTCGCGGGGGCGAATTTGCGATGCACCAAATGTGCAATAAGGGCGGCGAGCGCAGGGTAGATGGCAAGGTATACCGCCAGCAAGGGAACCGCTATCCAGCCCAAATATTCAGGCATCTTCGCCTGATAGGTAAAGGCCGTTGCGATCCAGTTGTTCGCGACGGTCAAATGCGCCCAGCCGAACAACCAGCCGTACCAAGTTGCTGACCGCCAATCAGTTGCCTGGCCCAACAACCTTAGAAAAAGTACCAGTGCAAGGACGGCAATCGGCCACAGCCCGACCGGGGGAAAGCCGGTCGCAGCCATGGCACCCAAAAACAGTGATGCGAAAGTCGGCCAACTGCTTAGGATGCCGAATAGTCGTGCAAGGCGATCCATCATGGCTTCGCAGCAGGTTCGCTAGTCCGAGAAACGGTTGACTATACCTTCAGCTTACAGCCTCTAGGTCGCCGTCGCCTTTGTCTGCAGACCCTTCCTCGGTCCCGATCGCCGGGGGAAGTACAGCCGCATCTATTTCGCCGCCATCGCCGTCAGCATCGCTGGCAGTTTTACCATTGCGACCCTCACTCTTGGGCTTGCGACGCGTCGTGCGACCTTCACCACGCGGCTTGCGCTGGCGACGGGGTGTTTCGGCTTCTTCATTGCCGGTTTCAGCTTCGACAGCTTCGCCTTCAACACCGGCTTCGCCTTCGGCGCTATCGCTACGTTCCCGGTCCGAGCTCTGATCATCGCGTCGACCGCGCGTACGGCGATTGCTGCCGCGTCGGCTGCTATCATTGCGACGGCCATCGCCATCTTCACCATCAGCGCCATCTTCACCTGACTGTCCGCGCTCTTCCTGGCGTTTTGCTCGGGCCTCGTCCTGGCGCGCCTTGTTGTCCGCGATCACGCGGAAATAGTGATCCGCAAACTGCAGATGGTATTCCATCTGCACCCGATCACCATTGTGCTGAGCGTCCTGGGCGAGCTTCTTGTATTTGTCGAGCAGCTGCGGGGCATTGCCACGAGCGCGGCTATCAATACGGTTAAGCTGGTTGCCGCCTCCGCCTTGATTGCGATTGCCGCGACCGCGGCGACGATTATTGCGATTGTTGTTCAAGGAATCCCATCCTCATTCATGGCCACAGATTGCATTCAATTGTCTGCACTCGCGGCCAATAGACCTTTTGTCTTGTGCGCCTGTAATGTCCGGCGCGCTCCTTGCTGCACAATTTGGCGGCGACATTCGCAGCCTCTAAACGCAGGAATTTGGAGCTTTGCTCGACGATTTGCGGGAATTCACCAATCGGTGAGCTGATTCGGAGGTAGCGAGGCCGAATGCATTTGCCAAGTCCTACAATGAAATTCATCAACGAAGGATCAATGCACGTGGCCGTTTTGCAAGATCGCGCCGCAATTCAGCCGAAAAACCTGCCTTGACAGCGATTTCTGTGACTTGGCCTCCCTGTGAAGCCCCGATTTCGAGGATAGCGACCCCGCCTTCGGCCAGCAAGCCGCGCAATTGGGGAATCAATATGCGGTATTCGTCCAAACCATCAGGCCCAGCAAAAAGCGCGCTGGGCGGCTCAAATTCGCGCACGTCGGGATCCAGCTCAGCGCCGTCTTCGACATACGGAGGGTTGCACAGCACCAAGTCGAACCGACCCAACCCCTGATTCCACCCTGGCTCGTGCCAATCCCGCTGCTGAACGACCCACTCCGTTGAAACAGGCAGTAAGCCTCGCTTCTCAAGCTCTGCGGCATTTCTGCGTGCAATCTCCACCGCGAAAGCAGACGCATCGACCCCGACACCCTGAGCGCGAGGTCTTTCGCAAAGCAGCGTGAGGAGTAGCGCTCCTGAGCCCGTCCCAAGATCGAGCACCCTTTTCGGGAGAAAGCTGGCCTCCAAGGCCGCCTCCACCAGGGTTTCACTATCCGGCCGGGGAATTAGCACGCCTGACGCGACACCAAATTCGCGACCGAAGAATTCGGCCTTGCCCGTGATGTAGGCGATAGGTTCATGGCGCTGACGGCGGCGAAAGTGATCCGCGAAACTGGCCGGCACCGTCGCATCTTGCATCTTAAGCAGCATTTCGGACCGCGAAACGCCCAACGCATGTGCCATCAGCAATTCAACATCCAGGCGCGGCGTATCTATAATCCCTGTCAGAGCCAGCGCGGCTTCGCGAAGGGTCGCCCTTACCTCTGCCACTCGATCACTCCGAAAGCGCAGCGAGCCGCTTGCCTTCATCCTCGGCAATAAGAGCATCGACCAGCTCAGTCAGGCCAGGCCCGGCGATGATGTCTTCCAGCTTGTGCAGGGTCAGTCCGATGCGATGATCGGTAACACGGCCTTGGGGGAAATTGTAGGTGCGAATGCGCTCGGACCGATCGCCCGAGCCGACCATCGCTTTGCGCGCCTCGGCCTCGGCACCTTGCGCTTCATCGCGGGTCTTTTCGTAAAGCCGCGCGCGAAGCACCTGCATCGCTTTTTCGCGGTTCTTGTGCTGGCTGCGCCCGTCCTGACATGTCACGACCAATCCGCTGGGTTCATGTGTGATGCGAATGGCGCTGTCTGTGGTGTTGACGTGCTGTCCGCCCGCTCCGCTTGCGCGATAGGTGTCGATTTTGAGATCGCCTGGATCAATCTCCACATCGACATCGTCTGGTTCTGGCAAAACGGCGACCGTCGCCGCCGAAGTATGAATGCGGCCTCCGCTCTCGGTCACAGGAACACGCTGAACCCGATGCACTCCGCTTTCGAACTTGAGCTTGGCGAACACGCCATGCCCGGCGATATTGGCGACGATTTCCTTGAAGCCACCGACGTCCGAGGCGCTCATGCTGATCGGCTCGACCTTCCAGCCGTTATCCGCAGCAAACCGTTCGTACATGCGGTAGAGATCGCCGGCGAACAGGCCTGCTTCATCACCACCCGTGCCTGCGCGGATTTCAAGCATGGCAGGTTTGTTGTCGGCAGCGTCTTTCGGAAGGAGTGCGATGGCAAGGTCATGCTCTTTGTCCGGCAGCGACTTGCGGATTGAAGCAAGCTCGTCTTCGGCCATCGCCTTCATCTCGGGATCGCCAAGCATCTCTTCGAGACCCGCAATCTCTTCTCGCATCGCCTTCACTTCGGCAGCGACTTTGGCGACGGGTTCCAGCTCGGCGTAGTCGCGCGAAGCCTGCACGAATTCGTCACCTTCAAGCGTGCCTGATGCCATCCGCGCTTCAAGCTCGGCGAAGCGGTTGGCTATCTGATCAAGGCGTTCTGGGGGGATTTTCATGTCAGGCTTACGATCAATCTTCGATGCCGAATGATGAGGGGTCGTCC
>JBCAXQ010000096.1:0-9610 GCA_038534015.1 Pseudomonadota bacterium | reverse complement strand
GAACAGGCAGGCGATGATCGCGCGGCTGAGACACTTCTTATCCGGCATCTGGCAGGTGAGCCGTACAATACGGAGGCTGTGTGGCTTCTTGCCCTGCGCAGCGCAGCAGGGGAGGATTGGCTGCGGGTTGAAGTCTTGCTCGACTACTTGATCGAGCTTGGAGTTGGAAACGACCCTGAATTGCTCGAGCTGCGCGCGCGTGCAGCCAGCGAACAGGGGAAAAACGAAGACGTTGACCGGATCGAGGATCAACTGCGTGGCATCCGTCCTTCGCCATTTGTGGCCCCGGTAGAGGGGGGCTAAGGACCACACTCGACATTTCCTCGGTTGGCGGGCAGGGCGCTCGACCATGAAGAACCGCCTGTCACTGCTTGCCGATCCGATGATCGCGGTCTTGCTGCTCGCGACGGTGCTAGCATTGATCACGCCTGCGGTCGGTCCATTGCGGCCCGGCGCAATCATGATCTCAAACATCGGCATTTTCGTTCTGTTTCTGACCAATGGCATGCGCATCCCGCGCGATGAAATCAGAGCTGGCATAGGGAATTGGCGATTCTTTTTGCCTCTTTTCCTGTTTGTTTTCGGAGCGATGTCCCTAGCCGGGCTGGGACTATCCATGGTTGCCAAACCCTTTGTACCGCCCTTGGTCGCACTCGGTTTCCTTTACCTCGGCACACTGCCCTCAACCGTGCAATCCGCGACATCTTACACCAGCCTCGCAGGTGGAAACATCGCGCTGTCGATCGTGGGAGCCGCATTCATCAACATTGCTGGGGTGTTCATCACCGCGCCTCTGTTCGCCGCACTTGGCGGAAGCGGTGCCGCAGACATTGGGTATGAGACAATCCTGCGGATCGGTGCCTTGTTGATCCTGCCTTTCGTCATTGGCCAGATGATACAATCCCGCACCATCGATTGGCTGCGTGCGCGCAAGCCGAAGGTGATCTGGCTGGACCGGATCGTGATCGGGATCGCAGTCTACGTCGCCATGTCTGGAGCCGTAATGCAGGGCCTGCAGCCCCTGTTTGGCACGGATGCTTGGGTGTATCTGCTAGTGCTGGTGGTTGCATTTCTGATTGGCAGCAATGCCGGGGCCTGGATTGTAGGCGGAGTGATTGGCCTGGCCCGTCCAGCGCGGATCGCCTTTCTGTTTGCGGGCTCGCAGAAAAGCGTCGCCATTGGCGCGCCGTTGGCGGCCTTGATGTTCCCGGCATCGGCAGCGGGTTTCGTGATCGCGCCGCTCCTGCTCTATCATCTGTTGCAGCTGATACTCGCAGCGCCGCTTTCTAAGCTTCTGGCAAACGGAAATCCGGCTCAGGCTCGGCTGACTGAGAGCGGTTGAACCGGATCGACCACCATAGCGAAAGCCCGATCAAGACTGCACCGATCAAGCCGGTAATGGTCTCTGGAATGTGATAGCGGGCGGAAACCAGCATTACTATGCCGAGTGCAATGATTGCCCAGAACGCGCCGTGCTCAAGATAGCGAAACTGGGATAGCGTGCCAGCGCGGACCAGGTGGATCGTCATTGAGCGTACGAACATTGCGCCGACAGACAGACCGAGCGCGATGATCACCATATTGTTCGACAGCGCAAAGGCGCCAATCACACCATCGAAGCTGAAGCTCGCATCGAGCACTTCGAGATAGAGAAATCCGCCCAGGCCCGAGCGGACAATCTCGCCAGCGGCTTTCTTTCGCGCCTCTCGCTGTTCGATGATCGCGCCCAACGCATGCACGCCGATAAAGGTCAAAAGGCCGAGCACACCGGCGGTCAGGAAGGTAAGAGCATCGTCCGATGACAGCAGCGTGGAAACGCCATAAATCAGTGCAAGGACAGCGCCAATCTCCACCGCCGGCACTGTCGAGAAGCGGTTGATCGTTTTCTCAATGCCTGCAATCCAGTGAACATCTTTGTCGCGATCAAAAAAGAACGTGAGGCCGACCATGGCCAAAAAAGCCCCTCCAAAACCGGCAATGCCAATATGCGCTTCCGAGACGATCCGTTCGTATTCTTGAGGGTTGTTGAGCGAGAGTTCTACCGCTTCCCACGGGCCGACTTGTGCTGCGATCGAAACGATTGCGATGGGAAACACGATCCGCATGCCGAACACCGCGATCAGGATCCCGATCGTGAGGAAGCGCTGCTGCCAGACAGGATCCATCTCGCGCAGCACAGTGGCGTTGACGACCGCATTGTCGAAGCTGAGTGAGACTTCGAGGATCGACAGCACGATCACAATCCAGAGAATGCCGAGTGTGGCTGTGATCGAGCCTGTGCTGGCCCAGCCATACCACCCAGCAAGAACGAAGCAGAGCAGGGTGAAACCAAGCGAAAATTTGTAATATTGCAGAAGTGTCTGCATCAATCGGTCCTGACCGGAAAGAGTTGGTTCAGCCCTTTGGCTGGTAGGTTTGTTCTTCGCCTGGGAAGCTGCGATCGCGAACTTCTGCGGCATATGTCGCCACAGTCTTCTCAATCACCTCAGCGATGTTGTCATACTTCTTCACGAAGCGCGGTACGCGCTCGAACATGCCGAGCATGTCTTCCGTCACGAGTACCTGTCCATCGCATTGAGCGGAAGCACCGATCCCGATGGTGGGGCAAGAGACTGCTTTCGTCGCGTCAATGGCGATAGGTTCCACTACGCCTTCGACTACAATTGCAAACGCTCCCGCGTCATCGAGCGCTTTTGAGTCCGTGACAATCTTGTCGGCCTCAGCATCGCTGCGCCCGCGCGCCATATAGCCTCCCAGCACATTCACTGCCTGCGGTGTCAGCCCCACATGGCCCATCACGGGAATTCCTCGCTGGTTCAGAAAGGCTACGGTTTCGGCCATTGCTTCACCGCCTTCGAGTTTGACCGCGGCTGCTCCGCTTTCTTTCAGAAGGAAGCTCGCGCTTTCAAAGGCTTGCTGGGGTGAACTCTCATACGACCCAAACGGCATGTCGACGACGACGACTGAATGGTAGCTCCCGCGAACGACCGCTGCTGCGTGATCGGCCATCATCCGCAAAGTTACTGGAATGGTCGAAGGCAGGCCGTAAATGACCTGACCGAGCGAGTCCCCGACCAGAAGCAGGTCACAATGCGCATCGAGCAATTGTGCCTGTCGCGCGGTGTAGGCGGTCAACATGACCAGTGGCTCTTCGGTCACGCCGTCTTTTTTGCGCGAGCGGATGCGCGGCACGGTCAGCCGCTTCATCGGGGCGGGCGTGGGATTGGCGCGGCTGGTGCTCGTATCGAGCTGGAATGTGGTCGACATGGGGCCGCATTTAGCGCTGTACGGGACAAACGCAAAGTGAACACCTTGCATTGGCCCCCTTGGCGAACGCGCAATTTCGTTGCATGTTCGTAATCGAATTATCCACGCCCGCTCCGGGTGCAGGGGAGGATTACGAAAATATGGCTGGAACAGCGGGTTCCTCATCACGTGAGGGCTGGTCTTCGCGCAGCGCGTTTATCTTGGCGGCTGTCGGTTCTGCGGTTGGCTTGGGCAATATGTGGCGTTTCCCCGCAGAGGCGGGTGAGAATGGCGGCGGCGCGTTCGTGCTGTTCTACATTTTCTGCGTGTTGTTGATTGGTCTGCCGGTCTTGCTCTCAGAGGTTTTGATCGGTCGGCATGGTCAGGCCTCTGCACCGGAAAGCGTCCGACGAGTGGCGCGCGACTCTAACGCTGCAGAAGGGTGGAGCATTCTCGCATCGATTGGCGTGTTTGCTGCCTTCCTGATTCTGAGCTTCTACTGTGTTGTGGGTGGTTGGGTCGTCTATTACATCGGCGTTTTCATCAGTGATCTGCTGCAAACGGGTTTGACAGGCGGCGCGTTTGAGGGCCGCCCGGTTGAGGAGATCAGCGCGTTGCTGCCCGGCCTGTTCGGTAATGGGCAGTTGATGGTCGGGCTAAACCTCGGTTTTCTGGCGATTACGGTGTTCTTCGTCGCACGGGGTATTTCCAGCGGGATTGAATGGGTCGCGGTCTACCTGATGCCGATGTTCTTCGTCCTGTTCCTTGGCATTACGATCTACGGCGCCTTTACCGGAAACTTCGGCGAAGCGGTTGCGTATCTCTTCACCTTCGATTTCTCGAAACTGACCGGTGATGTGATGCTTGCAGCGGTTGGGCAGGCGTTCTTCTCGCTCTCGCTCGGTGTGGCGGGTATGATGACATATGGTGCCTATGCGAGCCGGGAGACCAATCTTGGTGAGACATCGGGCATTATTGCGAGTGCGGACACCGGTGTCGCACTGCTCGCAGGTCTGGCGATTTTCCCAATCGTTTTTGCTGCTGGTTTGTCTGCCAGCGCTGGCCCGGGACTGATGTTTGAATCGCTGCCGATCGCGTTCCAGGCCATGCCGTTTGGCTCTCTGATCGGCCTGGCATTCTTTACAATGGTGTTCTTCGCGGCATTGACCAGTTCGGTCTCACTGCTTGAAGCGCCGACAGCCTGGACGCTTGAGAAGTTCAAACTGCCGCGCCCTGTTGCAACGGCAATTGTGGGGCTTTGCGCTGCGGTGCTTGGGGTTTTGGCGTCTCTTTCTTTCAACGACATGGCGGAGTTCTATCCGCTCGGGTTCATTCCACTGTTCGCTGAGACCAATTTCTTTGACACACTGGATGGACTGACGGCTAAGCTGTTCATGCCGATTGGGGCGATCCTGACCTGCATCTTTGTGGGCTGGATTGCTGATGCGAAGCTGATTGATGATGAGAATGGCATTGACGGTCTTCTGCATCAGACCTGGCGTGCATTGGTACGCTATGTTTGTCCAATCGTGTTGACGGTGATTCTATATGTCGGCCTGTTTGGCTGATCGCGTCACACTCTGATGCTTTGGAGAAGGGGCTGTCTACGGACGGCCCCTTTCGCATTTTGGGCCATTGCAATCATTTATCGATTATGGAACATAATAAGAACATATGAGTCGTCTGAGACGAATCGTTCCTATGTCTGATGTAAGCCAATCCTCCCGAGCGAGCGCGCTCCACAGCATTCCCATGCCTCCCCGACTGGCAGTCGGGGCGATTGGTGCGGGTATGGCGCGGCTCTCTGCCCATGATATCACCAAACTTTCCAAGACGCGCGAATATCGCTGGCGGCCGGGATTGGTGGATCAACCAAGGCAGAGTGAGATCTTTGCCGGGACCAGTGATGCGAGCGGGGTGGGGCTTGCCCTGGCGCTGGCGCGTGATGCTCTGCAAGTGCTGAAGAAAGAAGCAGAGGGCGATCCCCTTGCCGAGGTTCAGGATCACCGGCAGGTGCTGTGGGTGCAGGATGTCGGCGTGGTTCGGCGTACAGGCCGCCCATATCGTCATGGACTACCGCCAGAACTGCGCGATAGGCTGATCCATGTCGAAGCCAAGACTCCGGAAGATGCACTGTTCGCGCTCGAAGAAGGGCTCAAATGTCGTGATCTCGCGTTTGTGATCGGAGAGATTGTGGGCAATCCGCGTGCGCTTGATTTCACCGCATCGCGACGGTTGAGTCTGACGGCCGAGAAGCATGGTGTACCATTATGGCTGGTGCGGCTTGATGCAGCACCAGATCTTTCGTCGGCACGGATGCGCTGGCGGGTTGAAGCGGTACCATCAATGCAGCCGCGTTGGGATCCCAACGCGCCGGACAATCCGGTGTGGCGAGCGGAATTGTTTCGCTCTCGTACGCATGCGCCCGGAGAATGGATGTTGAGCAATGAAACCGGACGGCTATGCGCCCGGCGATCTGCCGAACACAAAGCAGCCGACACGCCGGATATTGGCGATCTGGCTCGCCCGACTGTCGGTCGATCGCTGGCGGCTCTCTAACAATGTGGAACACGGTGAAGGTGCGGACGGTGAGCCGACCGTGCTCATCACCGAGACTGCGCATGGGCCGCGTATCGAGGCGGTCAATGATCTCGCTCATGCGGCGGGCGCGCGGCCGGGAACCATGCTCACTGATGCGCGAACCCTGTGTCCGGATGTAAGAGTCGCTCCAGCGGATTCTGCAGGTGATCTTGAATTCCTTGAAAAACTCGCCGTGTGGGCACAGCGCTGGGGGCCATGGAGCGCGCTTGATCCACCCGATGGCGTGTTGGTTGATATCAGCGCGGCGGCCCATCTGTTTGGTGGTGAAGAGCGGATGCTTGCTGATGTCGAAGCGGCGTTCGCCAAACGCAAATTGAGAGTGAATGCAGCCATTGCCCCGACTGCCGGAGCGGCTTGGGCGCTTGCGCACTTTAGGATGCATGTCGGACAGTCTTGCGGCATTATCGGCTCGCAAGAGGATGCTATGCGCCAGCTCGCCGATCTTCCGGTTGCTGCATTAAGGCTTGATACCGATGTGCTTACGGTTCTCCGCCGGCTTGGCCTCAAGCGGCTTAGCGATGTTCACGCTATTGCCAGCGGCGGGAGTCAGGAAAAGACAAGGGGGCGCGACGCGCTGAAGCGCAGGTTTCGGAGCAAGTCTCCGACCGCCAATCCGTTGATCCGGCTCGATCAATTGCTGGGGCGTGTGCCAGAACCACTTCTGCCTGTTGTCCCGCAGCACATGGCTCTGGTCCAGCGCCGCCTGATGGAGCCAATCCGCCATCGGGATCTGCTTGATCAGGTTCTGCGCGACCTTGCCGCTGACATGGGACGCGAGCTTGAGGGGCGGGGCGAGGGCGCGCGGCGCCTCGAAATCGGATTGTGGCGAGTCGATGGAGAAGTGCTGGTAAGGCAGCTTGAATTGGCCTCAGCCACCCGAAATCCCGAACATATTACCAGGCTGTTTACTGAGAAACTTAACGATGTTGATGCAGGGTTTGGCATCGAAACTGTTCGGCTGCGCGCGAGTTGGGCGGAACCCCTGGCGCTGGAACAGGGCGATATCGACCGGACTGCCGAACACCATGGAACTTCGCTTGCCGCCTGTATCGACCGACTGACGGTTCGACTGGGCGCGGATGCGGTACGACGGCCAGTCGCCCGGGCAAGCTACATTCCTGAACGCGCGCAAGTATGGCAGCCTCCGCTCGAACCGGAGTCAGCTTTACAAGGCCTGCTGGAATTCCACCACAGGCCCTTGAAATTGCTGGATCGACCGGAGCGTATAGAGGTGCTTTATGCATCCCCTGATGGCTATCCGCAGCGTTTCCGCTGGCGTGGACAAGTGCGTGAGGTTGCAAAGGTTGAAGGGCCTGAACGGATCGCGCCTGAGTGGTGGCGAGAGCGATCAAGTGTTCGTCTGCGGGATTACTATCGAATTGAAGATCAGGGCGGGCAACGGTTCTGGATTTACCGTCATGGTGTGATCGATGATGGCCGTGGCGGCATGCCTGAATGGTATCTGCAGGGCCTTTGTGCTTAACGACCATGCGCCAGAAAGCTCTTGATCCGTAGTCGCCGGTCAGCATTCTTTAACGGGTTCAAGAGTATCCAGCACAAATGAGCATGCACACAATCAACCGTTCATCGGATCGCAGGCCACTTAGCCTGATGGTCAAAAGCCGTGTGCGATCGCGCGTCGTCTTCGTCGACATGATCGACATTTCCGAAGGCGGCTGCAAGATCAAGGCGCGGGCCGGATTTGCCGACATCGGTGATCGTGTGGTCATGAAGGTCAACGGCATCAACGCACCGCTTGGCACCATTGCCTGGGTCAGTGGTGAGTTTGCGGGTGTTTCTTTCGAAGGCGAAATGCACCCTGCTATTATTGACTATCTGTGTGAACAGGCCGGATCTCGGCTTGTGCGTGCAGTCAGGAGAAACACTCCTCTCGCATCTTGATAGCCTTTCAAGGTAAGGCTTTCGTATCGTTGCAAGCTTTGCATTTGGCGAAATTGGTATTGGAACATATAAGGAACAAAAAGGTGTTCCGATGGTCCAGACAGCGCGCGGGCAAACTCTCCTGCAGAAACTTGAAATCCTCGCTGATGCGGCGAAATATGATGCATCCTGCGCGTCTTCGGGCACGGCGAAGAAGAACTCGCTGGGCGGTAAGGGTATCGGTTCGACCGAGGGGATGGGCATTTGCCACGCCTATGCGCCCGATGGCCGTTGCATTTCGCTGCTCAAGATACTGCTGACCAATCACTGCATTTTCGATTGCCATTACTGCATCAACCGCAAGAGCTCGAACGTAGCCCGAGCGCGCTTCATCCCGCAGGAGGTCGTCGACCTCACGCTCAATTTTTATCGCCGCAATTATATCGAAGGGCTGTTTCTCTCGTCGGGTATCATCAAGAGCTCTAACCACACGATGGAGCAGTTGGTCGAAGTCGCCCGGATCCTGCGCGAGGAACACGACTTTCGCGGCTACATTCACCTCAAGACCATTCCCGAGGCCGATCCCGAACTGATCTATCAGGCAGGGCTGTATGCTGACCGGGTCTCGATCAATGTCGAGCTTCCCACCACCAGCGGCCTCACCCGCCTCGCGCCGGACAAGAATGCGCGCCAGATCGAAGGCGCGATGGGCAAGACCAAGGCGCGGATTATCGAAGCGAAGGACGAGCGCAAGCGCTTTCGCCACGCGCCGCGCTTTGCCCCGGCGGGCCAATCGACCCAGATGATCGTTGGTGCGGACAGCGCGAACGATTCCGATATCGTTGGGCGCGCGAGCCGGTTGTACGACGCGTTTGGCCTGCGCCGGGTCTATTACAGCGCGTTCTCGCCGATCCCCGATGCAAGTGCCGTCCTGCCGCTAAAGCGTCCGCCATTGATGCGCGAGCACCGTCTGTACCAGTCTGACTGGCTGATGCGGTTTTATGGTTATGCGCCGGGTGAGGTGATGCAGGCGACAGAAGCGGACGGGAACTTGCCGCTCGATATCGATCCCAAGCTCGCCTGGGCGTTGAAGTTCAGGGGCCAGTTCCCGGTCGATGTGAACCGCGCCTCGAAAGAGCAATTGCTGCGCGTGCCGGGGCTGGGGACAGTTGCGGTGCGGCGGATCATCGCAGCACGGCGGCACCGGACCTTGCGACTGGACGATGTGGCCAAGCTCACCCAGTCAATCGCCAAGGTGCGCCCGTTTATTGTCGCTCTGGACTGGCGCCCGACGACGCTGACCGACCGCGCGGATTTGCGCGCGCTGCTGGCTCCGAAACAGGAACAGCTGGAGCTGTTTTGATGACGGTTATACAGAAGACCTCGCCCACGAATCCGAATTATGCTGCGCATTATGCTGTTCAGTTGCCTGAACCGGATGATTTCGCCTTCTGGCGCGAGCGGGCGCGGCAGCTGGTGCAGTGCGATGTGCCGCCGGATCGAGTCTCGTGGATCGAGCCGGGCGGAACGGGGGATCTGTTCGCTCAAGAAGGGCCTGCCCGCAGCGAAAAGCGCCTGCCGGTGCCTGATCGGGATTCGCCCGGAGTGCGCGCGTCCAAGCGTTTCCTCAGCCTCGCGCGCAACGCTGCACTGCATTCCGATCCGGAGCGCTTTGCCCTGCTGTATCGCCTGCTATGGCGGCTCCAGCGCAATCCGCGCTGTATGGAGGACAAGACCGATCCCGACGTGCGGCGGATCGAGGAGCTCGACAAGGCGGTGCGGCGCGACAGTCACAAGATGCACGCTTTCGTGCGCTTCCGCCTTGTAGAAGAGAGCGACGGCGGCGAGCACTACGTGGCCTGGTTCGAACCGGATCATCACA
>JBCAXQ010000095.1:0-9611 GCA_038534015.1 Pseudomonadota bacterium | reverse complement strand
CTGCAGAGATCGCGGCGCCGATCGTAGAACAATTGAAGGCGGGGCAAGAGATTCAGCGTAGCTTCATTGGAATCGAGTTCGAGCCAATCGATGATGCCGATGAAGCTGAAGCGCTGGGCGTACCCAAGAACACAGGTGCTTTGGTGGAAAACGTGCTCGATGGCGGTGCCGCGGAAAAAGCAGGCATCCAGCCAGGGGACATAATTACGAGCATCGGAGGGGAACAAATCACCACGAGAAACTCACTGCCCTTTGTCGTCTCGCAGATACCTCCAGGCGACACGGTCCAGGCTGAGTTGCTGCGCCAAGGTGAACGCCGAACTATTAGTATAACCCCGGTCCAACGCCCATCGAATGAAGAGTTAATCGAAGAGCAACAGCAGGGGCAATTCGATCCGGATGTGGAATCCGAAATGCCCGACGCGAATGAGGCCGGACTGATCGAAGAATCCATCGGCCTGCAAGTGATAGAGCTTACGCCCCGTATTGGCCGACAACTTGGAGCAGAGCCTACCACAGTCGGCGTTGTGGTTGCGGCAGTAGACAGAAATTCGGATGCGGCACGAAAAGGAATCCGTCGCGGAGATATCATCTTGTCGGCACAGTATCAGGAGACTGGTAGTATAGAATCACTTACGGCGGTGATTGCGGATCGCAAGCAGGCTGGCGAGCAAGTTGTCTTACTGCGAGTACTCCGCCGCAATCAACAACCGCAGTTTGTAGCTGTAAGGATAAATTGAGTTTGAGTTCATGAGGTTGCTGGATCTTATGAATGGCGAAATTGGAGATAGCTGGTGATTGTGCCCGGGTTTTGCGCCCGCCTCCTAGATCACACTGTGCGGCCCTACCTCTTACGATAGCTACAGACTATCTTACAGATTCCTGGACTTCGCTCTGATCATCCTCCGAGCGGGTAGGGATTTCCGGCCTCGGGCGTTCGCTTGGTGGACGGGGTTCTGGTGGAATTTCTCGACCGATCGCCCGTTCAAGAAAGTCTTCGCTCGCCGCTGGCGGCGGATCACCGACATCTTCGCCCGGCACTTCGCCTGCCGGTTCTTCAGGAGCGCCCTGGCCCGGCTCGATCAGATTGCCCTGTTCATCGATGAAGTAATACTCATCCGGATCGCCGAACATGAATTCCTCATCCGGCTCCAGCTGCCATTCCGGCAGGTTCAATTCGGTATCGAATTGCTCAATCGGGCGATCCTTAACAGCATAGCGCATGTAAGCCGCAAACGCCCGAGCGGGCGCGCGACCGCCCTGCAATCCTCGAACAGCCTTGGCATCGTCGCGGCCCATCCACACGCCAGTGGTGATCCCGGACGAAAACCCTACGAACCACCCATCCTTGTTGGAGCTTGTCGTACCAGTCTTGCCAGCCACCGGGCGTCCGATCTGGGCCGCCCGCCCTGTGCCAGTGTTGACCGCAGTCTGCAGCAGGTCGGTGATTCCGGCCGCGACATAGTCGGGCACCAGTGTCGTGTCCTTCGCTTTTTCGTGCTGGTAGAGAACTTCACCACTGGAAGTGACCACCTTGGTGATTCCGAATGGTTCGATCGCCCTGCCCTTGGCGGAGACCGCCGCAAATGCGCGAGTCATGTCCAGCAAACGCACCTCTGAAGATCCGAGCACCATGGACGGGAACGTCGATATCGGGGTTGTGATACCAAAGCGGCGCGCCATTGACGCGACTGTGCCGAAGCCAACTTCATTGCCCAACTGTGCTGCAACCGTGTTGATCGAGAACGCGAACGATGTGCGCAAATCGGTTTCGCCAATGTTGCGACCGCTGGAATTGCGCGGAGTCCAACCATCGATGGTTACCGGCACGTCCTTGACGTCATCATCGGGAGTGTAGCCCGCTTCAAGCGCAGCTAGGTAGACGAACAGTTTCCACGAAGAACCCGGCTGACGCATGGCATTGGTGGCGCGGTTGAAATTGGTTTCGACATAGTCAGTTCCCCCAACCATGGCGAGGATCGCTCCGTCGCGATCGAGACTCACCAGGGCCCCCTGGGAACCATCGGGCGTGTTGGAGTCAATCGCCGCTGTCGCCGCCCGCTGCATTCCAACATCCAGCGTAGTCCACACCTCTATCGGTGCAGTCGTTTCCGGCAACAGGATATCAAGTTGCGGCAAGGCCCAGTCGGTGAAATAGCGAACCGAATTCTGCCCACTCTGCTGCTTCAGGTTGACGGCGGTGACATCAATCGAGGCTTCGGCAGAGGTGATATAGCCCTGCTCATTCATCAAACGCAGCACTGTCTTTGCCCGTGCAACGGCTGCATCGACATCGGCGGTGGGAGAGTATCGGCTCGGCGCCTTGACCACCCGGCGATGATAGAAGCCTCTGCGACACTCAATGTGGTCGCCGGGTGGCTAAAGAACTTCCTGCTGGCGCTGTCGATCCCATACGCGCCACCACCGAAATAGACTTTGTTGAGATAGAGTTCGAGGATCTGTTCTTTAGAGAATTTCCATTCGAGCGCCATTGCAAGCACTGCCTCACGCGCTTTGCGGTCAATTGTACGGTTGGAGCTCAGGAAAATGTTGCGCGCCAATTGCTGCGAAATGGTGGATGTCCCGCCGACCCGGCTGCGGGTTCCCATGACCCCTTCGACCATCGCGCCTGTTGTGCGGATCGGGTCCACCCCGAAATGGTCATAATACCTTTTATCTTCGACCGCGATCATCGCGTTCTGCATGTTTTCCGGGATTTCGTCGAACTCTAGCCATTCGCCAAAACTCGGGCCCAGTTCGACGATCTCGGAGCCATCTCTGGCGCGGACCAGGATTGTCTGGGCATTGGTGCTAGCCTTGAGTTGGTAGAAGCTGGGTATGGAACGCGCAGCAGTCCCCACCGCGACGGCCAGGATCACTGCGCCCAGCGCAGCGGTTCCAAGTCCGATGAAGGTTAAGCGTTTGATCCACTTCCACAACGCGGATGGTGGCTTGTCGGATTTCGCGGATCTCTTGATGCTTTTGGGCTTGCCCGATCCGGTGCGAGCGGACGCGGCGCGGCGGCTGCCGCGCTTGTTCTTGTTCTGCAGTCGGTCGCCCCGTTTGGACATGTCCGATAGCCTACCCGCTCATAATTGCCTGATCTTCGACCCAGGCGATGGCCCTGCATAGGCAAGTTCTAACCGCGGGTGAACGGTTCGGAGCGGGCCTGTGCTCAGTTGTCGTCGGATGATTCTTCAGGTGCGAAGTCCAGGGCACCAGAATTGATGCAATATCGAAGACCGCCATCCTGCGGTGGACCATCCGGAAAAACATGGCCAAGGTGACTCCCACACTTCCCGCACAGCACTTCTGTGCGGATCATCCCGTGTGAAACATCCCGACGCTCCTCGATCGTATCTTCGTCTGCCGGTTTCGTGAAGGCAGGCCACCCGCATCCGCTGTTGTACTTCGATGCGCTGATAAACAGACGAGTGCCGCAGGCGGCACACATGTATTCGCCGGCTTCGTAGTGCTTGTCATACTTGCCGGTGAACGCGCGCTCGGTTCCGGCTTCGCGAAGGATGTGGAACTGCTCGGCGGTAAGCCTTTCGCGCCACTCCTCTTCGGTAAGTGGCTGAGGATCAGTGGTCATAGAGCGATCTCCTTGTTTGGGCCCGATATAGGGCTCAACGGCTGGAATTCACCCGTCCACGAGCGCGTAATGCGCGGGCGGTTTGATCACATCCATACGCTCGGTCAGTAGAGGGCGGAAGCTTGGTCGGCTCTTGAACACGGCATACCAGCCTCGCGTCTGTTCGTGGCCGGTCCAGTCGATCCCGCCAAGATAGTCCGCCACCGAAATCTGCGCAGCCGCTGCGAGATCGGCCATACTCATAGTGGAACCCGCAAGCCACGGGCGGTTGTCAATCAGCCAATCCATGTAATCCAGGTGACCATGAGCCAGCTTCATGGCTTCGCGCAACACCCGGCTATCCGGAGGCTGGCGCAGGACAATGCGCTTTTTCATACGCTCATTGAGCAGCGGCGAGGTGACATCGGCGTAAAAATTCTCGTCAAACAGAGCCACAAGGCGACGGATTTCTGCCCGGCCTGTCGCAGTCCCATTGATCATCGGAGAGACATCAACCGTCTCTTCGAAGTATTCTGCAATCGCGCGGCTATCCGCCAGCACAATCTTCCGCTCCTCATCCACCAGCACAGGCGTGCGCCCAGCAGGGTTGAGGTTGAAGAACATATCCGAAGCAGCCCACGGATCTTCCCGGACCAATTCATAGGCGATGTTCTTTTCGCCCATCAGCAACCGGATTTTCCGGCTGAATGGGCATAGGGGGAATTGGTAAAGGCTCCACATCACAAGGTATACTTAGCCTGAAATCATGGGGTAAAGCCACTCGGACCGCACAGGACCGCACGAGTTATGAGACGCTGTTTTGCTGGCTGTAGATTAGACCCCTGACGCTTCGAGCATCAGCAAGCATCCGGGCATCACCGCGTCAATCTCTCCATCGTCCCATAGCCTCTGCACCGCGTCAGACATCAGTTTCTCCACTTGCGTACGATCGAGTTGCAGCTCGTCCATGAGCTGCGCCAGTGAGCGAACGAAAAACTCGCGCCCGCGTGTGCCGAGATCGGGCCATTTCTGCGCCTCTCCATTGCCGTTCGATTGGCCATAGGCAATCATCGCGAAGGCTGCAGAGCAACGCACGAGCGTCGTCTGCTCAACCGTCAAGGCCGGGCTTGTTGACGGCGTTTCGGCAGGGACTTGGGCCGCCAGCATGGCAGCCAGAAGAGTTCCAGTGATCATCCCATTCGCACTATAGCAATGCGCCTGAACGCCATGCTACAGCGAAGAGAAATCAATGAGAGGAGATTCCCCCAAATGTTCAACCACATCATGATCGGATCGAACGACATCGAACGGTCGAAAGCGTTCTACAACGCTACGCTAGGCGTGCTTGGCGCTGGCGAACCGATGGCGCATGTCAATGATACTGGTCAGACCCGCTTGTTCTATAGCCATAACGGCGACACATTCTCGATCAGTGAACCGATAAACGGCGAGCCGGCGATCCCGTCCAATGGCAGCACGATTGGATTTGTTTGCGACTCACCCGAGCAGATCAAGGAGTTTCACGACGTTGCAGTCGCCAATGGTGGGGCAAGCGTAGAAGACCCCCCCGGCCTTCGTGAAGGCAGCATGGGTCCGATGTATCTGTGCTACTTCCTGGATCCGGACGGCCACAAGATCTGCGGTATCCATCGCCCCGGCTAAGCATGGCCTTGATCGAGCTCTAACGGCTCAATTGAAACACCGCGTATTCGGCGCGCCAGTTTACGGCTGGTGCGCCGATTTCTCTTTCATCGGCAAAAAACCAGCTCCGCTCGATTTTTGCTCCTTTCTGGCGAGCCAAATCAGTGAAGTCGGCAATGGTAACATGGTGGATGTTCTGCGTTGCGTACCAGCTCACCGGAAGTGTGCGGGTAACCGGCATCCGGCCTCCGAACATTAACGCGGTACGGGTACGCCAGTGGGCAAAATTCGGAAAGCTGACGAATGCTGTACGCCCAATCCGAAGCAATTGATCAAGCATGAGATCGGGCCGCTCTGCCGTCTGCAAAGTCTGCCCTAGAATGGCGTAGTCGAACGCTTTGTCAGGGTAATCAGCGAGATCGCGATCGGCATCGCCCTGCACCACAGACAATCCGAGCGCGACACAACGTTCAACCAGGTCGGGATCGAGTTCCATGCCTCTCGCGTCAACGTTCCTTTGTGCCTCGAGCTCAGCGATCAAACGTCCATCGCCGCAGCCGATATCGAGCACTCGCGAACCGGGCGCTACATGGCTGGCAATCATTGCAAGATCAGGGCGCAAAGTGTTTTTTGGAGCGCTCACTCGATGAAACCCTTCACCACCCTGTCAAGCGCCGCATGCTCGAGCAAAAAACTGTCATGACCGTGCGGAGCGCTCAACTCGACAAAGCTGACTTTTGCACCTGTAGCATTCAAAGCATGGACGATATGGCGGCTCTCTGCAGTTGGGTAGAGCCAATCTGTGTCGAAGCTGACGAGGCAGAACCGCGCAGTGGATTCGGCGAAAGCATCGGCAAGCCTGCCGCCATGCTCCTCAGCGAGATCGAAATAATCCATAGCGCGGGTGATGTAGAGATAGCTGTTCGCATCGAAGCGCTGCGTAAATCCGCTGCCCTGATAGCGCAGGTAACTTTCGACCTGGAAGTCGGCATCAAACCCGAAGCTTTTGGAGTCCCGATCCTGCAGACGGCGGCCGAATTTCTCGGTCAACCCTTCTTCCGACAGGTAGGTGATGTGCGCTGCCATACGCGCCACGGCGAGGCCATTGTCCGGCTTGGCCACGCTTGAGTAATAGTCTCCATCTGCCCAGGCAGGGTCGGCCATGATCGCCTGTCGGCCAACCTCGTGAAACGCTATGTTCTGCGCTGAGTGCCGCGCAGTCGAGGCGATAACAAGGACGCGATCGGCACGTTCGGGCCAATTTGCGGCGAGGCTAAGCGCCTGCATTCCGCCCATCGACCCACCGACCACGCTGTGCAGGCGCTCGATCCCGAGCCCGTCAAGCAATGCGACCAGACCGCGCACCATATCGCGAACGGTAATGACCGGAAAACGCATGCCATAGGGGTGCCCGTCTTCACCAGTACTGGCTGGCCCGGTCGAGCCCATGCAACTGCCGATTACATTGGCACAGATAACCTGAAAACGATCCGTATCGATTGGTTTGCCGGGGCCGACCATACGCTCCCACCAGCCAGGCTTACCCGTGATCGGATGGGTGCTGGCGACGTATTGATCCCCGGTCAGTGCGTGACAGATCAGGATCGCATTGGCTCTGTCTGGTGCCAGCTTACCATAGGTCTCATAGGCGATTTCAACGCCCTGCAGCGCCTGCCCGCAATCGAGCGGCAAATCGGCGGGAAGCGCATAGGATTTCGAGGCAGAGGTCGTGGCCATAGGCTGAGCGGCTTGCGACAGACCTTCCGGCCTGTCAATCACACGCGCAATTGCACTGTTTTTCCTCCCACAAAGCGGTTATCGCCGCGCGCTCATATGGCTAATCTTCCGACACCTAAACCCTGGATTCTTGGCATCCACGCTTACGTCCCCGGCAAGGCGACGTCGAGCGATGGCCGCGCGCTGATAAAACTGTCTGCCAATGAGAACCCGCTCGGCACCAGCCCGGCTGCTCTTGAGGCGTTGGAAGCGGCACGGGAAGAGGCGGCAACCTATCCCGATCCGGGTTCGCGGGAACTGCGTAGGCAGATCGGCGAAGTACACGGTCTGGACCCGGAACGAATTGTGTGTGGCACTGGCTCGGACGAATTGCTCAATCTTGCTGCGCAGGGGTTCGCCGGGCCGGGCGATGAAGTGCTGTTCAGCCGCTACAGCTTCTCGGTCTATGACATCGCTGCACGGCGATGCGGAGCAGTTCCGATCGAGGCCGAAGACAATCATTTCACCGCAGATGTTGGTGCCATGCTGGCAAGCGTTACAGACCGCACACGGGTCGTATTCCTGGCCAATCCGAACAACCCCACCGGGACCTTCATTGACCGATCCAAGGTCGCAGCACTCCACGCTGGTCTGCCAAAAGATGTTCTGCTCGTCATCGACCAAGCGTATGCAGAATACCTGTTGCCCGAACAGGATGATGGCGGGCTCGCTCTTGCTGCGCAGCACGAAAACGTGCTGGTAAGCCGTACATTCTCGAAGATTTATGGCCTCGCTGCGGAACGGATTGGTTGGGCGACCGGAGCACCACACCTGATTGACACGCTCAACCGCATACGCGGCCCTTTCAATGTTACGGCCAGTGGTCAAGCGGCGGCGATTGCCGCGCTGCAAGATCGGGGTTTTGTTGAAAGATCAGCCGACCACAACCGCGTCGAGCGCGCATGTTTCGTCGACAAGATTGCCATGCTTGGCAACCATAAGATCACGGCGGTGCCGAGCGAGGCGAACTTCGTTCTGCTTCACTTCAATGGCGCGCTAAGCGCTGAGGCTGCGCTGAATGGACTGGCTGAGGCGGGATATGCCGTACGCCATCTGCCCGGTCAGGGCCTGCCAATGCACCTTCGAATCACAGTCGGCAAACGCGAGGACATGAATCGAATTGCCGCGACGATTTCAGAACTGGCAGAGAGCGTCGCATGACCATTCGCAGCGTCGCCATTGTCGGACTCGGCCTCCTTGGCGGATCAATCGGGCTGGCAATCCACGATCGCGCCAACGATATCATCACCACTGGATTCGATATCGACCCCGAAGTGCGGGCTGTTGCGCGGGAACGACGACTGGTCGGCACTGTTTGCGATACAATTGAAGAAGCGGTCTGCGCGGTTGATCTTGTCGTGCTGTGCGTGCCCGTGGGCCGGATGGCGAACGTCGCGAGATCGATGGTTGATGCGCTGCCTGATCATACGATTGTCAGCGATGTCGGTTCTTCCAAGCAAAGCGTTCTCGAAGCACTTTCAGATGCGCTACCCGGACAGACAGTGATCCCCGCCCACCCTGTCGCGGGGACCGAACAGAGTGGGCCGGAAGCCGGTTTTTCGAGCCTGTTCACCAACCGCTGGTGCATCCTGACCCCGCCCGCAAACGCAGACAAACAGGCCATCGAGGCTTTGACCGAGTTCTGGACTAAACTTGGCGCGCGGATCGAGATCATGGACCCGGCACATCACGATCTGGTTCTCGCAGTAACCAGCCATATCCCACACCTTATCGCCTTCACCATCGTCGGCACCGCCAGCGATCTGGAGGATGTGACCCGTAGCGAGGTGATCAAATACTCGGCTGGCGGCTTTCGCGATTTCACCCGCATCGCCGCATCAGATCCCGTGATGTGGCGCGATGTCTTCCTCAACAACAAGACAGCCGTTCTCGAAATGCTCGGCCGGTTCACTGAAGACCTGACTGCTCTTCAGCGAGCGATCCGATCAGGCGATGGCGAACAGCTGCACGAGTTATTCAGCCGCACCCAGACGATCCGACGCTCGATTATCGAGCAAGGGCAGGATGACGATCGGCCCGACTTTGGTCGCGAAGATCATTAGATAACAAATGCGTGCCGATCAGGCATCTGTCTGATCTCTGACCGAAGCCTATTCATTCAGCGCATTGATCGCTTCGTGCACTCGCTTTTCGACCTCGTCGCGCTTCAGGCCGGCCGGGATCACCTCACCGATCCGATAGGTTATCGTGCCGGGCCGTTTGATGAGCCGATGATACAACGGGCCGCTGTTCACTGCGACCGGGACGACTGGCAATCCCAAGAGCTTGTAAAGGCCTGCAAAGCCGGATTGTAGCGGTCGGCTTGACCCATGAGGCACACGCGTGCCCTCAGGAAAGATCACAAGCGGACGTCCTTCGCCAACCCTTTCCTTTGCCTTAGCGATCATCTGCCGAAGCGCCCGCGCTCCTTGGTCCCTGGCGACGGGTATCAGACCATAGATCTTGGCCGAGTGTCCCCAACCGGGGATCAGGAACAGCTCGCGTTTGGCAAAGACGGCCGGAAAGTCGAACAGGCGTGGCAGGTCAATCGCTTCAAAATAGCTCTCATGCCGCACCGCAATCAGCACGTCGTGTTGTGGCAGCTCGCCTTCGACGACAA
>JBCAXQ010000094.1:0-9705 GCA_038534015.1 Pseudomonadota bacterium | reverse complement strand
CAGCCCGGCAGCCTGCGCGAGACCGTGTATGTTCGTGCCGTGCTCGATGGTGCGGTGCCCGAAGTCCGCCAGCGGACGTCCGCATTGCGTCAGGATCTCGACCGTGGCCGTGCGCTGGAGCGGGAGGCGCGCAGCGCGCTCGCCTCGCTTCGGATTGGTGAGAATGACCTTCAGACCCGCCGCCGGGAGCTGCAGAATGTTGAGGCGAACCAGCGCCTTGCCTCGCGGGATGCGCGCGCCATCGCCGCTCGGGAGCGGGAACTGGCTCTGGCTCTTGCGGAGGACGCCCGCGATCTCGACGGATTGATTGGTGAGTTGGACAATGCGGCCAAGCTGCGTCGGGAACTGGCGGCACTGCCGGGCCCGATCATGCGTCCAGCCAGGCCGCGCGACTCCTCTGTTCCAGGCAACCCGCGCCCAGCGGCAAGCGCTGGAGCGACCGTCGCGCCGGCAGGTTTCCGGCTGCCGGTTCAGGGACGAACGATCGTTGGGTTCGGCGCGCCGATGGATAGCGGACTGCGCAGCAATGGGGTCGAGATCGCTCCAGCACCCGGCGCGCAAATTGTCGCGCCTGCGGCGGGACGGGTGGCTTTTTCAGGTCCCTATCGAGGGTTCGGGCGAATCGTGATTATCGAACATGAAGGTGGATGGACCAGCCTGGTCACGGGCATGGAGGAGGCCAGCGTTGAAGTCGGCGATACGCTCGTCGGAGGGAGCCCTCTTGGTCAGGCCCCCGGTTCGCAGCCAGTGGTGTCGATCGAACTCCGCAGGGATGGAGAGCCGGTTAACCCTCTGGAATTTCTCGACTAGCAATCAGGGGCGCACCTGCTTCGAGAAAAGAATTTGGCGTTATGCTGGCCCAGTGTGGGACGCGCAAACCACCGATGATCGCTATCATCTGGCGTTCAGGCACCCATATCTATACACAGGACCGTGAAAAGGAGCCTCTTCGCCTTATGAAAATCGCCGCCCTTCTGCGCAGTGCAGCCCTCGTAACCGCCGTAGCTTTGATCCCTGCAACCACGGTTGGCATGGCACAGGTCGAGAGCCGCGCAGGTCCCGAATTCGGGAAGCTGTTTGCCACTTATCAGCGGATCAAGGCGAACTATGTCGAGGACGTAAGCGACGAAGTGCTTGTGCGGGGTGCGATTGATGGCATGCTCGCCGCGCTCGATCCGCATTCAGGCTTTATCGATGGCAGCGATCTACAGCGTCTTGAGACCATGATCGACGGCAATTATTCCGGTCTCGGCCTGTCGGTTGTGATGGAAGATGGCGCGGTGAAGATCATTTCCCCGTTTCGCGGTAGCCCAGCTGAAGAGGCAGGTTTGAAAGCCGGCGATTACATCACCCACCTGGATGGTGATCTGATTTATGGTGGCGATCTCGACGATGCGGTTGCGCGCATGCGCGGACAGGCCGGAACGTCAATCCAGCTGACTGTTTTCCGTCCCGGTCGCGATGAACCTTTCGAAGTTGACGTGACCCGCGGCGTGATCGAACTCGAACCGGTCACCTATACGGTGGAAGCCGGCAATATCGGTGTGATTTCCGTCAACGAATTCTCCGCCGATGTTGGCAGCGATGTCTACAACGCCTGGCAATCGATCAAGAACGAGGCGACTGGAAGGGTCAGTGGCCTGGTGCTCGATCTTCGTTCGAATCCGGGCGGCTCGCTTGATGAAGCGGTCGCGCTTTCCGATCTCTTCCTGGATAAAGGCCGGATCGTATCGCAGCGCGGCCGTGCTCGTGGCGAAACGCTGCTTTATGATGCCGAGACAGTGTTCCGCGGAGATATGGCCGAGGATATTCCGGTTGTCGTCCTGATCGATGCCGGTTCAGCTTCGGCATCGGAAATTGTCGCTGGCGCGTTGCAGGACCATCGCCGGGCGCTGGTTATGGGTGAACGCAGCTTTGGCAAAGGCTCGGTCCAGTCGCTGCTGCCGCTTGGGTCAGATGCTGCGCTCAAGCTGACCACGGCGCGCTATTACACCCCGGCTGGCAATTCGGTGCAGGAAGGCGGGATCAAGCCCGATATCGATGTGCCGCAGCTTTCCGATCCGGACCTCGCCAAACGCAGCAAATATGTGATGCGGGAAAGCGATTTGCGTGGGCATCTGGTCAATGAACTGGGCATCAAGGATGAAGAGCTGGAAAGCGACACAATCGACGATCCGCGCTTCAAGCTGACGGCTGAGGAGCTTGAGGAGCAGGGCGTGGAAGATTTCCAGTTGCATTATGCGCTGGAGACCTTGCGTCGAACCACACCAAGCTCGGTGGCGCTGCGCGACTAAGCGCCCTATAGCGCTGGCATGTCTGATATCCCGCAAGCGCGGCTTGCCCAGTTTCTGGCAATTGGCGTTCCGGCTGCGCTGCTGGGCGGTGCCTATATTTCCGAATACGTGTTTGGCTTGTATCCTTGTGAGATGTGCTGGTGGCAACGCTGGCCCCATTTCGCTGCCCTGGGTCTTGCGGGGATTTCAGTTGTCGCTCCCCCGAGGCGCGTCTGGATCGCCTTGGCGGGGATCGCTGTTCTCGTTTCTGGAGTGATCGGCGCGCATCATGCGGGTGTAGAATATCAGTGGTGGCAGGGCTTTACGGGCTGCGCCACGACGCCGACGGGCCTGGACGTGATGGATCCAACCGCCGTGCCACTCATTCGGTGCGACGTTGCTCCTTGGACGCTTTTCGGAGTTTCGCTTGCTGGTTGGAATTTTCTCTTTTCCTCGGCGGGTGGGATCACCATCTTGACTCTATTGGCACGAAAGGAAACAGCATGACTCGCGACGAGATGCACCGCATGATCCGGGTGGATCAGGCTGGCGAGTTTGGCGCAACTCGCATCTATGAAGGCCAGCTGGCGGTCATGGGAGATCGCGGCCCGCACAGCCAGGAAATCGCGCATATGGCTGAACAGGAAGAAGTCCATCGGGCAAAATTCGATGCGCTGATGGCGGAACGCGGCGTTCGCCCAACGGCATTGCAGCCGTTCTGGTCAGCTGCAGGCTATGCTTTGGGCGCTGGTACTGCACTGCTGGGCCCTGAGGCGGCGATGGCTTGTACCGCCGCCGTCGAAGAAGAAATCGATAAACACTATTCGGACCAACTCGACCGCTTGATGGAAGACAATGCGGATCCTGAACTGGCGAGTATGATCGAGGAATTTCGCGAAGACGAACGCGAACATCGCGATGCCGCGCTCGAGATGGGCGCCGAAAAAGCGCCTGCCTATCCATTTCTTTCCGGAGCTATTCGTCTGGGCTGCCGGATCGCTATCAAAGTCAGCGAACGGGTTTGAGATATCTTTGTCAGACCTGCTTGGCCGCCAGCGCTCGCAGGGCAGATTTTCACACTTCAGCCGTGGTTCAGCGGTGATGGTGTGATACACTGGCAATTCAGAACGACGGGAATGATGCGATGAAAAAGCTGCTCTCTGCCACTCTCGCTGCCGGTGCTGCGACCATGCTCGCCATTCCGGTCAGCGCGCAGGACGATGCGGGCGACAAGGTCAACATGGTGATCGTTTACGATGAGGACGAATGCCCGGAAGCCACCGACGACAATGAAATCGTGGTGTGTGAAATCCTGGTCCAATCCGAACGGTATCGAATCCCGAGCAATCTGCGCACGAGCACCAGCCCCGAAAACACATCATGGTCGCGTCGGGTTGAAACTCTCAAGCTGATTGGCAATTTCGGCACATTGTCCTGCACACCGAAAGGTGCGGGGGGCGTAACCGGTTGCACTCAGCAGATGATTGAAGCTGCCTATGCTGATCGCGACGCAAGTTCACAGGTCCGTTTCGCCCAGCTGATCGAACAGGCACGTGCGGAGCGCCTCTCGACAATTGATGTCGATGCCGCTGCCGAACAAGAGCGAGTGGAGCAGATCGAGCGGGAATATCTTGAACGGCTTGAGCGTGAGCGCTCCGCTCCCCTGCCTGGAGAAGAGGCAGCTCTTCCTGCACCGGTTCCGGTAGAGCCCGGAATCGAACAGCCTGACGAAGAAGAAACGCCAGAAGGCTGATTCCACCGCTGTTCAGACGCTGCTCAATCGCCTAACCGCGCGATCATGCGTTCCTCGAGCCAATCAAGGCGCCTCTTGTTCATCGTCAACGATGCGGGCTTTTTCGGCTCGCATCGCTTGCCTATTGCGCTTGAGGCGCAACGGCAGGGCTATCATGTCGCTCTCGCTTGTCCGGACGATGAAAAAGCCCGCGCTGTTGCAGCCAAAGGGGTTGAACTGGTCCCGATTTCTTTGGCTCGAGGCGGCCTGAATCCGACCGGTGAGGTGCGCGCGCTCATCGAGCTTGACCGGCTTATGGATTCACACAAGCCGGATCTGGTGCATCTCATCACCTCAAAACCGATCATCTACGGAGGCCTCGTCACCAGACGGAGACATATTCCTGCAGTGGCGGCTGTATCCGGATTGGGACATGTGTTCATCGACGATGGGTTGAAAGCGCGGGCGCTCCGGCAGGCGGCTCTGCTCGGCTATCGCGCAGCTATGGCCCGGCCGGGCCTGTTTCCGATCTTCCAGAATCGCGATAATCTGGCGCTGTTCCAGAAAGCGAGAGCCATCCACGAAGCACCGACCCTGATCCGCGGATCTGGCACGGATGTTTCGCGATTTGATCCAAGCCCAGCTGCCAATGGTGTGCCGCGCCTGGTTCTGCCAGCCCGGATGCTCTATGCCAAAGGAGTCAGCGAGTTTGTCGAAGCCGCCAGAATCCTCAAGAACGAAAGTGTCGCGGCCGAATTCCGATTGGTTGGGGATCCCGATCCGGCCAATCCGGCCAGCATTCCGATCAAACAGCTTCAGGCGTGGGATGCCGAAGGCGTGGTCCGGTGGGAGCCCTATCGCGCTGATATCGAGCAAGTCCTGAAAGAAAGCGATGTCGTGGTTCTCCCCTCGACAATGAAGGCTTCCCAAAGACGCTTGTCGATGCGGCTGCTGCGGGCCGGGCCGTCGTGACGAATGATGTTACCGGATGCCGTGACGCTGTGATCGAGGGTAAGACAGCGCTGTTGGCAACTCTCAAGGATGCACGGTCACTCGCGGATCAGATGCGGATTCTCATCCGGGACCCTGCCCTGAGGCAATCATTCGGTGCAGCGGGAAGAAGGCTGGCGGAAGACCACTATGCGATCGAGACAATCGTGGCGCAGCACATGGAACTCTATGAAAAGGCACTGAGTGTGTGAGCCGGATTGTCGTTACAGGAGCTGGTGGATTCATCGGCCGAGCCTGCGTTTCCGCATTGATCAAAGCGGGACATGAAGTCGCCGCGTGCCTGCGCCATGTGCCATCTTCGGAAGACGAGTTTCCGACAGCTGAATTTGTCCTGATTCCGGATCTCGCGCGGCCAGGCAGCATGCTCGAAACCGCTTGCCATGGTGCCGAGGCGATTATCCACCTTGCGGATAATCCTGACCGGGCGGCTGGTGGCGCGTATCCCGGTCGCCAGTTCGCGGACTCAGTTGCCCGAGCTGCAACCGTCGCATCCGTCCCCCGGATCATCCACGCCAGCTCGATTTACGCACGGCTCGACACAGAAGGGCAGGCCAATGCCTATGGCGCAGCCAAGCGAGAGGCCGAGAGCGTCTTGTCGGAAATTGTGGGAAGTGACGCCGTGATTTTGCGTCTGCCGCCTGTCTATGGCCCGTGCGCTAAAGGCGGAGTTGCGATGCTTTCGGACCTCGTACGGCGAGGGCTTCCATTGCCGTTCGGCTCTGCAAAGGCGCCCCGCGACTATCTCGCCTTGGGCAACTTGACTGCGCTTCTCACCGCTTTGGTGGAAACCTCGGCAAACGATTTTGCCGCCTTGGCCGAAGCCCCACACGAACCCAATGATGGCGCTTCCATCGCCACCGCGGATCTTGCAAGCGAGTTGGGTCGCGCGATGGGAAAGCCGGCTCGCTTGCTGCCATTCCCGCGCGGATTGCTGCTCGCCTTGGCATCTGTTGCGGGCAAGAAAGATCAGCTCGTGGCTGCGCTTGATCCGCTAGCGGCCGGTTCCAACAATACCCTCAAACAGCACACGAATTGGAACCCGGTCGCCGATTGGACCGCGAACCTGGCCTATCTCAGCGAGCCCCAATCCGATTAGCGCGCAGCGTCACCGGATCCGGCCCCGAAAGCTGTTGCCAGGATCAGTCTGACATCACCGATCAGACTGCGGTTGCGCACATATTCGCCATCAATCTCTGCCAGTCTGGCAGGTGTGGACATATCCACTCCGGCAATCTGGGCTGGGCCGGTGATTCCGGGCCGCACTGAAAACGCTTGGTGTTCATCGCGCGCAGCAATCAGCTCCTCCTGAACCGGCAGGCAAGGACGGGGCCCGACGAAGCTCATGTCACCGGACAGGACAGCGACGATCTGCGGCAGTTCATCAATCTTGGTGCGGCGCAGGAAGTGTCCGACCTCGGTGATCTGGGCTGCACCAACTTCGTGGCTGGCCGCTTGCTTTGTGTCCGTGCTCATCGTTCTGATTTTCAGCAGCGTAAACGGGCGCTTGTCCCGCCCGACGCGCACTTGACGAAAAAAGGCCGGGCCAGGGCTGTCGCGTCGCACAGCTATTGCAGCAAACCCGAGTATCGGGAGCGCAATCGGCAACAGCGCCAGAGCGAGCAGTATGTCGAGCAAACGCTTCATGAGCCTAAAAAGTGATTTTCTTCTTCTTGCGTCGGCCAGGATCAGCTTTGGCCTTATGCGAATTCGGACGCAGCCACAAAGAGGCGGGTCGGACCATCAATGCAAAGCCAAGCGCGAACAGCGCGCTGACGGCCACTGTGCGCAGCGGATAGTCGACCACTGAATGAATAAGGACGACGGCGATCATGATCGTTCCGGCAAGCGCAAAGTGATTGTCGCGATCCTCAGTCCAGATTCGCAAGGATCGCTTGACCCACCAAAGGGCGAACAGCACCATTGCAGCGCCCCCCAGCAACCCCGTTTCGAGCAGCAGTTCGACATAGTCATTGTGCGCATGGTTGATGAATGTCGTGGTGACGGCTGTTTCATCTTCCGCACCGCGATACATTGCCTCGAACGTTCCCAATCCGCTTCCAAACGGGAGATTGCTGAACGCCAGCGCCAAGGTCTGGGTTGAAATGCCGATTCGCGACATGGGTCCGCTTGATTCCAGCGCGGAGCTGCCGAGAGCCAGCCCAAGGCTCGCCATGATTGCCACAAATACCAGCGCTCCCAAGCCGTAGGCTGCCAGCACCCGGGTCGAAGGGAGGGCTATATGCGGCGTCATGATCAGGACGCATGGAGCAGCGATCAGCACCAACAGTCCGATCCCGGCCAGTGACCCGGCCAGCATAACGCCGGCCAGCAGCACGACCAGGGCAGCACCAAACACCAGACGAACGCCCATCCCGGTTTGGCGATTCTCTTTGAGATGGTTGGCGTACAGCGCGCTTAGCAGCACTATTGCCATCGCCAGGAAGGTGGCCTGATGGTTTCCGTTCGCGAAAAAGCCATTGCCCTGTCCAAAGCTGCTGATCCGGTAGAAGTACCAGCTCGACGCTCCCTCGCTGGCGACTTGTAGAGCAGCGAGAGGGATGGAGATGATTGCGATCGCTACGACAATAATGGCCAGGCGGTTCGCTTTCAGGTCAAGCAGGAGAGACGCGCAAAAAGCTGTGGCCACCGCGGGCAAGAGCCAAGCCATGGTTGCAAGGCTATCGAACGGCGCGAGCGAATACAGCATCCAGCCGCCATCTGCGCCGATCAATTGCAATCCGTTGGCGATTGAGCTGCGTCCGGGCAGGGCTGACCAAAGACCGAATGGCAATGGTAGAAATTGAAGAACCGCAATCGCGATGATCAGATAAGCGCACCAGCGCAGCAGCTTTTCTTCGCCGCCAGCCCATGGGCCTGTGCGGAGGGCAAAGCCTGTCGAAATCATGCCGATCGCGATGACCTGGAGTGCGAAATTGCTCAGGAAACCGCCCTGGCTCGCGCCACCAAACACCAGGCACAGCGCAACAAAGCCAGCAAGAACAATGTCATACTGTCCCCTTATCATGGGCCGGTCGCCTCATTTGCTGCAATTCGTGTCAGCGCAACCTCGCGGACAAGGATTCGCTGCCCATCCCCGCGGCGCAGCTCTCCGCGACCGACCAGCTCTAGCCATTGGGCAGGGCAGTCTGCGTCTATGTCAAACACCCTTTCAACACTTGCGCCATCGCGATCCAGCACAGCCTGCCGGGTGATCATCTCATCGTTGGCGGCGCAGCTTACTTGCCATGCGAGACCGCCGGTTTCTGCCAACCCAGTCCGAGTGCCCTGGGCGGCATCAATGCTTTGTGTAACGGCCAGCCGGTATCTTCCCGATGGCAGGGAAAGCAATTGTCGCGCGAACACGCTGGCCCCGCGGCCGTAATAGTCGACGTACAGTCCACCCGATGCGCTCCACTCAGCCGTTCCTTCGTCATTCGCCACAAGATCCCAATCGAACGGTGGGAGAAATTGCGGTTTGGCCATCGCTCCATTGAACACCAGTGCGCCGGGCTTCGGAGCATTCGGGAATATGTCCTGCCACAGTGCCCTAGCTGCGGCGAATTCGCCCCGCTCGACCAGCGCCAGCATTGCCCGGCTGCGGGCCCTGCGCAGATTGTCGCCCCCTTGATCGGGCAGAGCCTGCACGAAGGCCGACAGCATTTCTGGAGATGTCCTTTCTGATCGTGCGGCCATCTCGGTGATTTGGGTCAGAATTGAGGGCTCGTTAGCCAAAAGGCGGGCAAGAAGCTCAACTTCAGCAGGCGATGAAAGTGTGGCTATGAATTCGCCTGCGAGCGGCTCTACGAGTTCGGGTTCGAGCCTCATCAGCGGTACGAGCTCGGATATCGCCTTGCTGATTGACCCGTCCTGGCCATAGGCTTCGAGCAGAGCCAGACGAGCAATCCGTGATCTCGGCCGCCGATCACGAGCGATTTCGAGCAAGCTTCGCGCTTCCTGAGTATTGCCCTCACGCAGAGCGTGAAACCCAAGGTAAGCGAAAGGTTCGTGCAGCAGTGTGTCTTTGCGAGCGAGGGTTTGGAGGGCGATCCTGTCTTGATCAGAAACGCGCTGGGTCTCGGCAAATTTTACGCGGCTCGTCGCCAAGAGGCCATGTGCAGTCACCGGTACGGGAAGTCCGGTCATACTTCCTGCTGGAACCCCGATCGTGTGAATTGTGCCTGTCGCAGCAGCCGCTATTCCAGCAATCCCTGCAAAGATAGCGACAGCGATCCGCGCCACGCGGTTGCCGTTGCCTCCACTGCTCATCGGTTAATCGCCCGCGCCCTCTAGCGAGATCTTGCGGCCTGCCGGATTTGATACGCCGTCTTCGCCATAGTTGTAGTCGTAGTAATAGTAGTAATCGCCGTCGCTGAGTTTCTCCGGGAACTTCGCCAGGATGGCACCTGCGACGCGGGCGTTTGAACTCCGCAGTCGGGTAAGCGTTTCATTGACTGCGCCAATTCGTGCGCCGCCGCTTTCGATCACAACCACTGTCGCATCAGCCAGAGAGCCAAGCAGCGGAGCATCGGCAAGTCCAATGACCGGAGGCCCGTCAATGACGACGACATCATACGTTTCTCGGGCCTGTTCCAGAACCACTCGCAGCCGGGCGGAGGCCAGCAATTCTGCTGCATTGCCCTGTCCGCGTCCAGCGACCACCAGGCTGAGATCGGTCACACCCGATTGTTC
>JBCAXQ010000093.1:0-9770 GCA_038534015.1 Pseudomonadota bacterium | reverse complement strand
CCAAGGGGTGGCCGGAAGCCCGTCCGACTCATCGTATGACCTTGGCGTCGGCGCTGGGTTGATTTCCTATCGCTGGACTGCGCCGGCAACCACGAACCGGGTACAGCTTCGGATGATAGCTGACGTCATCGCGGGGGCGGAGACCCGGCACCGGTTCGAGATGAAGAAACTCGGCCAGTATGCGGAGACGGCAATCCTTCAGGATGCGTTTGTGGACGCATCTACAGGGCGCGCGCGCGCCAAGATCGTTCTCGAGGCGGCGGCATCGGGATCGAACCCGGCGGAACTTGCGCTGGTTTCTGGCGACGGCCAGGCCCAAGCGCGGTTCAAGGGCGATGTCATTTTCGATGGCGGGCTGTCTGTGCAGTCCTTGTTAAAATCTAACGGTGGCGAGGGCTGGGCGCGACCGCTCACTCTGAATGTCTGGAACACGATTGGTGTTGTGGTCGTTCCCGCTGGAACAACGAACCCGGTCGTTTTCTCATATTCCGGTGTTTACTATGCTCAAGCCTTGCTTGCGGGAACACACTGGTCGCGACTTGGACTGCGATTGACGCGGCAAGTGGCCGGAGGGTCGTTAGCGGATGTCGGAGTGTCGTCCAATGTCTCGATGACCCATCATTTTGGGGTCGGCTGGGAAACCTATCAAGCCTTTATCCGGCGCTGGGTTTCCGCCGGGGACGCCTCTGCGGACACAACATTCACACTCCAAGCCGTCCCGTCCGCATCTTCGACGAGTTTTAACATACGGATCGGTGGGGAGCAGCTTTTAGAGGCCGAGGAGCGCGTTGTTGATGCGCTTGCGGTTGGCTCAAGCAACGCACTCTCTTCAAGCCTTGCCGGTGCGTTAACAACAACCATGCCCACGAGGAAAACGTAATGATTCGTTCTTTCGCTTGTGCCGTCTTTGCACTTGGAGCGTGTGAAACTGTGACCGTCCAAGGTGTCGAGATCACGCCGGAGCGCCAAGTTGCTGGCCTGTTCGGGGCCCTGGCTGCGGGTGCCGCGATCGCGGTCCTCGCCGACGATGACACACCTCGGGGTGTTCGCACGAACCCGGGCTTCATCACGTGCAAGGCTGATCTGGCAACGCAAGGGTGTGTGGAGTGAGGCCGCTGTCCGGTGATGCCTTGACGGACGAAGCGGTGTTACGAGCGGCCCCAAAGATTGAAACAAGTCTGAAACGGTCGAACCCACGTGGGGACACACTGATCGATGTTCTTGACGCAATCGCTGATGGGGATGCGCGCCTCTGGCTATCCCAGAAGTCTGCGGCGGTTTCAACTCTGGTGACCACGGTGCGGATTACCGCTGAAGAGCTGATCTGGCATGCCGGAAGCGATGATCTGGAAGACTTGCTGAAGCTCCACGAAGAGGCGGCGGAGATTTGCGCTGCCGTGGGTGTCCACCGGCTCGTTATCACGAATACCCGGAAGGGATGGGCCAGAGCGTTGAAACCGCTCGGATACCAAGCCTTTTCCGGCCTATACAGGGATCTTTGATATGAGTGGCGGCAAAAAGAAGAGTCGATCCAAAACAACAACCACCCTGAATCCGTGGACTCAGCAGCAATACACACAAGGGCGCAACCGAGTAACGTCGTTACTGGATCAGCCGTACAAAGGATTTGAGGGAGCAACGACGGCGACAGATTTGGCGGATGGGGAGAAGGCGGGTCGCGGTCTGATCTACGACAGCGTTGGCAGTTATGAGCCCGGCGTCGCCGAGGTTCGCTCGTCACTTGATGGCGTAAAAGACTTCAGCGAGTTCGACGCAGCGACATACGTCAATCCACACGCTGATGCGCTCGTGGAATCGGTAACCGGCGACATAAGCGAAAACGCGGACCGAGCCCGAGCCCAGATCGCTTCCGATACTTTGGCCTCAAAGGCCTACGGAGGATCGCGGCATGGCGTTCGCGAGGGGCTCTTGGATGAAACAACGCAAGACGCGATTGCTGATGCTTCCGCAGGCATTCGCTACCAGACGTGGGACAAAGGCACAGAGAACTTCTACCGCGATCAAGACAATCAGTTCCGACGCACCGGCATTCTCGGCGACATCACTGCTGCGGAGCGTCGGTTCGAGGGTGAAGACATTGAACGCCTGTTGAATGTTGGTTCGATTGAGCGTGCCGTTGAGGATCGAGCAAAAGCTGGCGAATACGCAACTCACCTCAAGGAACAAGAGGACTACTGGCGCAGAATTCAAGCCGAGATGGGCTTACTCGGCAGCGTGCCGATCCTCACGAACACCGATAGCACGAACACCACGAAGTCTAACCCAGGCTTGTTGGGCGTTGTTGGTGCGGGCGCTCAGATTGGCGGGTCAATCTTCGGGGCTGGCGGGGCGTTCGGTTCTGGCGGCTTCTGGGGAGGGCAGTAATGTTCGCACCGCGCAGGCAGCAGCGGTCTGCAAAACCCGCTCCATTCGTTTCCGACGATTTGTCTCGCGTCCTCTCCAAGCCCAAGCGCGGCATGATGGGTGAGCGTCTGGCCTCTCCGAAGCCGAATTGGGCCGACCGTCTTGCGGTTGTTGGAGGGCACCTCATGGACCTGGATGGGACTATGGGTTCTGGTAACGCTGGCGACGCACAAGACCGGCTGGATCAGTTGAATGGTGCGCGTCGGGATGAGGCTGAAAACGCACGTCGGCAGGCTGCCATCTCTGAAGCAATCCGAGGCATGGATCCGAGCATGGCCCGTCTTGCCGAGATCAATCTGGATGGGGTCATCAAAGGCATGACGGAGCGGGCGTTTGCTGAGCCGAAAGAGCGCCGGATTGTCCAGGGCGCTGACGGGCGGAAGTACTATGCGGACGATCAGAGCCCGGTGTTGCCGGGCGTGGAAGGCAAGGATGATCGGGAGATCATCAAGGGTGCTGATGGATACAGCTACTATGCGGACTCCAAAGAGCGCGTTCTGCCGGGCGTGCAGCAGCAGCCCGAGCAGATGTCGCCCTATCAGCAGGCGCAGATTACCATGCGCCAAGAAGCTGCGGCAGAAGACCGCCGACGGTGGGAGGCTGAGCAAGCCGCTCAAGCACCCGTCCAGTCCGACCTGCCCTTGGCCTTCGGTGGGCAGGGCGGGGCCGGGTTTGATGGTGGATCAGGCTTTGGCCGCGCAACCCGCCCAGACATGGCAAATGCCGAGGGCGGGTTCTTCCGAGTGGCGTTTGGAGATAATTTGAAGGAGCATGGGCCCGATCTGGATGAGTTCAAGGACGAGCATCGGTTCGGTTACGACGATGCTCGCAGCGATGACCCAGCATGGCAAACTGGCAATATGGCTTCCGCTGGTTACTACAAGGAGCGCCCAGGAACGGCTGTTCGCCCTCTCTATAGTCCCGGCAATTATCAGAAGTACAAGAACAGCGATCTTGGCAAACAGGATGCGGCTCGGATGGGCGAGCTTCGGGCTTCAGCAAATATCGAGCAAGATCTCTCGGACAAACTGTCAGAAATGGAGGCCCTGCTTGAGGCTGGAGCCCCAATCGGTCCCAATCCCGGCATAAGAACAACGGCAGCGGACATCTTGCCATTCTCCGTTCCAACGTTGGTTCCAAATGATGATCAAGCCGCTCGGATGCGGGCTTTCAACTCGATCGCGACGACCATTTCTCTGGAGAACTTTGCCGCGAAGACCAAGGGCGCGATCTCGAACGCCGAGATGGAGATGTTTCTGAAGGCGGGGCCAAATTGGCACACGCGCCCCGAGTCAGCGCGCATGGTGATCGATATTCTGCGCAAAGGTGCCATGAGATCGCAGGAGCGTGCTGCCGGTGCTGAGGAATGGGAGCGCCGGTATGGCGGGCTCTCGGTGCCAAACGAGCTTGGTCGCACGTTTGATGCGGAATGGTCCGCATACGTAAACAGCAATCCAATCACGGACCGAGGCGAGGTGCCGGGCGGAAACCGCCAGCCCGGAGATGAGGTCGATGTCAACGATGGAACTTGGGAGTAAGCAATGTTTTCGAAACGACGCGGCGCTTTCGCGAGAACACAGAAACGCAAGAAACTGCCGACGGGGGTGACCCGCGCCTTTTCGTCGGACACTAACCGAAGGATTCTCCAAGAGTATCCGACTGACGCGAACCATACGGGCTTCGATCAACTTTATCCGGGCGGAGATCCGCCACCAGTGATTGATCCGCACACGGGTGGACAACTGCATCCAGACATGGCGCACAAGCGCATGCACAAGATGCCCGCGGACTCCTACGTTTCCGACTACGCCGCATCTATCGGTGTCGAGGGTGGTCCGTATGCCGAGCACGACATGGGAACCGAGAACGAAGGTGCGTATCAAATGCTGGAATCGCTTGTTGGGCCCGAACGTGCCCGGCAGATCGTCCATGAATACGCCTCAGGGCGCACGAGGTAGACGACATGTCTGTCGAGACCCGCACCAACAAGCAGACGGGCGAGGTCGCTTATAAGTCTCCTGATGGCCGCTGGATCATTGCGGAAACCAAGCGCAACAAGCGTACAGGCGAAGTCGCTTATCGTGGTCCAGATGACGCCTGGCGGCTCGCGTCTGGTTCGTCACGGGAAAATGTCTCTCGTTCTGAGACCGCAGACATTGCGCTGGATAACGTCTGGGCCATGGGCGCTCGCGATGAAGTCGCGGCCACGACAGGAACACCAAAGTTCCATCCGGCCCAACTTGCCGAAACGGCCGGCAAGTATGCCATAGGCAAAGTCCGCCAAGCCCTTGACCCGGAGGAAAAGCACCGCGCCGAAACCCGCAAGGACGCGCTTCAACAACGCCACGCGCAAGCCCAGAAAGACAACCCGTGGACCTATGGCGGCACCACGGCGGCGGCTTACCTGATGCCGGGCGCTGCGGGGTGGAAAGCGGGCGCTGCGGCCACGCGCGGCGGTGTCGGCATGGCTCAAGGTGTGGTGTCCCGTGCGCTACCTGGAGCTTCGCTTGTCGAGAAGGGCGGACGGTATGCGGCCCGGCTCGCTCCCAAGATGGCAGGCACAGCAGCGTCTATTGGCGGTTTCAATGCCACCGTCGGCAAGGGGCTCGAAGAAGCAAAGACTGGCAAAGACGTCAGCATGGGCGATCGCGTCGAGGCGTTCACCGATGCAATGAAGCGCCCGATCAACTATGCATTCGGTGCGGCACCATCACTGGCTTATCGTGCGGGCATTGCTGCGAAATCTGGGGGCAGGAACTTCACGCCGCGCAGTGTTCAGCGTGAGACGGGCGTCATCACGGAGCGAGCCTCAGACGTCATCCTCGATGCGACGCGGCAAGACCTTGGCATCCCCAGAAGCTCCCACGCGGCCCTTCGGGAGATCCTCGTCCGCGCGGGATACTCCGGAGACGATATAGACCGGGGGGTTGTAAGCATCAGTGACAGACTGAACAGCGCCCATAAAGCTGGTGACCGTACCAGTCTTTTTGCGCTTGAACTTCAGAAAGAATTTCCCCACGCGACGCAGAATATTAAGGATGTGTTCCAGCAACTTGCGACAGCTCCCCCAAAACAGGGCGCGACGGCAAGGGGACTCACCAAGGCGCTCGATGATCAGTTCGATAGCCAGCGTACCCATTTCGATGGCGTTGCACAAGAAAAGCTCGGAACAGCCAAGGTAGCGGACGAGCTAAAATGGCTTGCCGAAGCGCGCGGCCAGATTGGCAAGGTCCGCGATCGCACCATTGAATTCGCAAGCACTGACCGGCGCGGCATTGGTCAACAAGCCGAAATGCGCGGCTGGGTAGATGAGTACGGCAATGATCGCGAGGTGATGAATGCGCTCCGGGCCGCTGCTCGCGAACTTGGTTACAAAGGAAACAAGGAGGTCGCTGAAGCGGTGAACCGCGATCCCGCGCGGCTCTTGCAGAAGTTCGGAGAGATTGCGGGGGCGGAAGCCAGGGCCAACCGTGCATCACCTGTCCTTCAGCGTGCTCGCCAGGAGTCAGAAAACCTATTTGACGAACTGTCCCGGTGGAATCGAGAGGCCGACAGTTTTGCGTTTGCTAAGCGTGCTGAGGGGCCGATTGGTCCGTACAAGCAACAGCAGGCGAAGTTTCGCGAGAACTACTCACAAGAAGACACGCTGTTGGAGGCCCGCAACCGGTTCCAGCAGGCCCGTGATCCCGTAAAGGCAGACGCTTTCGTCGATTGGTACAAATCGCTTCCTGAGGGCGATCAGGGGCTCGTTAAAACCGTGGTCCGCCAAGACATGGAGAAGATGCTCCGAGGCGGCAACATCGATGATGCGGGAGCCTATCTTACGAACCTTCGCAAAGAGGGCGTGCATGACGTCCTAGTGAAGATACTTGGCAAGGATGGCGAGGATATCAGCCGTGCGATCCGACAGCTTGCGGACGAGCAAACCGCGCTGAAAGAGATCGACCCCCGCAAGGGTCTTCAGTCCCGAACTGTGCGGGGCGCGGCCGCAGACAGGGCCCGAAATCTCTACACGACAAACCCTATTGCCCAGATGGGCGACAGGCTTCCGAACGCCTTCCAGCTTGGCGATGTCGCGCTGATGTCTCAAGGCCAGTTGCCCTGGATCACTATTGCCAAGCAAGCTACGAAGATAGCGCGGCCTAGTAGCCGCACCCGCGAGGGCCTTGGAGAGCTTTTGGCTATGCGCCGGGTCTCGCCCGCCAGACCGCCAGTTCCTAACGCACTGACGCCGGGACCAGCTCCAGCAGCAGTGGCAGGACCATCAGGCGGCGGACCGCCCAATGTTCCTGCCGTAGTGGCCAACCCTGCCGCTCAAACCGTGACCAGACCTTCCCCGAGGGCTGTTCAATTGCTTCCTAAGATGGAGGCCAGCGTAAACGCCGCAAAGGCCCGTGCGGAGCAGCGTCTCGGTGAGGCGCGATTAAAACTGGATGCCGCAAGACAGGCCCGTGCTGCCCAGCCAGAAATCCGCAAGCTGGAAGTTGAGGCAGCAACGGCAGAGCGCGAAGCGCGCCGGCTGATGATGGAGGCCAAGGCCGACAAGACGCTTACGCAGGACGCGGTGCGCGGTATCCGCAGACGCTCGAAGCAGGGCGTGCGAGATGATCGACGCCAGATCGCACAGGAATCTCGTGAACGCCGCATTCAGGAGGAGGCTCGCCTCAGCCGGGACCAGATCGCGCGGGATGCGGAACAGGAACGGGTTCTTGTGAACATGGAAGGCGAGACGCAGGCGCTACGCGGCGAGGCGGCAAGCATTGCCACCACGGAAAAGGCAGCGCTCCAGGCCCAGCAGGCAGCAGCCCGTCAAGAGACAGCGACCCGGATGTCACAATCCGGGGTCTCATGGCGTGAGATTTATGACGTTACGGGGCTCCTGGATATCAGGATCGGTGGCAAGTCAGTCCTGATTGATCCGGGTAAGCACAGCCCAACGAAGGTATTCGGGCAATTGCATCGCGATGCCGCGAAAGACCCGTCCAAGTGGTCACCGACGACCCGGCAAATCGCTCGCGACACAGGCGGCGAGTCCGGGATCACTGAAGCCTTCGGCAACAACACGCTGCCCGGTAGTAGAGAAGCCGCACGAAGCAGTGGAGCCAGAACGATCGCCAAGGCAACGGCTGGCGCGGCTGGCGCTACAGCGGTGGCGGGATATGCCGGATACGGTGTCCACAAGTACCGGGAAGGCCAGATCAGCAAGGCCGAGCGCGAAGCAGCGGCGCGGACTCAATTCGAGCAGAGGACAAGGCGCTGGGTGCCTGAGAACCGCGACGAGATCGTCCTCGCTCAAGCCGTCCTCAAGGCGCAAGGGTTCTATCTCGGAGACGTTGATGGGCGGTGGGGCGAGCGCAGCTCTACGGCACTCTTTAACTTCCAGCGCTCCAATGGATTGCGGGAAACAGGCCAGATGGACGAAGAAACGGCCATGGCGATCAGCCGCGCTGCTGCGCAAGCGGATTTAGAGCCCGCAACATAGCGACTTGAGCACATCCCAGACTAGCCCCGCGGGGCTAAAGGAGACCCCCATGAGCTTCGACACCCTCAAAGCTCGTGCCCGAAACCGGTGCGAGACCAATATCCTGCGTCTGTACCCAGCCTGGAGACAGACAGAGGTCTATGCCTCAGGTACGGAAGACGACATGAGACGCTTCGAGGCGTGGCGTGATCTGAACACAGTCCGTTTCGATGACCTCATTCAGGAGATCAACGAGGCCGCGACGCCCGCTGACGTGGACGTGGATGCTGGTTGGCCTCTCGATGAAGGCGAGCCCAGTGCACCCGCAAGTGAGCCCCCCGCGGCTCCTGAGGTGCCAATCTATCCCGACCTTTCGGCAGAGCTTGCAGATGCGCATGCTGAGATCGAGAGCCTCAAGGCTACTAAGATCTTCGCGGAGCAGGAAAGCACTGTCCTGCATCCCAAGGTTCTCGCTTTTCTCGAAGAAGAGCGCAGCGAGGGGGAGACCATCTCCGACGCACACGACCGTCTCGAAGCCGAATACGACCGGCTCACCCAGCGCCAATTGAATGGCCGGGCCACTGATGAAGACAAAGCAGAACGCCGCCGTCTTCACGAACGTCTGATGAAAGGTGGCTAGATGGCTGACGGGGGCGAGGGGCGCTGGATCGAGCAGCTCATGCGATTGAACGGGGCTGTGGAGCGCAACACCAAGGACATCGAGGGCCGGGCCACCCATGCCAGCGTCCTGCAACAGAACGGTGAGTTGAAGGCTGATATCGTCGCCCTGAACGATACGTTCCAGCGGGAGTTCCGCAGCTTTGATGGGCTGCGAAGAGACGTGAAGGCGCTCGAAACAGACATTGAGTCCGTCAAGGGATCGATTGCTGATCTGAAGGCGGCTCAGGACCGGTCCAGCATGATGGACTGGCTTAAATTTGCGGTGCTGTTCGTCGGCGTTCTGATCGCCATCGTGACGAACAACTGGGGCTTCTTCGCCGCGTTTCTTTAGGGGCTGACATGGACACGATTGGAAATGTATTCCGTGCCATCGGGCGCGGGATAGCGACAGCGGCTGTCTCGGTTTGGACGGCGGTATGTGCTGTCGCTATTGCCGCATGGGGCGCGTTCGTGGCCGTCTGTGCTGCGATTTGGAGCCCACTATGGGCTGCGGTCAAAGGCATTTGGTTAGGCGTCACGGTCGCGTTCCTGTGGTTGCGCCATCAGGCCGTTGCCTATGGGTTCAGCCTGCTGCTGTTCTCGGGGCTGATCTTCCTGACGCTCTGGCTGCTGAAGTCCATGCTTGGCGTCGACAAGACGTTTCTTGGGCCTTTGGCACCGTCTACAATCGATGATCAGGTCATCATTGATCTTGGGTACGTTCTCCGGTTCTTCGCGGTCCTGGTGGGCATGGCGATTGCGTGGGCCGGTCAGCGCAAGATGCGCGCGGTTCAAGTCGCCTTCACGGCCTATGCGGTCCTGGTCGGTATCGTGCTCGCCTTCCACGCCATGGGCCTGGCTTACAAGTCTATGGAGGAGCAGTACGTGGCCGGCTCTGTCACCGAGGATGTGGCGGGCGTTCAGACCAGATCGATTGATGACCAAATCGCTGACATTGATACTCGCATCGATGAGCTAACCACGGAGAAGGACAAAGCGGTCGAGACGGCCAATGCGGCCATTCAAGTCATTCTGACTGACCGGCTCGATAATGACAGCGAGGCAGACCCGTATCGGCAGGATATCCGAGACGCTCAAGCCTATGCTCGGGACGAAATCTCCAAGCTCGAAGACGACAAGCGCATCCTCCGGCAGGACTCAGGGACGGTGAGCGCAGACGCCACCAGGGACGCTGCATTCGAGGCCAATTTCAATCCGCTGTTCG
>JBCAXQ010000092.1:0-9814 GCA_038534015.1 Pseudomonadota bacterium | reverse complement strand
CTATTTCTCCGGGACCAAGATGCGCTGGATGCTCGACAATGTATCCGAAGTGCGCAGCGCTGCGGAGGCGGGTACGCTGGCATTTGGCACAGTCGAAAGCTGGCTGATCTACAAATTGACGGGCGGTTCACATGTGACCGATGCCAGCAACGCCAGCCGGACGCTGTTGCTTGAACTGGGTGGAGCGCAATTTGATGTCGGGCTATGTGATCTCTTCGGTGTGCCATTTGCCGCCTTGCCGGAGGTGGTCGATATGGCGGGTGCATTGGGTGAAACGGCTCCGGGCTTGTTCGGTGGAGCTATCCCGATTTCGGGGCTTGCTGGCGACCAACAGGCCGCAACTATCGGACAGGCTTGTTTGTCTGCAGGCGAGACAAAGGCGACCTATGGAACTGGCGCCTTCGTGCTCACCAATCAGGGAGCGAACATACCCGTATCGAACAACCGGCTTCTTGGAACTGTCCTGACCCAGCTAGACGGTGAGCGGACCTACGCCATTGAAGGCTCGGTGTTTGTCGCCGGAAGCCTTGTCCAATGGCTTCGCGATTCCCTCGGCATTGTTGATGTTGCTGGCCAGACGGAAGAACTCGCGCGGTCAATTCCGGATACAGGCGGGGTTACTATTGTACCAGCTCTTGCTGGGCTCGGCGCGCCCCATTGGCGCGCGGACGCGCGCGGTGTGATTAGCGGGCTCAGCTTTGCCAGTGGGAAGGCCGAACTGGCGCGAGCCGCGCTGGAAGCAATGGCGCACCAGACCCAAGACCTGGCGGAAGCCTTTGCCGCTGATGGAACCGCATGGGGCACACTGCGGATCGATGGCGGAATGAGCGCTAACAACTGGATGGCGCAGGATCTGGCCAATATTCTCAACATCCCGGTCGAGCGCCCAGACTTCGTTGAAACAACGGCGCTGGGTACGGCGATGCTCGCTTCAGCCGGGATCGGAATGCACAACAATCTGCAAAGCGCTGCAGCTGCCATGCGGGGCAAGCTGCAAACCTTCAGTCCAGCAATGGATGATGCAATACGCCAGGATCGGCTGGCGCGTTGGCGGAAGGCGCTCGGAGCGGCTTAGTCTTTAGAAGCCGAGGCTAGTCGGCTGACGTCTTAGTTTAGAGAAGCACGCCCGTTTATCTCCCGCCCGATCCTTTGCTGGAAGGCACGGGCTGGTGAAGCGATCTCGAACCCTTCGCGCCAGGCTTTGTCCAGCCTCGCAATCCGGCGATGGATCCGCTCCGTTTCCTCGATTAATGCGCGCGTTGGCGGTTCCAGCAACGCAACCTGGCCAGGATCGGCCGGGCGATCCGCAGGGAGCTTGCCATGCTTGCGAACCTGGTTTTCATTCAGTTCACCAGAGAAAAAGGCCCTTTGATTGAGCAACCAGGCGAGCACTTGCATCATTCGGGTCGTTGTCTTGAGCCCTTCGGTGGAGAGCGCCAAACGAATTGATGCGTTGTCGCCGGGGCCAGGTTCGTGCGTGCCCAATGCAAAGACTGCGCGCACTTCATCGGCGAGCACCAGTGCTTCGCTGTAGAGCGCTTCGATAATTGGCTGCGACAAGTTGCGAGGGCGATTCATAATCTCATCATCTCGCTACGCCCCGACATCCATGATCGCCAGAAGGGTATGCCTAATTTCCCGTCCCAATTCCAAACTGTCCCGCCGCGGGACGGAATTCGCTTTCCTTTAACGAGACAGCGCGACCTAGGAACGGGGTCAGGCGATGATGTCGGGGAGCAGGCTGTCTTCGATTAGCGAAATCTGGTCTTTCAACCGCAGTTTGCGCTTCTTCAAGCGCGCGATTTGAAGTTGGTCGGTAGATCCAGCCTCGGTCAGAGCAGCGATCGCCGCATCGAGATCGCGGTGCTCTGATTTGAGCAGTTCCAGCCGCTTGCGAAGCTCTGGCTCGTTCATGCGGAGTATCTGCCCTTGATCCTTGAGATTTCATTGGTCCCTGTGCGCTCTACCCAACCGTCTATCGCAGGTTTAGGCGTTTGCACCGATTCCAATTCACGAAGAGCTTTGCAAGATAGTCTGGTTGTGGTTTCATGACAATTCGCGGTTCGTCCGCGCTGGACGAGTCGCTCCATCGGGGGCATACCCCCGCATATCAGGAGACCGTTTATGGCATCGTCACCCGCTGCATCTCATGTCAGTGCTCTTGAAACCAAACATGCCGGCCTTGAGGCTCAGCTTAGAGAAGAATTGAACCGGCCCGCGCCCGACGCAGCCGCGATCCAGGCGATCAAGAAACGAAAACTGCGATTAAAGGAAGAAATAGCCCGCGCTTGAGCTGACTTTCTTTCAAGTCATACTGCTGAGGCTTTTGCTTTTGTCGCGCGGGTTCTTTAACCGCTATCAACATGTCCGCAGCCGCAGCCGCCCGCCAAATCCTCACCCGCCTGCACGAGGTCATGGCCTCGCGCATGCATGCGCAAGGCAAGCTGGACCAAGTCGTCGATATTGTGGGCGCGAGCCTCGATAGCGAGGTTTGCTCGATCTACCTTCTGCGAGAGAGCATGCTTGAGCTGTTCGCAACGCGCGGTCTCAACAAATCTGCTGTCCACGTAACCCGGATGGCAATTGGTGAGGGACTGACCGGGACGATTGCCGATAATGTCGAGACGCTGAACCTGGCGGAGGCGAAGGCGCACCCAGATTTTCAATACCGTTCTGAAACCGGGGAAGAGAAATTCCATTCCTTTGCCGGGGTCCCGATTGTCTATCGCGAGCGTGCTGTTGGCGTTTTGTGTGTGCAACATGTTGAGCCGCGCCGGTACGAGGATATCGAGATCGAGGCGCTCCAGACCACCGCGATGGTGCTGTCCGAACTCATCGCCAATGCGGAACTCGTTGACGAAGAAGAAGCCCGTAGTCTGTCCGAGGGGATGACCGGGATGCAGACCGTTGACGGTTTGACCCTGGTCAAAGGTTTGGGGGCAGGCATGGCTGTCTATCATCAGCCGCGGGTCCAGATCGATCAGGTCATGGCTGACGATATCGAGGCTGAGCGCCAACGGGTTTATCGCGCGTTCGACAAGATGCGCGAGCAGATCGACAATATGTCCAGTCAGGCCGAGTTTGGCGTTGGCGGCGAACACGAAGAAGTGCTCCAGACTTATAAAATGTTCGCCTATGATGAGGGCTGGTCGCGCCGCATCAACGAAGCGATCGATTCTGGACTGACAGCCGAAGCCGCTATCGAACGGGTCCAGCAACGCACGCGAATGCGGATGCGCGAAATCGATGATCCACTGCTTGCGGATCGGATGCATGATCTTGAAGACCTCTCCAATCGATTGCTGCGCATCGTGGCGGGGCAACTTGGCACGGCGGCGAGCCAAGGGCTACGGCGAGATACAATCCTGATAGCGCGCAACCTCGGTCCGGCTGAACTGCTCGAATATGATCGCCGCCGCTTGAAAGGCGTAATCTTGGAAGAAGGGTCATTGACGGCGCACGTTGTCATTGTCGCGCGCGCTATGAGCGTGCCGGTACTTGGCCGTGCAACCGGGATTCGCGGGATCATACGCGATGGCGATGAAATCCTTCTCGATGCGGATAAGGCCACAGCAACGGTTCGACCGAACCAACAAATGGCCGAGGCATTTGGTGCGCGTTTTGCCAAGTCTCGCGAGAAGCAAGCTGTTTACGCCGAACTGCGTGATGTTGAACCGTTCACCCGGTGCGGCACCCGAATCCAGGTGATGATGAATGCTGGATTGCGTGATGACATTAGCTCGCTGGCAATGACAGGTGCAGACGGGGTCGGCCTCTTTCGTACCGAATTCCAGTTTCTCGTTTCGGCTACGCTGCCCCAGCGAGAGCGACAAACACGTCTTTACAAGGAGGTTCTCGAAGCCGCTGGAAGCAAACCAGTCATCTTTCGGACAGTCGATATCGGCGGCGATAAAGCCGTGCCATATCTTGCCTCCGACGAGTCTTCGCAAGACGAGAACCCTGCCATGGGCTGGCGTGCCTTGCGGCTCGCGCTCGAGCGCGAAGGATTGCTGAAAGTTCAGGCGCGCTCCCTGTTGGAAGCATCCGCCGGGCGTGTGCTGTATGTTATGTTCCCGATGGTGTCGGAACCATGGGAATTCGACGCTGCTAAAGCAGTGTTTGAGGAGCAACTCACCTTCTTACGTTCGAAGAAGAAGGTGTTGCCGGAAGCTATTCACTATGGCGCGATGCTCGAGGTTCCTGCATTGGCCGAAGTGCTTGATATCCTTTTGCCCAAGCTGAGTTTTCTGTCGGTAGGAACAAATGATCTTACCCAATTCCTGTTCGCTGCCGACCGCGCCAATCCCAAACTGGCAGAACGCTATGATTGGCTCAGCCCGTCGATCCTAAGATTTCTTAGGCGGGTTTCACAGACAGTCGATGGCAGCGGTGTCGATCTTGGCATATGCGGTGAGATGGGCGGGCGACGTCTTGAAGCGCTTGCTCTTCTCGGTATCGGATTCCGCCGTTTCTCGATTACGCCAGCAGCCGTTGGTCCGATCAAGGAACTGGTGCGCAAGGTGGATCTCGCCGAGTTGACGGAGGTTATGGCCCAATGGTTGTCCAACCCCGGGTCCAACTTGCGCAAAGAGATCACTGCTTGGGCAGCAGAGCGCGGCATCGATCCAGATTGATTGAGCCCTCGATCCGGAAGTCGAAATCTAATTGAGCGCGAATTCCGGCCATCTCGTCGAAAATCGCTCGCCAGCGGCGAATCGAATCATTGACAGCGATGGCAGTGCCCGATTTTGTGCAATGCAGAAAAAATCAGGGTTATCCTGAGGGGCACTCGGAAAAGGGGCCTTGTGACCGGGTCATGAGCAAAGAAGTGGAAGATGTGGCGGAAATGCTGCCCTTAGAGGGGGTGGGCGACCGGCTGCGTCTTGCGCGCGAGGAACAGCGCCTTTCGCTGGAGCATGTCTCCGCTGAAACTCGCATCCCGATCCGACATCTGGAGGTCATTGAATCAGGTCGATTCGAGACGTTGCCAGCTCGGACCTATGCGATTGGCTTTTCTCGCACCTATGCCAAATTGGTCGGCCTTGATGAGAGCGCGATCGCTGATGAAGTTCGCGCCGAGCTCAACGAAGCCGATATCGATCGCAGGGCGACTATGGACGCTATGGCTCCTGGTGACCCGGCGAAACTGCCGTCATCTGGGGTGGTTTGGGCAGGTGCGTTTGCAGCGATACTCTTGATAGCAGGATTTACCGCCTTTTTTAGCTCTATGTATGGCTCAGCAGGCATGCCATCGCTTATCGATCAAGAGAGTGATGTGGCGGTGGTCGATGCTGGCACGCTCCCAGCAGATGACAATCTTACTCCAAGCCCGGCCTTGGCCGCATCTGAAAACAGCACAGGCCAGGTTGTTTTTACGGCTCTCGAAGATGGGGTTTGGGTCCGTTTCTTTGATGCGAGCGGGCAACGCTTGCTTGAAAAGCAAATGGTCACTGGTGAGAGCTTTGAAATCCCGTCCGACGCGCAGGAGCCCAGAATCAACACCGGCCGACCAGATGCCTTCGCGATTACAGTTGGCGGTCGCGAAGTGCCGAAGCTGGCTGAAGAGCCGGTCACAATTGGCGATGCGCCCGTTTCAGCCGCAGCATTGCTCGCTCGTGCCAGCAATGTCCGTATTGCCCCGATTGAAACGGTAGGGCCTGCGCTCAATTGAACCCTGAGCAGGGGCTTTCCCACGGATTTCCTTACCTAGCACCCTCGACTTGAGTGATGGCAATCGGCACAGATTCGGCCTGTGTTCATGCGTTGTGGCACAGTCTATTGACTGACAGGGGATTGAGGCAGGAACGCTGCCCTAGATTTACCACAGCGCAAGCAGAGGGAGCCTGATATCCATGCGCGCAAATTTCGCCATACACGCATTCGATCGTTTTGCAGCGGCTGGGATTGCCGCGGCTGTTCTGGCTACCGCACCGGTTCCGGTATTGGCGCAGGATGACAATTCGGAAGCGCGCCTGCGCAAGGTCGAGGCTGAAGTGCGGGCGTTGCAACGGCAAGTGTTTCCGGGAGGGGACAGCCGTTTCTTCGAACCCCAGATTTCGACGGCTGGCAACTCTCCGCGTTCAACCGTATCGACCCCTTCGACCACTGCGGTGACCGATATTCTCGCGCGACTTGATGCGCTGGAAATCCAGATGCAGCAGCTCACCGCGCAAGGTGAGGTGAATGCCAATGCAATCGCTCAGATGGAAACGCGACTTGCGGCACTCGAAGCAGGCGGTGTGACAGAAGCGCCCGCCGATGTTGTTGAAGAGGCGCCAGAACAGGCAGATATCTCAACCATCTTCGATCCCGATCCGGTTGTGGCTGAGGGGCCATCTGCGGAACGGGTCGCAGCCGTTCAACAGATCACCAAACCGCAAAGCGATGACGAAGGTGACGATGAATATTCCTATGGCTTCCGTTTGTGGAACGCGGGTTTCTATCCGGAGGCGCGCCAGCAGCTAAGCAGTTTCGTCAACGATTATCCATCCCATTGGCGGGTTACCTATGGCCGAAACCTTCTTGGTCGGGCCTATCTTGATGACGGTAACGCGGATGAAGCCGCGCGTTGGTTCCTCAGAAACTATCAAGCGGACAACACGGCGGCTCGCGCGCCCGATAGTCTCTTGTTCCTTGCTGAAGCCATGATCGCGAAGAATGACACCAGTCGCGCCTGTATCGCATTGTCCGAATTCGCCCGCACTTATCCGGCGATTGCCACCGGCAGGTTGTCAAACCAGTATGAAACCAACCTGCAGAATGTGAGCTGCGACTAGCCGTGTAGTCCCGTTGGGAGATGCTGATTGATACAGATATCTATCCCGGCCTGATTGCCGATTTTAGTGAAGCGGTCGAACGGCTTTGGCCTACAGAATTCCGCGAGGGCAGGCTTGGCCTCGCTGTCTCTGGCGGGCCTGATAGTCTTGCATTGCTGCTGATCGCAAACGCGGCAATGACAGGCGAGATCGCCGTCGCCAGCGTCGATCACGGCCTTCGCGCTGAAGCGGCCGGAGAGGTCGCATTGGTTGAAAAGGTCTGTCGGGGTCTGGGGGTGCCTTTCACTGCCCTTTCGGTTACGGTTGAGCCTGGAAATCTGCAGGCGCAGGCTCGCGAAGCGCGCTACGATGCGCTTGGGGCATGGGCGATTGCGGAGGGTCTTGGCGCGGTTGCGACAGCCCATCATGCCGATGACCAGGCTGAAACCCTGCTTATGCGACTTGCGCGGGGAAGTGGCTTGTCGGGCCTCGCCGGGGTTCGCTCACACGGTGTGTTTCCTGGTACGCATTTGCCGTTGATCCGGCCGCTGCTGGACAAGCGGAAGTCGGTGCTGCAATCGGTCGTGGACAGAGCCGGTATTCAAGCCGTCCAAGACCCGTCCAATCACGATGATCGGTTTGATCGCGTGCGGGTCCGCAAACATCTTGCAGACCACGATTGGCTAGGCGTTGAGAACCTAGCGGAAAGCGCCGGTCATCTCGCAGAAGCTTGGCGTGCGATCGAATGGTTCGCGCAGGAAGACTGGGAAACGCAGGTCTTCCGGGAAGATGATGGATTCAAATACTACGCCAACGTTCCGCGCGTGGTTGCAATCGAGACCATCTGCCGCGCTGTTGCCGACATTGGAAGGAGCGTGTCCCGCGGTGATGCGGGTCGAGCATTTGACCGGTTGTGGCGGGAACAGAATGCATCCCTCGGCGGAGTGCTCGTTACACCTGGAGTCGAGCGAGTCGAGAAAGCGGGCGTTACAATGCGCGTCTGGCGGTTCGCGCCGGAGCCGCCGCGCCGCACGCACTAGCTTGTCGATCAGATGATCTTGTCGCCCATACCAATGCGCTTGCCGCGGGTGATCACCACTTTGTCGCCGCGCTTTGCAATTGCGAACAGCTTTTCCGCGAAAGCATCAGGAACGCCGATGCATCCATGGCTGGCATAGCCATTAATCACCGGCGAGCCGTGGATTGCAATGCCACTCCATGTCAACCGCAGGGTCCATGGCATCGGAGCGTTATTGTACTTCTCGGAAATGTTGTCCTTCTCCTTGGTCAGGATCGGGAATGTGCCAAGCGGCGTCGGGTGCTTCTTCGTGCCGAGCAAGGCTGCGGTCGCGCCAATCTCGTAACCGCCTTTGAAAACGCTCAAGACACGGGCTTCTAGATCGACTGTCATTACCAGTGGGCCGTCCGGCACCCCTTCATCATCCCAGAACCACTCGCCGTACTTGATGGGCCCTTTGATCGGCAGGATCCGTTTGATCACGAACGGATCGTTGCTGGCGACCTGCGTTCGACTTTGATCGACCTGCGGTGCTGCGGGCGTTTCCTGCACAACCGGATTCGAGATCATCCTGCTCGCTGCGCGTGATACGGGAACGGATTCGACTGTGGGGATTTCCGATCCGGCTTCGCCAATCGGCGGCAGGCCGGGCTCGAACGGCTCCGGCAATTCTTCATTATCGGGTAGGTAGGGCTGCGGCAGGCTTGGATCGACGACCAACGACGCTCCGCCAGTGCTAGGATCAATCCGTTCAATCGCAGCTTCTTCAGCGCGATCAGCCACTTCTTGTGCCGCCTCAGCGGCATCCTGGGCACTCGTCTGGCCATTGGCAACGGTGATTGTACCTGCAAGCGCCGCCAGTCCGGCGATGGCACCAAGCGCGGTGAAGCGAAGAGTTTTGGTCGCGTGATTCATGCCTGTAGTATGCTGTAAATCGTTGTTAATCACCAGTGGTTAACGAACGGGCGTCTCGCTTCGGAACGCAGTCGCCTAAATCGTTAATATTGCTATTGATCTTTAATGCGGACAGCCAAGATCGCTTAATGCCTACCCATGCGCGCCGAACTCATTGGCGATCGCTATGGAAATGCGGAGCATCAGGCCGTAGGCGCGATCTATAGGATCGATGTAGTCTCGCCCGATCTGCGAATACCCTTCATTCTCACCATCAGGGTAGTCGCTCGGTGCGGTCACTGCGAAATCATCCGGTTGGGGAAACGATGTCGGGAAGGCGCGACGCATCTGTGCCAGTGCATCTTCGACCCGCAGGCTGAACACCATCTCCAGCACATCGTCGCGGCTGATATCATTAGCGCGGCTAAATACAGGCACCGACACTGCCTTGAGAAAGATATGCTGCATCAGCGCAAGGCGCAGTGACTGTGCCGCACCGATCGTCCTGCGGGTGATCTCGCGGTCTTCCATCGGCGATTCGTCCGGGATCAGCTCAAGCAAGCGATGCAATTTGAGCGCATCGACACGTAATCGCGAGGCAAGGCGGCGGTAAACGCCGGTTCGATCATCTTTGGTCAAATACTCCGCCAGCACTTCGCAGGCCGCAGACAGATGGGTCTCGGTTCCGCGATAGGGTCGGCTGGCCCAATAGGCCGAGTTGAACAGTTCCCCATGGGCGGCGACAGTTTTGATGCTCGCCAGAGCATTGGATGCCCGAACCAGCCGGACCAATTGCCGCCCTCTGGGGCTTTCTTTCATCAGGGCGGCCAGCTCTTCGTAGCTGCCATCTGCGGCAGTGCCGATCCCAGAGATCACGTTCACCGGATAGCCTAGCTGTTGAAGTATGGAATTGTGGGGGATCGCGCGAATCTGTCTAAGTGACATATCGCGATCGGCGGACAAATCGGACTGGCGGCGCGAAACCCGGCTGCCGGTGGAATTGAGGAGACCAAGGCCAAAGGCGGTGACGGCTCTTGAGTAGGTCGAACTGCGCAGATGCTGCCTTTGGTGCGCCCGGATTGCGCGGTAAAAGTCGAGACTAAGATCTGTCCAACGATCCCTTTTATCGCCGGACAGACCATAGTCT
>JBCAXQ010000091.1:0-9913 GCA_038534015.1 Pseudomonadota bacterium | reverse complement strand
GATGACTATCGCGAACAATTGCTGGGCAAGGTCCGAGCGCTTGGTGGTCAGGGGCCTGACGGGAAGGCTGAGCCTCCACACAGACCAGCCGATGATCGCCAGATCACAATGGCCAAAGCGGGCAAAAAACAACCCGAACTAATTGCTATCGGCGCTTCGACTGGTGGCATTCACGCACTAAATCTGTTGTTGCGCGGCCTGCCCCATGAATTCGATCTGCCAATTTTGATCACTCAGCATCTGCCAGCGTCTTTCATCCCCGTTTTCGCGCGACAGGTCGAGCTGGCTTGCGCGCGGAAAACCCATATTGCGGACGATGGAACACAAATCCGCCGCGGAGAGATCGCAATTGCCACCGGGCATGGCCACATGGCATTGCGACGCTTCGGCGAGCAATTGGTGGCGAGAGTATCAAATGCTCCCGCCCCTAGCGGTTGTGTCCCCTCGGTTGATCCGATGCTGAAAAGTGTGTCACAATCCTGCGATGGTCACGCCCTTGCAGTTATCCTGTCTGGAATGGGTAAAGATGGACTCGAAGGAGCCCGCTCCCTGGTCGAAAACGGTGGAACCGTCATTGCCCAGGACGCTGAGACGAGTGCAGTCTGGGGTATGCCTGGGGCCGTCGCGAAAGCAGGCCTTGCCAGCACCATCGCCTCACCCGAAAAATTGGTTGATGCCATACTCAAACATGCCGGTGCACCAGCGTGGAAGTGAGCGACGCGTCCCATCAGATTATTGCCGATTTGCTCTCCGCTCGTACTGGTCAGCATCTCACCGAAAGCAGACGGTGGCGAATTGGCACGGCATTGGCTGGCGTATTTAGAGAGTACGGCATCACCAATGTAGATCAGCTTGTTTGCCTTTTGGCCGATCCCAAAGAAGGTGATCTGGCACAGGAAGTCGTCGAAGCGTTGCTGAACAACGAAACCTATTTCTTCCGCGATAAGCCGACCTTTGACCAATTGCCTGACAGGATCCTGCCCGAGCTCTGGGAAAGGCGGGCAAACAAGCGTCGGCTTTCAATCTGGTGTGCTGGATGTTCGACTGGCCAAGAAGCTTACTCACTCGCCATGTTGTTCGCATCGCAGCCTTCGCAATGGGACGGTTGGTGGATTGACATTCTTGGGACAGACATCTCGCATCGCGCAATCGACACGGCGCGCAGTGGCATCTTTAGCCAGTTTGAAGTGCAGCGCGGCTTAAGCGTCGCGCAAATGCTCCAACACTTCGAGGAAACAGACCAAGGCTGGGAAATCAGCCAAGGCGCACGCAAGTATGTGCGGTTTCAGCAACACAACGTGCTGAGCCTGTCCCCGACACAGCAGCCTTTCGATCTGATCCTGTGCAGAAACGTATTGCTCTATTTCGACCCCGCAAATCGCCAGCAAGCGTTCCATCGTTTGAGCAGGTCGCTCGCGACAGATGGCTATCTGATGCTTGGCGCGGGGGAGACTGTGGTAGGCCAGACTGACACATTTGGCCCATCAGCAGGACTAGCGAGCATCTATAAACCGACGGCCGCACTGGCTCCTTCTGCCCTCGCCGCAACAGGCTGAATAGCGCGGACTAATGGCTTCTGGCCAACCCTAACCTCGAGCTTCACGGACCCGGATTCACACTTCTTTATCCAATCCGATTTACGAAATTGGGCTATACGACACTGCTATTCGATAAGCAGGCTTATCAGGGGCTCAATGTGCAAAGTTCAGGCGCTTCATCCAGGCTTTCGCCCGCGCGGATCGTTGTCCTTCCATTGGTCGTACTGTCGATTGTCTTTGCCCTGATCACCATGGTCGTGATGGCCAGCGACCGGATTGCGTTCACGTCTCCTTCCGCGCTCCTGATCTCGGGCGCGGTGCTCTATGCGGCGACGATTTTTCTGCTCAGCAAGACCGGTTTTGCAAACGTCCGCGAGCTAGAAGATCGAGGCAAAAGGGATGCGCTAAGTCAACTGCCCAATCGCCGTGCCTTGCACAGCGATATCGAAAGCAAGCGCGAGGAAGTTGATGAGATTGCAATCGCGCTCATCGATCTCGACAGCTTCAAGCAGGTGAATGACCACTATGGCCATGCCGTGGGTGATCAGCTGATCCAGAAGTGCGCGCAGATCCTGCAGTCATCATGTGAGCCGGAAGCGCGCTGTTATCGCTTGGGTGGCGACGAATTTGCGGTGGTGATGGCGGGAACAGTGGCCGGCACGATACTGGAAGGAATGTGCCGTGCCTTCCTTGAAAGGCTGTCTAAACCGATCCCACTAGGTGACCGAAACATTGCGATGGGTGCGAGTGTCGGTCTGGCACGTTCAACAACGGACGATCCATTGCCCTCCTCGGAGTTGCTCCGCCGCAGCGATGTGGCGATGTACATGTCAAAGCGCGGCGGGAAGATGCGCTGCACCTGGTTCAGCGAGAGTTTTGATCGCCGTCGCGAAGCGGTTCGCGAACTGGATGACGAACTACGGGCGAGCTTGGCTAATGAAGACTTCGAGCTTGCTTATCAGCCGCTGGTTGATGCCGACAGTGGCAATATAGTTGCGGTAGAATCGCTGCTGCGCTGGAACCACCCCGAGGGCAAGTCGATCGGACCGAACGTATTCATCCCGGTTGCCGAAGAATCCGGTTTGATCAATGCTATTGGCTATTGGGTTTTGCGTCAGGCGGTCACGGATGCGCTTCGCTGGGGGAACATCGTGCTGTCGGTGAACATTTCGGCGGCGCAATTGCGGAACCCTGAATTCCCGGTCCAACTCGGCCAAATCCTCGAGGAATCCGGGTTTCCGGCCGAACAACTCGAGATCGAAATCACCGAGACTTGCCTCGTGCTCGATCCGGTTGTTGCCGAGCGTAGCCTCGACGTGATCCGCAGCTTCGGTGTCAATGTGGCGCTCGATGACTTTGGCACCGGCTATGCGTCAATCGGCTTCCTGCGTCAGTTCCGCTTCGAAAAGCTAAAACTGGACCGCAGCCTCGTGGTGCAATCGGAAAATGACGAAGGGAGCCGCGCGATGATGCTGTCCAGCATTGCCGTTGCCAGGGCTCTGAAAATGGACGTTGCGGCAGAAGGCGTTGAAACCGATGCGCAAGCGGACCTCGTTCGCAGCGCGGGGTGTGATCAGATCCAGGGTTGGCTGTTCTACAAAGCCATGCCGTCCACAGAGATTGATCGTTTGATCGAGCAGCAATACGCGCTTGCCATAGATCAGCAACGTGAGCGACCTTCAAAAGACGAGCAGGCGGCATGAGTCGCGAGGAAGACCTTGATCTGGAATTTGGCACGAGACGCCATAGAAATGATGATCCAGCTACCGGATCGAGCCAGGCACGCTACAGCTATAACGAAAGTGTCGACTGGCTAACGCGATGGTTTCGACGGCGTTCTACGATGCAAAAAGTCATCTTGACGGTCGGCGCCCCTCTGCTTCTCGTACTTGTCACCGCCGCATTTGCGTTTGTCGGCTTAGGCCACATCGCCGAAGCGATTGAAACCGGAACACCTGAGGCCTTGGAACACGGTGCGAATGAGCTTTCTTGGATACGCACGGCGATGGTTATCGCAATCGGTTTGGGCCTGGCTTTGACGTTGTACCTGTTTCACGCCTTACGAGCCGACATAGTCGCAACATCGAGGCAATTGATCGATTGCATGCGCAGGATATCGGATGGCGAACACGACATCATCGTTCCGCATCGTTCCCGTATCGATGAATACGGCGAGATCGGCGAGGAAATTGAGCGTTTTCGCCTGGTGAGTATCAAGGCTGAAGAGCTTGGCAACAAGATCGCGAGCCGAGCCAGCCAGGAATTGGAGGAACAAACCAGGCTGCAAGTCCAACAGGAAGAAGCCCAAATCGAACGGGAGCGGGTGCTGCGTGATATCGCCGACCAGTTCGAACTCACTGTTGGCGATGTTGTCAGCGGTGTCGCAGCGGCAGCGGCCCAGTTGCAAACAACCTCGCGTTCCATGGCTGAAAAGGCTGAAGACTCGAGCGCAAAGACGTCAGATGTGTCAGTATCGATCGACGAGGCGAGCGCCGGAGCGACAGCGGCGGCAGCGGCAAGCGAGGAGTTCGCATTGTCTATCGGAGAGATCAGCCATCAGGCTGCGTCTTCGGCAGAATTGGCGCGCAAGGCGACCGAAACGACATCGGATGCGGACGCGACAATCTCCGCCTTGAGCGCATCAGCCGACCAAGTCGAAGAGATTGTCGAACTGATCCAGACAATCGCCCAGCGCACCAATCTGCTGGCACTTAACGCATCGATCGAAGCGGCTCGTGGAGGCGAAGCAGGGCGTGGATTTGCGGTGGTTGCTAGCGAGGTCAAGGAGCTCGCGATGCAGACCAGCCGCGCTACCGAACAAATCGCTGAACAGATACGCTCCATGCAAAACACCACTGGAGCCAGCGTGGCAGCGCTGCATTCAATTGCTGGACAGGTGAATGAGTTGAAGGCAACATCAATTGCAATCGCAACCGCGGTCGATCAACAATCGGTGGCTGGCAATGATCTTGCCCATAGTATTGATCTCGCCGCTCGCGGGACCGAGAAAGTTGCTGACCATATCCTTGACGTGCGTAACCTGTCTCGATCCGCCGGATCGGCTGCAAGCCAAGTTCTGACCAGTGCCAACAATCTGGAGGGACAAGCTAAGGTTCTCCGCCAACAAAGTGATGATTTTCTTAGAAAAATTCGCTCCACATAGACTCGTTCTCCTACTGTTCGAAAGCGAAAGCGAACGCGCCAATGAAAGCTTTTGTAAAGGACTTTCATTCATATGTTCGGGGACCCTAAAGATCTTTGTCGGGATAGGCGCATGAACATAATGACAAGCCAGGAAGCACGCGAGGAAAACGCGATGCCAGGCCTTGTCCGTGATCTCCAGGCGGAAGCAGACAGCGCAGTTTCCGCCGCGTCGGTAAAAGCAAACCTTTCTTCCAACAGCAGTCTGTTTGATCGCTTTGAATGGTTCAGGAACCGCAATCTGGCCGGAAAAATCCAAGCCATATTCGGCAGCTTCTTCGCAATAGGCCTGTCTGTGACACTGATACTGGGCTTGGGGTTTGCAGAATTGTGGAGCCGCTATTCCACATCAGCGCAAGTTGCGGGTGCGATGTATGAGTCAATGGAATTACGCGGGATCATGGGTGATGTGCGCTACAACACCGCGCGGTTCATTTTTGAAACCGAGGCGTCTATTCTCGAACGCCAGAAAGAACGTTACGACACGGCTCTGGAAAAGCTGGACAGCATTGCCGGTACCGCCGCCACGCATGCACCGGAGCTATCGCAGGACATTGCAGGCTTTCGCACTGAACTGGTCGCGTACAATGAAACGTTTGCAAATCTGCTGGGGGTTATGCAGCGCGAAGGACGCACTTCGAATTCCGAAGCACTTGCATTCGAGATCTCTGATCGCGGAGACAGGCTGATCGATCAAAGCCAGGCGCTGGCAAACGATTGGGTGACACAGCATTCTGCAATCGAAGAGGCGGGCGTCAATTACTTTTTCGCGATGATTGCGATCGTTGCAATCCTTGCCATTGTTGCCGCTGGAATTCTGGTGATCGGCCTTCGATACTTTTCGCACGGTTATTCCCGAAAAATCAGCGAAGTTACAAACGCGATGACCCTGCTTGCAAAAGGCAATGCGCAGTTTGAAATCGATGGGCGCGATCGAAAGGACGAGATCGGCGAGATGGTCGGCGCGCTGGATCTGTTTAAACGCGCCAACAAACGCCTTGAAGTCTGGGCGCGCGAACGCTCCGAACGCGCTGAAGAAGAACTTCGCCTGCAACAAGAGCGCGAGCGTGAACGCGAAGAGGCCGAACAGCACAGGGCTGCCCTGCTTGAAGAGGTCGCCAAGCAATTTGAACGCACGATTGGTGAAGTCGTCCAAGGCGTCGCGGCGGCATCAAGCGAACTTCAACTGACTGCGACAAAGATGGCGACTTCGGCCGAGCAGTCGAGCCTGCGGACCAGTGAGGTCTCCAGCAGTATGCAAGCGGCCAATTCTGGTGCCACAGCTGCCGCTGCCGCCAGCGACGAGTTTGCGATGTCGATCGGAGAGATAAGCCGTCAGGCCTCCTCTTCGAGCGATTTGGCACGCGTGGCGTCTGAAGCCACGTCAGAGGCTGATGCGACGATTTCCGCCCTTGCCCTTTCGGCCGAGCAAGTCGGTGAGATTGTCGAGTTGATCCAGACAATCGCCCAACGCACCAACCTTCTGGCGCTTAACGCTTCGATCGAAGCTGCACGGGGCGGTGAAGCCGGTCGCGGATTTGCTGTGGTCGCCAGCGAGGTCAAAGAGCTCGCCATGCAAACCAGCCGTGCGACAGAGCGAATCGCCGACCAGATCCGGACAATGCAGGACACCACGGGGGCGAGCGTAGGAGCGCTTCGTTCGATCGCTGGGCAAGTCGAGAAGCTTGAAACAACGGCCGTTTCCATCGCCAGCGCGGTCGACCAGCAATCGGTTGCTGGCCAAGACCTGGCGCGGAGCATTGATCTGGCAGCACGCAGTACGGAGAGCGTAGCCACCCACATCGAAGACGTGCGGGAGCTTTCTCTCTCGACCGGTGCGGCTGCCAGTCAGGTTCTCAACAGTGCGAACGAGCTCGAACTGCAGGCAAACACTCTGAACGAGCAGGTGAACGCCTTCATGGAGAGGATACGCAAAGGCTAACGGGTCTCTGCTCGATCAGCGACCCTTCCAAGCGGTTTGGGCCAAGGTCCTTTGAAGCAGACCCCATAGCTCTCTCCCTATCTCTCAATTTGGACCAGTCGCTGCGCCGCGATCGCGGCGCGCAAAAAAACCAGGCGCCACCGGGAGAGCTGGCAGCGCCTGGTTTCTTGTCGGCTGGTCAGGCCCATCCACTAAGGTTGCCCCTACAGCTTCAGTGTGGCGCCGAAGGTAATCCGGCGATCAGGAAGGCCCTGGAAGCACAGCAGCGCGCTGTCGTTGACGCAGAATTGCTCAATCTTGGATTTGGTCAGATTTACACCCTCTACGCCGAAGCTCAGATTGTCGCTCACCTCGTACACGACACTGCCGTTGAGCTGACCACGCGCTGCAGTAACAACCGGGAACCCAACTGTACTACCAAGGCTGGCACCGCCAGCTGTATCAAGCGTGCGGAATGCGTCGCGCCACGTGTAGCGAGCGCGGGCTGACAGTCCGTATTTCTCGTAGAATAGTGTGATGTTGTATGCATTCTTCGAGAAATCCAGCAGGCCGCGTGGTGCCGTAAACGGCCCTGTTTGACCACTGCTCGATTCGAGAATGGCTGTTCCACGGCTGTCAGCGTCGGACGTATCCAACGCCTCGCCTCCGCTAAACTCTTGATACGTATAGTTTGCGATCACACCAAAGCCTGATGCAAAACCAAGCGTATCCTCGAATGCCGAGAGGTCATACTGGAATGCGACCTCGATACCCTTCTGCTTGGTTGTGCCAGGATCATTCACGCTAAAGCGAATTGGGACACACAAGCCGTTGCCGATCGTATCCGACAACACATTGCGATCAGGCACCGGGTTGAAGATACCACCGCCCTCGCACGGTTCAGTAATGTCACGGAAGCCATTCTCATCCAGCTCCGCCGCTTCTTCCTGTTGAACGAACAGATTTGTCCGACTCTTGTGGAAAGCGCCAATGCTGATCACAGCCGCCGGTGCGAAATACCATGACAGCGAAGCATCGAATGAGGTTACCGTCTCCGGCGCAAGGTTCGGGTTGCCGATCAACACCGCATCGTTCGGGCCGCTGGGAAAGCTCAGTCCTTGGCTCAGGAACTGAAAGTCCGGACGGTTGATATCTTCGGTCCAGCTTGCCCGCAATACAAGGTCATCTGTGATGTCGGCGGTTACGTTCACACGGGGCAACCACTGATCATAGCTGTTTTTGACATCCTGGCTCGCTTCGAGAACGAGCGGGTTGCCGAGAGAAAGACTGTTGGAGCCAATCCAGCGCAGGCCAGCATTGCCACGAACTCGGCCGAAGTCGAAATTCAACTGCCCGTAGACCGAATGCGTAGTTTCTTCGACCCGATAGGAAGCTCTGCGGTTGCTATCAGTGTTGGGATCGGGATCGGAGATAGACCCATTGGTTGTATCAAGAGCAGCCTGCAGAATGTCCAACGTCCCGTCCGGATCATTGAACGCGCGGTTCGGATCGATGAGGAGGAAATTGCGGAATGCCAGTTCCCGCCCATCAAAATCGCCAAAGTTGTCTGGCCCGGGAACAATTAGGTCTGCGAACAGCGAACCGCTTGGCGAGTTCGCGATCGAACCTGTGCCAAAGCTGGACCGGATCTGAGTGAACTCAGTCGACGCATCATTGTAGCGATACCCCACATCGAATGATGTGATGAAGCCAGTCAGGTCCTCCAGATCAAGCGAAAGATCAAACCTTGCCGCTGTCTCACTATTGTTGGTTTCGTTGCGGCTTGCGGTGATCGCGTCCAACACGGTGTTATTCGGGTCGAGAAGCTGATCGATCGTCGGCGCGAATGGCGAATCAAATGCAACACCAAACGTCAATGAGCCGCCAGACAGGTCATACTCGAACGGGGTCGAATTATCATTGCTCGAACCGTCGAGTGGGACGTTGGGGTTGATGAAGTTGAGTGTCGTGCTGAGGTTCGGATTGGTTGTGTCCGAGCCCGTTTGTGAGATCTCTGCACTGGCTGACAGGCGTCCGGTCTGAAACTCCAGACCGCCTCTGAACAGGTAGTTCTCGGTTACACGAGCGCCTGTGTCGCTTGAAAAGCGCAGATTCGGATCATCATCATCTGCGGCCAGATTGATGGCGATTACACCGCTCTGGGCCGCTTGGATGCTGCCCAGATCCACTCCGCCAAGCGAACCGAAGTTCACCGTTTCGAAAGTGCCGGGAACGTTGACGAACCGCAGCGAACTCACGCCAGAGGCCTGAACCCTCGAACTGTCCTGCCGGCGCTCCTGATTGTTGTAGAATCCATCAACGAAGAACTTGAGGTCAGGCCCGGGAGCCCATTCGAACGTACCGGCGATGTTGTAGGTTTCGAACTCGAAGTTTTCCAGTTCCTGGTTCAAGAACTGTATGCCGAGATAATCGAAATCTGGACCGGCACCACCTGTTGATGTGACACTGCTGCCTTCGACAATCAAAGTATCTCGATCTACGCGCGGGCGGAATGATGTGGCTTCCTGCCTTGTCCAGCTGCCCGCCAGCACGATGCCCATTTCACCCTCGCCGGCGGCCCAGTTGCTGCCATAGCTGGCTGAAAGACGCGGTGTGACGCTTTCCGAAAGCTCCGAGTATTCGCCCTGAGCGCGAACCGTAAGAATGCGCTCGCCAATATCGAGCGGCCGGATCGTGCGAAGGTTGATGGTGCCGCCAACGGAACCTTCAACCGTTTTCGCGGTCGGTGCTTTGGTGACCTCTACCGAAGAAATGATGGCGGCGTTTACATCTTCAAAGTTGATGCCGCCACGGCCGCTGCCTGAGGACACTGTACCGACACCATTGATCTCAGTGCGGTTATCATTTGTACCACGAATTTGGACACCGGTACCGACACCGGCCGTTCTGGTGATCTGGATGCCAGTTATGTTCTCAAGAACTTCAGCCAGGTTTTGGTCAGGCAGCTTTCCGATATCTTCAGCCTGGATCACTTCCACCAGGCTGTCGGCGTTGCGCTTTTCATTCAGCGCGTCCCGCAATGAACTGCGAATACCGGTAACGACGATTGTGCCACCGTCTTCTTCAGCGGCCTCGCTTGTGTCGGAGTCCTGCGCCATTGCAGGTGTCGCAGCAAACGCCATGGCCGATCCGGCCAGTAAGGTTGCGACAAAACGTGATTGTGTGCGGTCGCGGCAATCGCCGCTCCGATGATAGACCATCTTCCCTCTCCCATTGCCACGATGTTTTTATA
>JBCAXQ010000090.1:0-10206 GCA_038534015.1 Pseudomonadota bacterium | reverse complement strand
CAGCCTGATCCTCGCGGTTCTGAAGAACACCATAGATAACATCCGCATCGTCAAGGCCTACACGCTCGAGGATCAGCGCAAGGTCGAGATGAACAAGGCGATCGCGAGGGTCGAAGACCGGGTGGTCAAGATCAACCGTTTGTCCAGCTTGACGGTACCCTTGATGGAGACTTTGGGTGGCCTCGCCATTGCATCTGCAATCCTGTACGGCGGTTTCCGTGTCACCAGTGAGGGAAGCGACCCGGGCGAGTTCTTCAGCTTTGTCACGGCCTTTATTATGGCTTATGAGCCGGCCAGGCGTCTGGCCCGGTTCAACGTGGAATTTCAGCGCCAGATGGTCGGTGTCGGCATGTTCTTTGAGATGATCGACAAACAGGGCGAAGACCGTCCTCGGGAGGGCGCGCCTGATCTTAGTGTCGCTTCGGGCGACGTCAGTCTGGAACAGGTCAGTTTTTCTTACGGCGCGAACGTGCCAGCGTTGACCGACATCTCTGCTACCTTCAAGCCGGGCACCATGACAGCCTTGGTCGGGCCGTCCGGCGCGGGCAAGACCACCATTTTTGCCATGCTCGATCGATTCTATACACCTGAGGAGGGCCGTATTCTGATTGACGGCCAGGACATCACCGAGTTCTCCATCGACAGCGTGCGCCGTCAGATCGCGGTGGTCACACAGGACCCACAGATGTTCGACGGTACCATTGCGGAGAACATCTTACTGGGCCGGGATGGCGCTACCGAGGACGAGATGATCGAGGCGGCAAAGGCCGCCAATGCTCATGATTTCATTATTGAACTGCCCGATGGCTACGACACTAACGTAGGCTCGGCGGGGGGGCGGCTTTCGGGTGGGCAGAAACAACGCATCTCGATCGCTCGAGCCATTGTACGGAATGCGCCGATCCTCTTGCTCGACGAGGCGACCTCGGCACTTGATACCTTGTCCGAAGGCGTGGTGCAGGAGGCATTGGCCCGCCTCGCGAAAGGTCGCACTACGGTGGCCATCGCACACCGTCTTTCGACCATTTTCGACGCCGACCAGATCTTGGTCATGGACAAGGGCCAAATCGTCGAGCGCGGCCGCCATGAAGACTTGATCGAGCAGGAGGGGCTCTATCAGCTGCTCTACCGCCAGCAGGTGGAGCGGATGCAGCGCGGTAAAACCGGTGAAACTGTTACTCAAAATGAAGTTTGATACTTCCCGTTTGATCTGAGCTTTAGTTTCTTGGCTGCGCTGAGAATGCACCTGGTTCTGCGGCCAAAACTTATTTGTCGGACGATTTTGTCTCTGGCGGTACGAAGGGTTTTTTTTTGGACGATTTGCTCGGGTAGTCTGCCACCGCTTTACTGCACCCAATACTAGCACGGCCTCTTGTTTCTTGTCAGCCAACAGTGGCGCTTCGGAGTGGGGGAGCTTGCACGTCTCGTAAACAACGAAACCCAAATCTCTTATCGAGGGCCATGTTTACGAATGAGGGACTGCAGGGGTTATTTTATAATATCTGAGGACTAAAGTGCTGATAGTTTTGTATCGATGCACTGCATTTCAGATCCTTTGAATACCAAGCTGCCAGGACTGAAGCTAATCCGTCCTTACGCAGCCAGGGGGTGGGCCGACCTTGCCGTCGGCAACCCAACTGTAGACTGATGTCATCTCCTCGGCGATGCGATCCCAACCAAACGCTTCCCGGACCCAATTGCGACCATTGGCACCTAGACGCTCAAGCTCCTCTGGCGGTTTCTCCATGGCTTGAACCAATGCCGTTCGGAGAGCGCCGTGCGATCGATCGACCCACCAACCGCAATCGTTCTCTTCCAGTCCCGCCCATGGTGCACCTTTTGTCGTGATTACGGGCGTGCCGGAGGCGAGCGCTTCAGCGACCGTCATGCCGAAGTTCTCGGTCTTGGTTGGCAAGACGTAGAGATCCGCTGACGCGTATTCTCCGGTCTTCGCAGCGTTCCAGGCCGGTCCGACAAAGTCGACATCCGTCAGATCATGCTTTGCCGCAAAGGCTTCGAGTTCGGTCTGATGACCGTTCTCGTCTTTTCCAACCAGACGAAGCCGCCAGCCATCCTTTGTGGCAGTTGGCAAGTCGCGCCAAACCTGCAGCAGTAGATCGAGTCCTTTGATCGGATGAATTCGGCCAAGAAAGAGGAGCGTTCGTTCCTCTCGCGGCTCCACGGTTGAAAGCTCTGGCAGATCAATTCCGTTCGGGATGACGGCCACGGGTGCCGTCAGACCGAATGCGCGGATCTCTTCGTACTCCTTCTCGGCCGTCGCATGGAAGCAATCGGCCTGTTCGATCGCGACCTTTTGCAAAGGCCATGCGACCTTCTTCTTCCAGCGGGATCGCTCGAGCGCTGAGGCAGCTAGACTGCCTCTTGGGGCGACGATCAAAGGCTTCCCCGTGCGGCGCGCAACGAAGCCCGACGCGATGTTTGGCGCAAGCCAGAGACCGTTGTTGTGGATGACGTCTGCATCGGCTGACTTCTGCAGGAGCGCACGGCCCAGCCCCGGAGACCAACGCAACCCATGCGGTATTGGAAACTCGGAGAAAGACTGGTTCCGGAACCCTTGGGACGGCAAGATCGGTTCGTGCAGCTGTGTCAGCAGCGTCACATCGCATCCGCTGCGGCCGAGCGCCCGACCGAGGGCCGGTACCGAATAGGACGGCCCGCTCGCCTCGTTGCCGACATGGGCGACGATATGGATCGCCCGCATTGTCCTAACCCGCCACGGTCCGAAACAATCCGCAGGTATCGATCAGGGCTTTCCCGTCTAGGTCCGAGATCCGGACGGATCGGAATGCGGAGTGCGCCGTGAGCACGACGACGATATCGGCACGGCGAATGGCATCCGCGAAGTCCGCGTGTTCGGCACCGCCCAATTCGTAGGGCAGGGTGGAAACGTAAGGTTCAACAACAAGCACCTCTCCCAGGCCGAGCGCTACCGTTTCCCGCACGACCTTGATCGACGGGCTTTCGCGCAGATCGTCCACGTCGGGCTTGTAGGCAAGACCAAGGCAGGCAATGACCGGGGCCTTGAAGCGCGCAGCTGTTTCGGTGATGCGCTCAACCACCCAATCGGGTTTGGCATCGTTGACGTGGCGTGCTGTGCGGATCAGCCTCGACTGTTCAGGCGCAGAGTCTACGATGAACCATGGATCGACCGCGATACAATGGCCGCCCACACCGGGGCCGGGGTTCAGGATGTTCACGCGCGGGTGCTTGTTCGCCATGGCGATCAGTTCCCAGGGGTCGATGTCGAGATCCTTGCAGATCACGCTCAGCTCATTGGCGAAGGCTATGTTCACGTCGCGAAAGGCATTCTCGGTCAGCTTTGCAAGCTCTGCCGTCCGTGCATCGGTGACATGGCATTCACCCTTGACGGCGATCTGGTAGAACGCGACCGCACGCGCCGCGCAGTGCCGTGTCATCCCGCCGATCACGCGGCTGTTGTGGACCACCTCGTGCAGCACCTTGCCAGGTAAAACGCGTTCCGGACAATGGGCGACCTGCACGTCGGCAAGATCCCCGGCGTCTTGGGGAAAGCTCAGATCCGGCCTGTCCGCGGCAAGCCATGCCGCGAGTTGTTCGGTGGCCCCGACAGGTGAGGTCGATTCCAGGATGACCAAAGCACCCCGGTCCAGCACCGGAGCCAGCGTAGCCGCGGCGGATCGTATGAACTTAAGATCCGGCTTCTTGCCTTCGGTGAAGGGCGTGGGAACAGCGATTACGTGAACATCCGCGGGTTCTGGGCTGTTCGTTGCGCGCAGTTTCCCGCTTTCGACGACCCGGCGCAGCAAGGCGTCGAGGTTGGGTTCGACGATATGTGGTTGGCCTGCGTTGATCGACGAAACAGCTTCTTCGTTCACGTCGACACCAATAATGTCGAGGCCGGCTTCCGCAAAAACGGCCGCCGTGGGCAAGCCGACGTAGCCCAGACCAATGACTGTCGCTGACCGTATCATGGCGTCTCTCCCGACAGGATCCGGACGACACGATCTGCGGCCTTGCCGTCGCCGTAGGGATTATGCGCCCGTGACATCTCGGCATAGGCTGCAGGATCATCCATCAGACGAGATGCCTCGGCCACGATCTTCGTCCGGTCCGTGCCGACAAGGCGCACTGTTCCGGCCTCGACAGCTTCCGGTCGTTCGGTGACATCCCGTGTAACGAGGACGGGCTTGCCCAGGGATGGCCCTTCCTCCTGAATTCCGCCTGAGTCCGTAATGATGAGGTGGCTGCGCGCCATCAGCCAGAGGAAAGGCAGGTAGGGTTGCGGCTCGATCAGATGCACGTTTTTCGCATTGGCTAGCACCTTGGCCGCCGCCGTTTGCACGACGGGGTTGAGGTGCACGGGGTAGACGATCTCGCAGTCGCCCCGGGAGGACAGGTCAGCCAGTGCGGCGCACATCCTTTCCAGCCCGCCGTCGAAGTTCTCGCGACGGTGGCCGGTAACCAGGATCAATCGCCGATCATCGTTGAGGAAGTTGAAGCGCCGATGCATTTCGGCGTTGGTGGCATCGGCCTCAAGGACCGAGCCCCGAAGTTGCATCAAAGCGTCGATCACAGTGTTGCCCGTGACGTGAATGGTTGCGTCAGGCACGGCCTCTTCCAGAAGGTTGGCGCGTGCCTGATCTGTTGGCGCGAAGTGCCATCGCGCGATCCGTCCAGTGATTTGGCGATTGGCTTCCTCTGGCCAGGGCGCGCTCAGATCGCGTGTTCGAAGACCAGCTTCGACATGACCGACTGGGATCCCTGCGTAGAACGCTGCGAGCGCGGCGGCCATCGACGTGGTCGTGTCGCCATGCACCAAGACGGCGTCTGGTGTTTCGGAACGTAGGACTTGTTCCATTCCCTGCAGAACGGAAGTAGTCACATAGGTTAGGCCCTGTCCGGACCGCATAATCTCGAGATTGTAATCCGGACTAATCTTAAAAAGGTCCAAGACCTGCTTCAGCATTTCGGCGTGCTGGCCCGTAACACAGACGCGGCTCTCTATCGCTGGCGCCGCGCCGAGAGACATGACGACTGGAGCCATTTTGATCGCCTCGGGACGGGTCCCGAAGACTGTGAGCACGCGCATGGAGCGTTCCGGACGGTTTGAACTGGCGCGAGCGATACGCGCAGGACCTGTCTTGAGTCAAAGGCTGTAAAGTCACAGGGTTAGCGGATGCGGCCCCTCGCCTCGGCGACCTTTAATCATTGCCGCTGTAGAACGCGCGCAACACCTCGCGGAGTCGCAGAGTGAAGCAGATCATTCAAAGCCTGAAGGATGGGAAGGTCGAATTGGCCGACGTTCCGGCACCCCTTTGTGGGTCCCGCGAACTCCTTGTTCGAACCCGTCGAAGCCTGATTTCGGTGGGCACGGAGCGGATGCTGCTGGAGTTTGGAAAGGCGAACTGGATCAACAAGGCGCGCCAGCAGCCTGACAAGGTCAGGCAGACGCTGGACAAGGTCCGTACCGATGGATTGGCGGCCACCATGGACGCGGTACGCGCCAAACTCGACCAGCCTATCCCATTGGGATATTGCAACGTCGGCACGGTGATTGAGACCGGTGCAGATATCGCGGGATTGGATGTGGGCGACCGCGTGGTGTCGAACGGTAGCCATGCCGAGATCGTAACCGTCGGGCAGAACCTGTCAGCGCGGGTACCTGACACAGTGTCCGACGATCATGCGGCATTCACAGTTCTGGGGGCGATCGGGCTGCAAGGGATACGGTTGGCAGCGCCAACGCTTGGCGAAACAGTGGTTGTGATCGGACTCGGGCTGATCGGATTGCTGACGGTTCAGATGTTGCGGGCGCAGGGATGTCGCGTACTGGGGATCGATCCTGATCCAGCGCGGCTTGACATTGCGCGGAGTTTTGGTGCCGAGACAGTGGCCGCTGCTGATCGCACCGAAGTTCTCGACGCTGCACAGGCGTTTTCGCGCGGCCGTGGCATGGACGCTGTGCTGATCACTGCGGCCACGACGTCGAATGAGCCTGTGACGCAGGCCGCTCAGATGTCACGTCAACGTGGCCGCATCGTTCTGGTTGGTGTGACTGGGTTGGAGCTGAGCCGTGCCGATTTTTATGAGAAGGAGTTGACCTTCCAGGTGTCCTGCTCCTACGGACCCGGCAGGTACGATTCAGGCTACGAGGTTGATGGCAACGATTATCCGTACGGTTTGGTCCGCTGGACAGAGCAGCGAAACTTCGAAGCAGTACTCGATCTGATGGCCTCCGGCGCGATGAACCTTGATCCCTTGATCACGCATCGGTTTGCTTTCGATCGTGCCCCGTCCGCCTACGATGATCTTGGCGCCTCGCTGGGTGTCTTGCTGGAGTATCCGGTCGCCGATGATCCTGGGGTTGCGCCAGAGCGGATGGTGCGTGTTGCTCGACAAGCTGCGACATCGACAGGCACGGGGCCGCGGGTCGCTCTGATAGGTGCCGGCAACTATGGTGGGAGAGTGCTCTTACCAGCCTTCGCCAAGGCCGGTGCCGCGTTAGAAGCAGTCGTCAGCGCCCGCGGGGTCTCAGCGACGCATCACGCGCGAAAAATGGGCATCGCAAAGGTTTCGACCGATACGAGTGCCGTGATCGCTGACGATTCTGTCGATACCGTCGTGATCTCGACGCGCCATAGCAACCATGCGGGGCAGGTGCTCAAAGCGCTGGAGGCTGGCAAGCACGTTTTCGTCGAGAAGCCTCTGTGTCTGACGCTCGACGAACTTACAACGATCGAAGCTTGTGTAAGGAAAGCTGAGAAGCTCCAGCTGATGGTCGGGTTTAATCGGCGGTTTTCGCCTCTCACAGTCTCCGCCAAAGAGTTGCTTGATAAGGTATCCGAACCGAAGTCTCTGGTGATGACGGTCAATGCCGGTGCTATTCCAGCGGACAGTTGGCTGCATGATCCAGAGGTCGGCGGCGGCCGTATCGTTGGTGAGGCCTGCCACTTCATCGACTTGCTGAGGCACTTGGTTGGTGCGCCTGTGGAGTCATTGGCCGTTCAGTCATTGGACTATCACGACTTGCCGATGACCCCAGATCGCGCGCAGATTACGCTGAGTTTTCAGGATGGAAGCATCGGCACGGTCATGTACCTCGCAAACGGCCACAAAGGTTTCCCGAAAGAGCGTTTGGAGGTGTTCTGCGCTGGTCGCGTGCTTCAGCTTGATAACTTCCGAAGCCTTCGTGGCTGGGGATGGCCCGGGTTCTCGCGGCAGCGGTCATGGCGTCAGGACAAGGGCAATTCAGCCTGCGTTAACGCGTTCTGCGAAGCTTTGCGCACAGGCGCTGAGGCACCAATACCACTCGACGAGATCCTTGAGGTGAGCCGTCTCTCGATCGAAGCAGAAGCTGCCGCACGGGCATATGGATCATGTGTATGACACTTGCGTCTTGGATATCTTACGCGCGCTGCACACATCACAAAGAGTGTCGTGTGTTATCGTCGCCGCTCCGGTTGAGTAATTCAAGAAGCTCTGTTTCTTGTGTTCGATACATTTGATGCTCATAGTTGAATTTTTATTCACGGTAAGCCTAACTTCTATCGATCAGATCAGATCTATGTGTGTGCTGCGACTTCTGTCTGGTCAGTCCGCGATCAGAGAAGTGTTTAGTCTTCGCGTGAAGGCAAAGCTGTATGAGATTCAGCCTATTCGTTCTGACACAGCGAATGGGCCTCTGCTCGTGGCAGAATAACTCACGTGTCCTTTCTCAGGCATACCTTTCAAAGTGCGAACGCGAGCCTGATCACGGCTGTTAGTCGTTTCATCGCGATGGCGATGTTCGCTCGGACATTGGGTGTCGAGAGCTTTGGCTTGTTGAGTATCAGCATCTTCTGCATTGATTTGGTCGCACTGTTTGCTCTGGCTGGTTTGCCGGGGACCACGACCCGGTTCTCTTCACTGGCGTCTTATGCCGAGCGCGTCACACTGGCCCGCCTCTTCTCTCGTTGGTTGCTTGTGTCTTGCATCGTTGCATTCTGCATCGCTCCCATCATCGCCGTTTCAGTCATCGAACTGGATGAGACAGGCGTCACTCTGTTCGTTGGATGGGCGTTGCTGACCGTGATCTTGACCGCAGGAACCGCGCGATTACAGGGCGCGATGCGGTTTGATCTCGTCTCGCTTGCAAGTGGCGTTGCGGCAGTAACGATCGTTCTGGGAGCGTTCTTCTGGGTAGAGCCCGGACGCCCGCTTACGGCATTCTCGGTTCTCGCAGTGACTGTGTTGCTTCAAATCCTTCCAGCAGCCTCACTTTGGTTTGGGATCACGAAACCAGCACCGCCCAGAGCATCCGGTTCTGGATTGCCTGTGACACGCGACATGTTCGCGTATGGCGCGAATGTCTGGCTGATATCCCTGACAACGGCAATTGTCTGGGGTCGCGGCGAGATTCTCGTCGTCGAAGCTTTGCTTGGTGCCGCAGATATCGGCATTTACGGAGCAGCGATTACTCTTATGGCGTTGGTTTGGCGGTCAACGCAGATGTTGCAAGGGGCCGTCGCTCCGCATTTGGCGCGTCGACTATCGGGGCCGGGAGGCGACTTGGAGAGTTTCGTGTTTAGCATCACGCGTCTCACCCTCGCCGTCTCAACGTCGGCTGCGCTCGTCCTTGCCTGCTGCGGCCAGGAGTTGGCAGTGCTTGTTTTCGGAGATGCTTTTGCGCGCACGGGGGACATTCTGGTGATCATTGCCCCCGGTGCTGCTGTTGCCGGGATCGGGACAGTCAACCTGACGACTCAGTACATGTCGAACGGTCAATTCACCAGAAACATGGTGATCGTGACGGCGTTTGCGCTTCTTGGAATCGCATGCATCTTAATCCTATCGTTTGGCGCTCTCGGTGCGGGATTGGCGCGGGTCGTTGTTTTGCTGGCCGTGGCGGTCAGTGTGAGCCTATGGTTGATCCGCGCCGGTTACGGTACGCTGTCGATCCGTATCGTTGCGGAACTGCTTGGGTCCGTTTTGCTGGTTGCTACTGCCTCGCTGGTTGTTCTGGTGTTTGATCCGAACCTATGGGTGAAGGCTTCATTATGCTTTGTTATGGCATATCTTGTTGTTGGGCGGGCGACGGGCAGCTTTGTACCCTGGCGCATGATTAGGGGAGGTGTTCGCGTATTGCGGACGCTGTAACACGACATGGTGGTGACGCGGCCGTCTGGACGGGATGAGGACTGGCACCGGGCCTATGCTCTGGTGGTGTTCTTGAACATCCTCGTCATGGCAGTTGCCCTGCTCGTGTGGGGTTTTGGCATTCGATCAAGCACGATCAACGGTGGCGTGGCATTAGGGTTCGCGACCGCGTTGCTTATTGGCAGTTATGGAATGTTGACGTCGCGCGGCGCACTGGCCGCACTGCCTTACTTCCTGATCGGATGCGCAATTTTTTTCGGCCTCGGAACCTTCATTGCCACTCAGATTCCGGAATCGATGTACAAGGTCTCGTTCACGACTGACGTTCAACGCGAGATGTTGGCAAAGGTGAATGCCGCGAACACCGTTGCGGTGACGACTGTCCTGATTTTCGCGGCGCCACTAAGCCTCTCCGTCCCACGGATTTCGGACCGGACCGACGAACCGGGTTTGCGGAGTATGATCGACCGGTTGGTCGGGCTCCTGCCGACCCTGTTGATCGTTTCAATCCCGATCATCGCTTTGATGTGGGCGACTTTCCCGCGCCCAACCAACCTTTTCATCGCGAGCCTGTTGCGTCCGTTGTCGACGATCCCGCTCTTCACGGTCCTTCTTGGTGCGGCACTCTGGGGGCGTCTGGATGCAGCTCAACGTGTGATTGTGGTCTTGATGGTGCTGTGTCTTTCGCTGCACGGCTTTCTGGGACTGCGAAAACTATTCACAATCCTGCCGATCCTCTCGTTGATCATGGGGTTCTGGTTGAACCGACCGACGCGGCTCGCAGCCGGTATCCTCGCGCTGCTTGTGGCCGTAATCTACTTCAACGGATTCTCAGAAGTCGTGAGCTTTGGGCGCCAGCACAGTTCTTACGATCCGCTTCTGAATACGCCGGGGGATCGTCTTTCGATCATTGCGGACACTTTCCGGCAACTTCGCGATCTGATGACCTTGAGCGATCGTGGCGTAGGTGCGGAACGATTGACGATCGCACCTTTCGAAGCACATTTCATAGCCTTGTACGATTCAGGCGCTCCGGGGGATTCCTTTCGGAATTTCTTCAACGCCCTCGTG
>JBCAXQ010000089.1:0-10349 GCA_038534015.1 Pseudomonadota bacterium | reverse complement strand
GTCGACGGCTTTGGCCATCTCCTCAGCCAGATGCGAGCGCGCGACGAACCAGCCTTGGCCCGGCAATCCGTCCGACTGGCGCACAACCAGCACGGCGAGGTCCGGCTCTCCCGCAACCCGCCCATCTTGGTCAATGCGGTCGAGCACCTTGCACAATGCCCTCATCTTAGGCCGCGAGAAGGCGTAGCCGAGCAGGCCCAGCATCTGGCTGTAAGTCAGCGCGTTGCCCGCACGCGCAGCACCGATGAGGATCTCCTTCACCTCATCAGGATCAAACATCAGTCAAACAGGCTGGAGACTGAACTCTCATCCGCAATCCGACGAATAGCTTCGCCAACCAGCGGCGCGATTGTGAGCACACGGATACGCTCCGAGGCATCAGCGGCATCGGTTGGGCGGATGGAATCGGTGATCACCAGTTCGGTAAGACGTGAACCATCGACGCGTGCGACCGCACCGCCAGACAGAACCCCATGAGTGATGTAGGCCGCGACCGATTTGGCGCCATTTTCAAGCAGTGCATCGGCGGCGTTACACAGGGTGCCGCCTGAATCGACGATGTCGTCGATCAGAATGCAATGGCGACCCGATACATCACCGATGATGTTCATGACTTCGCTTTCGCCCGGGCGATCACGGCGTTTGTCGACAATAGCCAAAGGCGCGTTGTCGAGCCGTTTGGCCAATGCACGGGCGCGGACCACACCGCCCACATCGGGCGAAACCACCATCAGATCCTGATCGCCATAGCGCGCCTGAATATCGGCAGCCATTACAGGTGCCGCATAGAGGTTGTCCGTGGGAATATCGAAGAAGCCTTGTATCTGCCCGGCATGCAGATCGACCGCCAGCACTCGATCGGCACCGGCCTCAGTAATCAGGTTCGCCACCAGCTTGGCCGATATCGGCGTGCGCGGGCCTGGTTTCCGATCCTGGCGGGCATAGCCGAAATAGGGCACCACCGCGGTGATCCGCTTGGCCGAAGCACGACGCAGCGCATCAATGCAGATCAGCAATTCCATAAGGTTGTCATTGGCCGGAAAGTTGGTCGGCTGGACGATAAACACATCCTCGCCGCGCACATTCTCATGAATTTCGACGAACACTTCTTCATCGGCGAACCGGCGCACGCTGACATCGGTCAGCGGGATTTCGAGATAGCCGGCAATCGCACGAGCGAGCGGCAAGTTCGAATTGCCGGACATGATTTTCATGAAACGAATCCCCGAAGCAGCAGTCGCGCAACGACTAGCCGAGCGTCATGGAAACGCAACAGAGGAGGGGTGGGTTGTCGTCAGCTGAGCGGGTCGCATGCATCATCCGCAGCGATCTCAACCACATTGCGGTAATCCGCCAAAGTCGGTGCAAGGCGCCTGATCAGTATCAGGCCCTTTGTCGTCGGCGCAATTATGGCTTCGCTGTCATTGCTGCTCACTCCCGGGGGCAACAGGCGCACATCTACCGCATCTCCATCGCCGCGAATTGTCCTGAAATTGACAGTCGAGGCGTCAAAGAAAGAGAGCGAGGAATACCTCTGGGTCTCGGCCATTGTTACCTGTAGACCTTGAGAGGCCTCATCCAGATCGAACAGACAAACGGAATAGGCCAGGTCAGGCGAAGGACGAACCACGCTTTGCGTTTGAGGAGTCGTCCGCTCGGCCAGAAAGAACTGGTGCAATTGCGCACCTCGCCCTTCGATCATGGCCATGGCTCTTCCCATGATGAGGTCAGGCGCGGAATAGATGATCGCGAGATGGCTGGTCACGGCGAAGGCAGCAGCGACGCACAGAGGAGCAAGCCAGCTTTTCATCACTGACTCTCTGTGCATTTCACGCGCTCAATGCGCGGTGGTGAAATGGCTTCGGATGGCCTCGCCAGCGCTGCTTCCTCCGGCATGTACAGCCGCAAGGTCAGATCAAATTCTCCCGAGTTGCGGCTGGAAATCCAGTTTGCCCGGTCTTCCGGTTCTGTGGGAGCAATCATTGCTTCCCATTCGACAGATTCCACCCGGCTCGCATCAAAGCTGAGCGCGTTGTCGTTGTTATCGGGGAGGAAGTTCTCGGCGTTGTAAAGCGTGATCGACCACCAACCAGCCGGCATGGCCCCGCCCGTAACACGGTAAGTGCAGTCTTCTGTGAAGCGCCTGCCCGCTTCATCCGTGTCGCGAATGAAATAGATCGCTTCGGATTTGGCAAGAGCGAGCAGGCCATGGCGCGCAACCCGCGCGCGGAAATAGGGTGACGCATCGGCGGACCCTTGCGTCAGGTCTCCTCGCCAGCCGTCTATATCAATGGAACCGGCCGCCCTGCGATCACCCGGAAGCAGGCCCGCCATCGACAAGGCGCTGAAGCTGCCAATGCCAAGACCCACAATTGCCGCGAGCAGATATGCTGCAAAGCGCATCATTTCACCCCCGGTGTGGGGCAATCCGGTGCTCACACCTGATCCAGCGCACGTTTGTGTAACTGAGGTGCGAGGACCTTCGTGGCTTTGCCGTCGCGGTTCTCATCCTCTGTGAGGGGCAATTCTATGCTCACCCCTGATCCACCTCACCGTGCCAGAGCTGGCACGCATCACGACGCTTTGCGTGGTCATGATCGTGGCACCGGTCGATTTCTTGCGCTTCTTCACGCCATCAAGCAGCGAACCCGAGGTCACGCCGGTCGCCGCAAAGATGCAATCTCCCTTGGCGAGATCTTCCAGCTTGTAGATCCTGTCGAGATCCTCAATCCCCCATTTGCGGGCACGAGCCTTCTCATCATCATTGCGGAAAAGCAGCCGCCCGTTGAACTGTCCGCCAACGCATCGCAGCGCCGCCGCTGCCAGCACACCCTCTGGGGCACCGCCCTGGCCCATGTAAATGTCGATGGTCGTGTCCTGGTCCGTTGTCGCGATAACTCCGGCGACATCGCCATCGCCAATCAACACGACACCGCAGCCAATACCGCGCAGTTCGGCGATCAGATCGGTGTGCCGCGGGCGATCCAGCACGCACACGATTATGTCCGCTGGATGCACCCCTTTGGCGGCTGCGACCGCTTCGACATTTTCGGTCGGAGACTTGGCGAGATCAATCACACCTTCTGGATAGCCGGGGCCCACGGCGATCTTGTCCATATAAGTGTCAGGCGCGTTGAGCAGTCCGCCCTCTTCCGAAGCCGCGAGCACTGCCAGCGCGTTGGGCCCTGCTTTGGCGGTGATCGTGGTGCCTTCCAGCGGATCGAGCGCAATATCGATCTTTGGCCCCTTGCCAGGAGCGCCACCGACTTTCTCGCCGATATAGAGCATTGGCGCTTCGTCACGCTCGCCCTCGCCGATCACGACGGTGCCGTCCATATAGAGCGTATCGAACGCGCGCCGCATCGCTTCCACAGCGGCAGCATCGGCGGCTTTCTCATCCCCGCGCCCGATCAGCTGTGCGGCAGCCACCGCTGCGGCTTCGGTCACCCGCACCATTTCGAGAACGAGCACGCGATCCAGCGCGTTCTCATTGTCGGGCTGCGTATCGGCGAGAAGATCGGTGTTGGTTGGGGTGTTCATGCGAAATTCAGTCCTTGCTCGCATTGCTGGGCTCTCCCGCGCTTAGACAGTAGGAGACGGGCTTGTCGAGCAATGCCGTGCCCGCCATCCGCAACAACCTTGGCTGGGCGGCACCATTCATGCTGTTTGTTCTCGCCGTGCCCTTGGCCGCTCAGGATGACGGCGGCGTGACGCCAGACCCGGCAGAAGAGCCCGCATCAGAGGCCAGCAATGCCAAGGAAGACGATGCGCCGGCACCGGATGTGATCAATCTGATGATCACTGTGCCGCGCGGGGAAGTGGACGAGATCCGCACGCAGCGCTGCAAGGACGATGCCGATGCCGCGCAGATATCCCAGGAGATTGTCGTCTGTCGGGAGATCTTACGTGAAAACGATCAATCGTTCAGCGGTTCACGTAAAGAGGCGCGCGAACGCTACGCTCGAGAAACCGCATTTGAGGGCGACCCGCAAGCACCCAACGTCGCGGGAGCAGGCATCTTTACCGGACCCGCCACGGTTTCGGGACAATGCTTTATTCCGCCATGTCCAGACGAGCCAGCCTTGATCATCGATATCGAAGCTCTGCCAGAAGCGCCTCCCGGATCGGATGCAGACCGGATTGCCCGGGGTTTGCCGCCACTCAATCAGGAGGAACCGACGGAGGAGGAGATTCGCCAACGCCGCGAAGCGCTGGGCCTGCCCGCGCCTGCGATCCCTGAGGGACCATAGCCACCAGCCCGAAATCAGGATCGTAAGATCGGCAGCACCAGAGGCGAAGCAGTCAGGCTGTCCGATCCGTCCAACAGCGCAAGCGCCTTCTGGACGTTTTGTTCAGGCCCTTCGTGGGTGACCATCGCGAGCAGGGCTTCGCTGTTTTCGTTCGCACGGCCTTGCTGAATAAGGCTTTCGATCGACACATCGGCATCACGCATCGCGGCTGTTATTTCTGCCAGCACACCGGGGCGATCAGCGACGGTGAAGCGCAAATAGGTCCGCTCCATTCGATGGCCTGGCTCTGCCGCTGGAAGTGGTTCGAGCTGGCTGACAGGGATCGAGAATGGTGCCCCCACTTCATCGCGGGCAATGTCGATCACATCGGCAACGACCGCGCTGGCGGTCGGGCCGTCTCCTGCGCCCGCGCCCTGAAACAGCAAACGGCCCGAAAAATTCCCCTCGGCCACGACTGCATTGGTGGGTCCATCTACAGAAGCAAGCGGATGATCTTTCGCCACCAGGCATGGACGCACGCGTTGAAGCAGGTGCGGCGTCACCTTTCCCTGGCCATTCCCATCCGCCTCGACATCGGCCATGGCGATCAGGCGGATCACAAAACCGAGCGCATCGGCCTGTGCGATGTCGGCTGAACGGACACGGGTGATCCCGGTCACCCGAACTGCGTCAAAATCGACCCGCGCGCCAAATCCTATGGCTGCGAGAATCGCGAGTTTATGGGCCGCATCGACCCCTTCGATATCGAAGGTCGGATCAGCCTCTGCATATCCGAGCTTCTGCGCTTCCTCGAGCGTTTCGGCAAAGTCAGCGCCGGTTTCTTCCATCTCTGACAAGATATAATTGCTGGTCCCGTTCAAGATGCCGTAGATTCGTGTAAGCGCATTGGCCGAAGTCCCTTCACGAAGTCCCTTCACCACAGGAATGCCGCCAGCGACGGCGGCTTCGAATTTGAGCGCGGCATCCTTGCCTTCGGCCAGTTCAGCGAGGGCGAGTCCGTGATGCGCGATCATCGCCTTGTTGGCGGTCACCAGCCCCTTGCCCGCATCAAGCGTCGCCCGCGACAACTCCAGCGCAGGCCCTTCCGACCCGCCCACAAGCTCCAGCACGACATCGACATCGTCACGCGCCGCAAGATCGGTCATGTCATCGACCCAGGCGTAGGGTGTCAGATCGACCCCGCGGTCCTTGGCAGAATCGCGCGCGCTTACAGCGACCACTTCAAGCGGGCGGCCAGCGCGCGCCGAGATCAGATCCCTGTTGGTATCAATCAGGCGGATTACACCGACCCCGACTGTGCCAAGCCCGGCAATTGCGATGCGTAAAGGTGCCCGGCAGTCTGCTGAGCTGTTTGAATCCGACAAATCGTCCTCCCGACGTTTAAGCGGGGGCCTTTAGCGGTGAGATAGCAAAAGGGAAAAGCAGTTTGTCTTGGTCTGGCCCCAGCCAGGCTTCGTCTTTCGACACGGCCAACAGGGAATCAGCCTTGCGTTATTTGCCGTTCGCACGGCCCAAGCTGATCGATCACAAGGCGATAATCCTCAGCAGCAATCCGCCGTGCTGCCGCGCCTTGGGAAAGATTGGCCACGGTCGGGAGCCGTTCGGGCAGAGAGCAAGCCAAGCGGAACCAGCGCAGGGTCTCAGGGGCTGGCGGGCGCGCCGAAGAATCGATGATCTCCCCCCAGGATACGCCCCATGCCGCGGGCTGCCCGGGCCGCCGAATGACGCTGATCGAAACGGGAGAACGATCCATGGTGTCGAGGAATATCTGGGTTTCCGATTCGCCCACGAGCGTGCCTTGAACGGCCAGAGCATCCTTGATCCCGCTAACCACCGGTGGCGAATCGGGCGATACCCTGGCGGTCAGGATCGGGCGCACCCGGGCAACCAGTTCCGGCGAATAGGTCAGCTGACCTTCCGGCCCCGCCAATTGTAGCGTTCCCGGTCGGCCAGGGACCTCGCGCGCGAACAGCAGCATCTGCTGCTTCTTCAGCTTGGGCGGCTTGCCGTTTGTCTGGAGCGGCACATCAATCAGGTAATCCAGCGATTCGCCCAAACCACCCGATCCGGAGATCAGGGCTATCGTTTCTGCCTGTATATAGAGGCGCGCGAATCCAGGGGCGAGGTCCGGCGCGCGCTCCGCCTTTACCCGGGTCTGGCGGCGAATCTCCGCATGCACCACCAGCGTGCTGCGATCGCTCAGATCGACCAAATCGGCAAAAGTAGGCTGCGCATAGCCAGCCGCGGCAACATTTTGCGCATTGGTCGCAACGGGAACGGCAAGAAGCCCGAGGAGCGCAACTGACATCAATGTCAGAACACTGTTTTTGCTGGTTAATTTTGCGTAAATCATAGCGGATCCCGATATAGCCGATCGGTGGATGGTAGCGAGCAGCAAGCGTCCAAATGTTTCAGACGCGAGACACTGAATTGGCTCTGAACCGATAAAGCGTTTGATTGCCTAGGTCTTGGCCGTTAAAGCGTCTCCTCGTTTCTTGCGGACTTGGGGACATATCCGTTTGAAGCGAAGGTTGTGATGCTTCGCAATTTCGGCATTTGCAACCAACCGGGCTGGCTCGGGCATACCCCCGGGAGGCCTGTTCCCGGTCTGGGAGGACCAAGATTACGTTTCGCCCCGCGGAGTGACCGTGAGCGAATGAGGGGCCGGCTTTTGCCGGTCGGAATGATGGAGAGAAAGCGACTGGATGGCCTACGCTGATCAAGAGATGAGTGGCAACAAGCTCGTTGCCATTATCATTGTTGGGATCATTCACGTAGCAATCGGCTACCTGCTTATCACCGGACTGGCCATTTCGGCCGTGAAGAACGTGGTTGAGCGGGTGACGACTGTCGACGTTGAGGAACCCGAACCCGAACCCGAAGAGGAAGAGCCGCCACCCCCGCCGCCGGACGAGACCACGCCGCCGCCGGTCGTGGTGCCGCCGCCGTTGTTCCCCCCGCAGAATCAGAATCAGCTGGAGGACACATCGGAAGATATTCCGGAGCGTGATGAGACTCCGGATGTGCGGCCTACGCCAACACCAACGGCAACGCCCACTCCCACGCCTACCGTAGCTGATCTGTCACAGCCGGTTCGGCCTGTGCGTCAGGGTCGTTGGGCCAGCCAGATCGCCAACAACTATCCGCGTCGCGCGGAAACGCGCGAGATCGAAGGTGTTGTGGGTGTCCGGGTGACAGTCGGCACCAATGGTCGCGTCAGCGGTTGCACAGTGTCGTCGTCAAGTGGATCGAGCATTCTCGATGACGCAGCCTGCAAGGGTATGCGGCGCTACGCGCGGTTCGAGCCAGCACTTGACAGAGCCGGCAATCCCACTTCGGGATCATGGTCAACCCGCATCCGCTATGAGCTGACAAACTAGAGGTATTTCCGGGCAAGCAGGACAGCCCGGGCCCTTGGGGACTTTTGAAAAAGGATTACTCGCAATGACTTTCACACTTCTGAATGCCGCGGCACCGGAGAACAAGTTCGGTTTCTGGGAAGCCATGGAACAGGGCGGCCCTGTCGCCTGGTTCATTCTTGCTGTCATGGTTATCATGTCAGTCGGATCGTTCTACATCCTGATCACCAAGTTGCTGGAGCAGAACAAGATTCTGCGTCAGTATAAGCAGGAAGTGCAAGGCAAGTTCTGGCGTGCCGGTTCGCTGTCGGACGGCGCAACCAAGCTCGAGAAGAACAGCGCATGGCGTCAGATCGCAGATGATGCGATCAAGGCTGGCGAAGATCACGGCAAGATGGCTGATAGCCTCGAAGCTCATGATTACATGCACGGATCGCTTCAGGCTTCTGAAGATGCCATCAACTCGAAACTGCAGGGCGGCCTTCCGTTTCTCGCGTCGGTTGGTGCGACCGCGCCGTTCATCGGCCTTCTGGGTACGGTGATCGGTATTTACCGCGCGCTGATCAATATCGGTATCGCCGGTTCGGCATCGATCGATAAGGTTGCCGGCCCAGTTGGTGAGGCGCTGATCATGACCGCCATCGGTCTGTTCGTGGCCGTGCCTGCCGTGCTTGCCTTTAACTGGCTGCAGACCCGCAACCGTCGCATCGCGGCTCTGATGAGCGGTTTCTCAACCGACATCCTGGCGTACATCAACTCGAACGGCGTGATTAAGCCGACGGTTGCTGCGCCTGCCAAGGCCAAGGCTGCTCCGAAGCCCGCTGCGAAGCCGGCAGCGGCCAAATCCTGATCGCATAGATGCGAGGCGGCCGCCCACAAGTGGCCGCCTCCCACACCACCAGGCCATCCGGCCCAGTGGCGATTTCAAGCGAAGTTTAGGGATAGGAATTCACAATGGCGATTTCGACGGGAGGCGGGGCCGATACCCCCATGTCGGACATCAACACCACGCCGCTGGTGGACGTGATGCTGGTGCTTCTGATTATCTTCCTCATCGCGGTTCCGGTTGCGATCCAGACGATTGAAAAGCTCCGGATTCCGGTGTTCGAATCGATCGAATCGGATGATAAGGTCGAGAACCTGCTGCTCACCGTCAGCACGACAGACGCCAATGGTCTGAGTGCGGGCGAACCGGGCTTCGAAGGCGCCGTACGCGGCGGCGAATGCCGGGTTTACTTCAACAACATCACACCGGTTGATTCAGAGGAACTGTACGATCAGGCGTTCCAACGCCTCGACAATATTGTCCAGCGTGCCGGTGGTATTGAAGCGATCATGGAAGATCCGGACCAGATTCCCCAGGTGCACATCCGTGGTGATGTCGAAGCACCATGGCGGTGTGTTGCTGGGACGATCTACAACGTTCAGCGAGCCGGTTATCCAACCATCGGCTTCATTTCAAACCCAGTTGAGCCCGGCATCTAAGCCGGCCCTCAAGCAAGCCAGGAGAAAAACCCATGGGTATGGCAGGAGGCGAGCTGGACGGCGAGCCGATGACAGACATGAACATGACGCCGTTGATCGACGTTCTGCTCGTGCTGCTGATCATGTTCATCATCACCATTCCGGTGGCGACCCACTCGGTCGATATCGACCTTCCTGTTCCGGCGGACACTCCGCCTGACGTGATTGTCGAGCCGATCAAGAACAAGGTTGTCCTGACTGAGGAAGGCGCAATCCTCTGGAACGGCGAAACGATCACGGACCAGCAATTGGTTACGCTGCTCAATCAGTCGCTGACCATGCGGCCGGAGCCGGAACTGCAGTTCGAGCCGTTTCCGTCTGCGAGCTACGAATTGTCTGCACGTGTTCTTCAGATCATCAAGAGCACAGGCGTTACCAAGTTCGGTTTCGTCGGCAACGAACAATATCGCCAGTTTGGCAAAGGCGGCCCGGCTATGGGCGCCACAGGTGGCTCACAGTAAGCCTGCCTGCCGCATCAAATGGCCTAGAATTGAGAAGGGGGCGGAGCGAAAGTTCCGCCCCTTTTTGTTGGCTAGGCGGGGCGCTGATCCGACCAAAGCAGGCTGCGAAGCTTCCCATTCTCACTTGAATTTGGCGATCAGTGGCGGACCGCATACGGGTACGCGTTTGGCAACTTATTGGTTGTATTGTATAATCTTATGAGCGGGCATGATCGCCGGGTTGCTAGCCGCCCGACGGTCGCAGTGTTGAACAAGAGAAAGGAACGAACAGGGGATCAAGGATCTAAAACCAAGAGGAGAGAGACGATGCCGAACAGGATTGAGCGCGTGAACACCTATCATCGGTTTACCGGCAAAGGTGGTCCGATGAGCGATATGAACGTCACCCCATTCATCGATATCCTGCTGGTTCTTGTGATCATGCTGATCATGTCGGTGCCCATCGCCGTCAACAACACCGAGGTGGACCTCCCAACACCAGCCCCCTGTGTCGGATGCGTCACCAATCCAGACGAAAATACCATCTTCATTGGCAGTGATGATCAATTGTACTGGAATGGGCGGGCGGTGGACCCATCCCAATTGCGCTCGCAAGTCGCTTTTGCTCATTCGATAGAGGATGAGCCGCTGCTGAAATTCGAGCCCGCATCGCTTGCCAGCTACGACCAATCATCACGCACAATCGCGCTGATCAAGGACTCGGGCGCCAACAAGCTGGCATTCATCGGCAATGCGCAGCATCGGGAATTCGGTCG
>JBCAXQ010000088.1:0-10422 GCA_038534015.1 Pseudomonadota bacterium | reverse complement strand
GTGATATCAGTGCCAATATCGGCAGTGCGAAGAACCGTCCCCTCGTCCTCACACTGGATACCTCGCAGCCGCATCGGACCTTCAAACCTTGGGTATCCACGACGGGTCGTAATGCCTCCATAGAGAGTAGCTGCATCAGCTTTGCAGCTGGCGAGGGTGATGCCCGGAGCTGAAGCGGCCAGGATGCCTTCAAAGCTATCATTCAGGACACCTGCCCCCTCCGCCTTCAGTCCAATCATGCCGAAATCGCTGGCAATTTGCGCGCGCCCGTCAATGAGAGTGAGATTAAGATCAGGAAGGCTGGCCGGATCCTCGCTTTCAGCAAATAATACCGGGTCCAGTGCGCCAAAACTCAATTCGCCGTTACGATAGGTCCCAAACAAACGCGGCCGAACGACTCTGACAGTTGTGATCTCGGGGCTTCCCAATCCGTATTCCAGCTCAACAGCTATCTCTTCGATAATTAGATCTGGAAACTCTGGGTCTCCGATGGAGATATTGCGCAGCACCTGGCGCATCGGCCCGATGGAAACAATCTCGTACTCGGCTGGCAAACCCAGCTGTGTGAGCTGGTCCTCAATCAAATTGGACGCGATTTCTTCACGCCCTATCCAGATCCCGATAGCTGTCAGTCCTGCCAGTGAAAGCAGGAGCAACAAGGCACGCCAACGCCGCCTGCGAGGCAAATATCGCCGCTTTCTGACAGACTGTTCGGGTTGATCTTCACCGGGGGTCATTGCGCTCGCACACTTGCAAGCATCGCATGGCAAAGGCAATGCAAGGCACCGAAATCTCTTGGCGGGAAGCGAATTGACGCAGAGTGAAGATGGCAGCGCGAAGAGCACCGGCGAACACGGCGGGACCGGGCATCGAGCACGGTTGCGTCAACGCTTGCTGAAAGGCGGCGCGGAAGCTCTCGCAGACTATGAAGTCCTCGAATACCTGTTGTTCGCAAGCATTCGCCAAGGTGACACAAAGCCTGTTGCGAAAGCTCTGTTAAAGAGGTTCGGTTCGCTCTCGGCAGTGTTGAATGCTGAACCTGGCGCTTTGCAGCAGGTTAAAGGGGTTGGCGAAACAAGCGCTGCAGCCTTGAAAAGCGTTGCGGTTGCCGCTCGACGCATGGCACGCGGAGAAGTTGCCAACAAACCGGTGCTGGGATCATGGCAAAGCCTGCTCGATTACCTCGCGATCGACATGGCACACCTGAATGTCGAACGGGTCCGGGTCCTCTATCTCGACGCGAAGAACCGCTTGATCGACGACCACCATGTTGGCGATGGTTCAATTGACGAAGCTTCAATCTTCCCGCGTGAGGTTATCAGACGGGCAATGGATGTTGGCGCCAGCGCGCTCATTCTCGTGCACAATCACCCGAGCGGCAGCCCAGAGCCCAGCCGTGCGGACATCCAGATCACGCAGCGAATAGCAGAGGCGGGTCGCTTGCTTGGGGTAACTGTTCACGACCACGTGATCGTCGGTCGCGAAGGGCACGTTTCCCTCCGGGCCAAAGGGCTGATCTAAATCCGCGTTCAGCGCAGAAAAGCCCGATCAGATATCAAAGCCCCACCGTCGGTAATCGGTCACTATCCCGGGCTTTCTTGCGATGGCAGCATCGATATCTTCCTGACCGCCCTTGTCGCCCTTCTGCACCCTGATTAACCCGCGCAAAAGGAGCGTTTCATTCTGTTCGGGCTCTAGCTCCAGCGCCGCTTGGGCATCAGCCAAAGCCTCATCCAGCATACCATTGCGCAGGAAGATCAACGCACGGCTATCTAGAACCTGACTGGCATTGTCGCTGCTTTCTACTGCCTTCGTGCAAACCGAAATCGCTTCGCCGACCTCGACTTGCCAAGTACCCATGAACCAGCATTTTTCGTTGAGAAGGCTTGAGTTTGTAGGGTCCTCGTCAAGCAGAGCAGCCAAGCGACTCAGGCCATCCCCCCCGTTCCCTTCACGGGCGTCTAGATCCGCCATCGCGTAGGCAAGTGAGCGCTGCACTTCTTCATCGCCGTCTTCATCCGCAAGCAAGTCCCGCGCGGAATCGACATTGCCAAGATTCGCAGTCGCGTATGCCAGTTCAATTGCGCGCCACGGAGATGGGTCCAGCAGGTAAGCCTCTTCAAGGTCCGCCTGCATATCCTCCAGATTGAGAAGCTGCTTATGCAGTTCGGATCGCTGATCATAAAGCTGAGCTGTCGCTTCAAGATCGATTGCGCTGTTCATGTCTGCGAGCGCACCTGCAAAGTCATAGGTCAGCATGCGGAAGCCGGCGCGGTTCACGTATGGGCGATATTCGTCTGGCTCTTCCTCAATGAGCTTGGTGAGACCTGCCTCTAGTGGCTCCAACGCGCTGCGGTCGGCGCCCTGTGCGAACCGCCACCTTCTTGGCAAATCGTTGGGTGCGATAACTTTGAAGCCCGCCCGGGTCAAAGCCGCCGCTTTTCGGCGTTCAGCTCGGAGTTCTTCAGGGGCAATTTCACCGCCCAAACTCGTTTGGGTTTCGGTAATGACCAGTTCCCGACCGGCAAGCTGAACGTCTCTAGTAAAGCGCTGGCGCGCAACCATCATGTCGAGCGATGTGTCGCCGCGAAGCTCGAAGGTCTCAGATGTTTCCGGCAAAGTAATTCGGTACCTGCCGACCGAACTGCTAGTCCCAGCTCCTGCGACTGGAATATCGCGCCATTGCTTGCGCGACCGGTCTGGTGAGAAGCTGAAGGATTTGGACGGCAGCGAAGGCTCAAACTCGCCGCGTGATCCTGAATAGTCGAAGAGCGCGGGCATTATCGCTTTCATCACAAGCGTGGCCTCACTGTCGTCATTCCCCTCAATGATATCGACATCTAGGACCGAAACGGCACCAGCTCCGCCCATCATGCCGCCCATGCTGCGTCCCATGCCGCGCTTGCGCCTGTCGGTCAGTTTGTCTTTGCTGGCATTCATTTGAGCCGCGGCGGCACCCTTGAAGGACATCGTGATGGTACCAATCGTGGGCAGGTCACCTCCGGCACTGGCATCGAACGCAAATTCTACATCCACCTCCGGTACAAGAGGCAGTATCTGTTCGATCTTTTCGAGTTCAGCCCCCGCGTGGCGGATCGGCAAAGTGTACCGAAAGTCGGGGACATTCCCGACAACATCAAGGTTGGCTCCAATGCTGGTTCCATCAAGATAGTATTGGTTCCCATCGATATTCGCGCGCACAAGAACGTGGTCGAATGCGCCTGGCAGCGGCAGCGAAACAGGCACAGCATCGCCCCGTGATGACGATACCAGCACGGGCTCAGCATCAATTCCCAACTCATCCAGGATGGCGAGAAGGATTACAGTCTTGGCTTTACAATCACCGTACTTCTTTTCCCAGGTAGTCGCGACATCCTGTGGCAGGTAATTGCCGCCATCGAGCCCGTTTAGGAGGTAGCGGACATCTTCCTGAACCAGTTCAAGCGCTGCGACAGCCCGCTCTAGATCGGCATCATACTCCGTACGAATAGCCTCGACCCTCTCGAGCAGGTCATCCAGCCCGTTCAGAGCGCCATCAACGTCGTAATAAGGAGCCATAACGCTGGAGACCTCTCCCCAATCGTCAAAGGTCCCGATCTGAAGCAAAGTAGGTCGGCGGTACCTCAACGGAGCGTCGTATGGATAGTTCTCCGCCTCCGGCAGGGGCAGCATGACTTCGAGAAAACTGTATCCGTCGCGCTGTTCGACAACAGGTCCCTCAAAATCTGGCCCTAACTGGTGTCGCACACCAACATCATTTGACCATGAAGCCAATACGCGCGCGAAGTCTGCGTCTTTGCGCGGTTCGCGCCAAAGGAACGACTGGGTCTGAACTTCGTCTCCGAGCGCCTGATCAGACGTCGTGACAGAATATCGCATCCTCAACTGATCGCCGACCTGAAGTCCCGGCACAGCCATTGTCGCGGTTAGGGACCCGTCGAGAATCCGCATTTCGAGCATTCGCTCCCGGCGCAGGATTTCCATCTCTTCGCCTTGCTCCAAGACATTAATCGTCTCGCCGTCGCGGAGAATCGAGACTTCATGAACGATAAGATCGCCTTTATCGGGCATCCACTGGGCAGTCAGAGTGCCCACGCTGGAAAGCTCCTGAAGGTTAGACACGCTGTAGACGGTATCCGAATACTCCCACAGGCGACCCGTTTCGATGCGGATTTGCCTATCGCGCACGATCACTTCATTGACGGGGTCCCGGTCGATAGCTGCAAGGTCAACCGGCTCAATCCAATCCGGTGCGCCGGCATAGACAACTTCATCGCCGGCGAATGCCGGGCTGGACCATGCCGCCATCGCGAGAGCACTGACGCCCAGCGTATTGCAAATCGCCCTCCTTGGGCGACTTTCCGCCCGAACGCCTTTATTCGCTATCCCGCTGGCGACCAACAGCATGGGGTCCATCCGTAATCCTTCGCAGTATTTCAACATCAGGATCAGAGTAAGACAAAACTCCCGCGACACAAGCGTGTTTGCGGTTCTCCGGGTTCAGGGCCTCATAACGAAACGGCTAGACTAAGACTTTGTAATTAGGCGGACGCCCGAATGGTTGGCGAAGAAGCTCCAGGCCCAGTTTACCGCCACTGTCACTCGGTTGCGCGCTCCTGTCAGGAAGCCAACATGGACGAGACCCCAAAGCCACCAGGCTAGAGCGCCCGAGATTCTGACCCGACCGAAGTCTGCGACTGCCGCTTTTCGACCAATAGTCGCGAGGTTGCCCTTGTGCCTATACTCGAACGGTGGCGGAGCGGGCCTCCCCGACAGTTCCGCTTCCACCACCTTGGCGACATAGGCTCCAGCCTGTTTGGCCGCGGGAGCCAGGCCAGGAACGGGATTTCCATCCCAGGCATTGCTTCCAGCCGTATCGCCGATCGCAAACACATCGTCATAACCTGCGATCCGCAAATTCTCATCAACCACTACCCGCCCGGACTTATCCGCCTCAACACCAAGCCAACGCGCCGCAGGCGACGCGGTGACGCCTGCCGCCCATAGGACAGTCTCAGTCTCAAGAATTGTGTCCTCGCCGATCCTTACAAACCGTTCGGCAATTTCGGTCACCTTGCTTTCGGTCCGGATTTCGACGCCCAGTTTTTCCAGCGACTTCGCGGCTTGTTCAGAAAGATGATCGGGGAAAGCTGGAAGTATCCTAGGCCCTGATTGCACGAGGATCACTCTTGCAGAAGCTGGATCGATTGTGCGGAATTCACGGGCGACATTATGCTTGGCCAGTTCTGCGATCGCCCCCGCGAGCTCAACACCGGTCGGCCCCGCTCCAACGATGACGAAGGTCATCAAACGTTCGATTTGATGCGGGTCGTCACAAGCTTCGGCCTGCTCGAAAGCCTCCAGTATTGACGCTCGTACCGCTACACCGTCTTCAACCGTTTTGAGACCGGGCGCAAACTCGCCCCATTCGTCTTTTCCGAAGTAGCTGTGCGAAGCGCCAGTCGCCAGGACCAGCTTGTCATATTCGAGCACTTGATCGTCACCGTAGATAAGCTTTTTTGCGCTCGTATCGACACCTTTCACCTCACCTTTGATAACGCGGACATTGCCATCAGCTTTGAACAGACTCCGAATAGGAGTCGCTATGTCAGCAGGATTCAGCGTCGCAGTCGCGATTTGGTATAGAAGCGGCTGGAACAGGTGATAGTTGCGCTTGTCGATCACCGTGATCCGGACCGGCAGCGCCTTGAGCCGGTTAACCGCCGCCAGTCCTCCAAACCCCGCACCGACAATCACGATATGCGGCCACTCTTTCGGAATGTCTGCATAATCGCGATCAAACAGGATGTTTCGTTCCATCCAACTGGCAACCACTTGGTCGAGCGAGAGAATGCCAGCACCGCGCGATTCATAGATCGCCAGTAAGAGAATAGGGTAAAAGGTCACGTCTGGATGGACGCCTGCGATCATGAAAATCCCGATCGCAAAGACAAGGATGTAAGAAACCACGCTCGCGGCAAAACCGGCGAAAAATAGTACCGCGACCGTGATCGCGATCCAGTCGGGAATGCCTGTGAAGATCGTTGTGGGTAACCAGGTTGCGAGCGCAATTGATGGCTCGAAAACGTCAGCCCAATCCAGCAAAGCTACGCCGAGCCAGATGCGGATCAGCAACATGATGATGGGTGCCATCCGATCACTTAGGAACTCACCAAGCATTACTGCCGGGCGGGCCAACGGCAATGCACTCTGCTTCACGCCGGGTGCCAGCATCCGATCGAGCGAAAACGCCGCCGACCCGTGGAATACATACCAAACCAGCATGGCGCCCAGCATCAGGTTGGTTGTGGTTGGGACGTAGACGGCTTGCGCGATGATGGTCAGCGTTGCCATGGCGAACGCTGCTGGACGGGTGAACAGACCAAGCACCAGCAATAATGGCCCCACAAGTTCAATCGTGAGACCTAGTGCTGCGGCCGTTTGCGGCTCCATCCAACTGACTGGATACTCATTGGTTGCTAGCAATACTGCTGTGTCCCAATCACTCGCCTTGACCAGGCCGGAACGCAGGAAAGGGAGGGCTATGAACAGCCTGGTTACCAAGTCGGTGAACGGCCAGAACAGTTCGGCTCCACCAGAATACAGCTTCGCCCACCGCCGCAAAGTCACCCTTACAAACGGAGAGTAGCGCTCCTCCTGAAGCTGTGCTGTCTCGCTGACCATGGCCGTTTCCTCCTTGTGCAAGGAGTTCGCTGGCATGCGTTGTTGGTTACAGCAAGCTCACCCGCTATTGCCAATTGCCATTACCGATAATAGCCGCCGCAGCACAGTTTCACATCCAATGGAGTTCCCAAGTGGTCCCTCGCTATGCCCGACCAGAAATCAGCGCCCTGTGGGAACCTGAAGCGAAATTTCGAATCTGGTTCGAGATTGAAGCTCATGCGACGCAGAAGCTCGCTGATCTGGGCGTCGTGCCAGAAAGCGCGGCCAAAGCGCTTTGGGATTGGTGGGCAACAGAGCCCAAGATCGATGTGGACGCAATCGATGCAAAGGAAGCGGTGCTTAAGCACGACGTGATCGCATTTCTCGATTGGGTTGCAGATCAGGTTGGCCCCGAAGCACGCTTCATGCATCAGGGCATGACCAGTTCGGATGTGCTAGATACGACCCTTGCCGTGCAGTTGGCACGGGCGACAGACATTTTGCTCGACGACATGGACGGCCTGCTTGTCGCAATCAAACGCCGCGCCGAAGAGCACAAATACACGGCCACTATCGGACGCAGCCATGGCATTCATGCAGAGCCGGTGACATTCGGACTCAAGCTTACGCAAGCCTACGCCGAATTTGATCGCTGCAAGGATCGCCTGGTCGCGGCACGAGCCGAGATCGCGACCTGCGCGGTTTCGGGAGCGGTGGGGACATTTGCGAACATCGATCCATTGGTGGAACAGCATGTTGCCGAGAAGCTTGGCCTGACGCCTGAGCCGGTCAGCACGCAGGTCATCCCTCGAGATCGCCACGCGATGTATTTTGCGACACTGGCTGTTGTCGCCGGGTCAATCGAACGCCTTGCAGTCGAAATCCGTCATTTACAGCGGACCGAAGTACTTGAAGCGGAGGAGTATTTTGCGCCGGGCCAAAAAGGCTCGTCGGCGATGCCGCACAAACGCAACCCGATCCTGACCGAGAACCTCACCGGTCAGGCGCGCATGATCCGCGCTTATTCACTCCCGGCTCTTGAAAACGTCGCTCTCTGGCATGAACGCGACATCTCGCACTCATCGGTGGAGCGCTTCATTGGACCAGACGCGACCATCACGCTCGATTTTGCCCTAGCCCGCTTGACCGGCGTAATCGACAAACTGCTGGTCTATCCCGAGCGGATGCAGGCGAACATGGACCGCATGGGCGGCCTGATCCACTCTCAGCGCGTGCTGCTCGCACTGACACAAGCTGGGATCACGCGTGATAACGCGTACAGATTGGTCCAGCGCAACGCGATGAAGGTTTGGGAATCGGACGGCAGACTTCAGTTGCTCGACCTGCTCAAGCAGGATGAGGAAGTGACGGCAGCTCTTTCAATCGAAGAACTCGAAGAGAAGTTCGACCTCGCATATCACTTCAAACATGTTGATACGATTTTCGACCGCGTGTTTGGCTAGCGTCATCAGCCGAATTCGAAACGGGCTGGACCTCTGGCGCCTTCGAACCTAGCTTCCGCACCTACGGAGAGGGAATTCTATGCAATACATTCGCACAATCGGCTGGGTCCTGTTGACGGGTTTCGTCGTTATGTTCCTGATGATGAACTGGGGCGAAGGTCAGGAAGTACGCATTTGGCCATCATCGGATGGTGACAACTTTCTGGTCGAGTGGCCAGTCGGCGTGATCGCAATTGTCTTCTTTCTGCTCGGCATGATCCCGACATGGCTCTACCATCGTGGGGTCAAGTGGAGCCTCAATCGCCGTGTCCGCAGCCTTGAAAGCGCAGTGAAATCCAACGCACTGGCAAATCGACACGAGCCATCCGCTCCTTCGGGTTCTTCGTCACCTAAGCCCGCGCCCAGTACTTCTGACGCAAAACCCGGCGACACCCTAAAGCCCTCAGATGACGCCTCTAGCGAATGAGCAATCCTGTCTTTCTTGCGCTGGATATGCCCCAGATAGAGCCAGCGAAGGCGCTGCTTGATAGGGTCAAGTCGCATATAGGCGGGGTGAAGCTCGGGCTTGAATTCTTTTGCGCGCATGGCGGACATGGCGTTCACGAGATCGCCCATATGGGGCTGCCGCTGTTTCTTGACCTCAAGTTCCATGACATTCCCAACACGGTCGCGGGCGCGATGCAGGCAATTCACGTCTATGAGCCCAAGATCGTGACCGTTCACGCCAGCGGTGGGCGCGCCATGATGGAAGACGCGAAAGCTGCCGCAGCAGAGGGCTGCAAGGTAGTTGGCGTAACCATGTTGACCAGCCTCGACGAGCGCGATCTCGCTCGCGCAGGAGTTGGCGGCACGCCTGAAGATCACGTTATGCGTCTCGCAGATCTCGCGCATGACGCGGGTCTGGATGGGATTGTCTGTTCAGGTCAGGAAGTGGGCAAAGTGCGCAAGCAATGGAAAGACGGGTACTTCGTGGTTCCAGGCTTGAGGCCATCAGGATCAAGCACCGGTGACCAGAAACGCACCGTCACCCCGCGTCAAGCACGCGATGATGGTGCCAGCGTCCTCGTGATCGGTCGCCCGATCAGCCGCGCGGACGATCCGATGGCCGCAGCACGCGCGATCGAAGCGACGCTGTAGTTTCAGTTTGGAAGAGGCCGACTATGAAAAAAGCAGTAATCCTATTGGCGACCGCTATTGCCGCGACGTTCTCGACCCATCCTGCCACCGCTCAACAGGATGTATTTGGAATGGTTTCCGAGGGCAATTCGATACTGTCTGTCAATGGCAGTGGGAAGATTACCAAAGAGCCTGATATAGCTGTGTTTCAGGTTGCTGTTGTAAGTACAGGACAAACCGCGGCAGAGGCGCTGCAAACCAATTCACTTACGATGCGGCGGGTTTTCGACACTATAGATAGATTTGGCATCCCGAGCCGCGATGTTCAGACCAATGAAGTCGGCATCCGCCCCATCTTCGCTCGCCGGGATAATGTCTCGATTGACGTTGAGGAAATGCCGAGGATAACCGGCTATCGTGCAGCCAACTCGATCCGGATAACCTATCGCAAGCTGGATGAATTCGGCAGCGTCATAGACGATCTGGTGTCAGCCGGGGCCAACCAAGTTGACGGGCCTTCATTTAGCCTTGCCGATACATTTGACGAGCTTGACGCAGCTAGGATCGCCGCTGTTCAAGATGCTCGGCGCAAGGCCGATCTGTATGCTGGCGCGGCAGGCATGAAAGTCGCGCGGATTCTTTTCCTCGCGGACAACGCCTCCCGCTATCGCGATGAACCAGCCAACGTGTTCGGCTTTTTTGAGGCTCGAGAAGCCGCCCCCATCTCTCCAGGTGAGATTTCGGTTTCCGCCTCGGTAAATGTAATGTTCGAGCTCGAACCACTTTGACCTCCGCGACCATGATCAAGATTTGCGGGCTCTCTACGCCTGAAACCATTGAAGCCGCTTTCGAGGCGGGTGCGACCCATGTTGGTCTGGTCCATTTCGAGCCAAGCCCGCGACACGTCGAAATCGAGCATGCTGCACGCCTTCGCCAACTGATCCCGGATACGGTCAAAGTCGTCTTGTTGATGGCCAATGCAGATGTGACCACGACCGGGAAAGCGATCGGCGAAATCAAACCGGATATTGTCCAATTCCATGGTCGCGAAACGCCCGAATGGATCAAGCTGGTGCGCGAAAAGACCGGCGTCGAAACCTGGAAAGCACTTGGTCTCAAAGATGCGGGCACTCTGAAACGCTGCGAAAAATACATTGGCGCGGTTGACCGCTTCCTTTTC
>JBCAXQ010000087.1:0-10460 GCA_038534015.1 Pseudomonadota bacterium | reverse complement strand
GGATTTGTGATCGGCCCACCGATTGCAAGGATCGCAGCCGAGATGAAGGGCAGGCGCACGTCAATGCTGCCTAACAGGCCGCCAATGGCAGGGCCGATCACAAATCCGGCGGCACCAGCACCGCCCATAATGCCGAAATACTTCCCGCGTTCCTGTGGCGTGGCAACATCGGCGATGCATGAATTCGCCGCAGCCCAGCTTGCGCCCATGATCCCGGCCATGATCCTTCCAAGGAAAAGCCAGAACAGGGTCGGTGCCCAGGCCATGATCGCATAATCAAGGCCAAGGACGAACAGCGTTACAAGCAACACCGGACGGCGCCCGAAGCTGTCTGACAAACCGCCGATGATCGGAGCAAACAGAAACTGCATGAGGGCATAGGCAAACAGCAACCAACCGCCAATTTCCGCTGTGCGATCTATGCTTTCATTGGTCAGTTCGCCGAGAAGATCCGGCAGGACAGGGATGATCAACCCGATCCCGACCATGTCGATGAACACGATCAGTGCGACGAAAACCAGTGTGGAAGTTGGTTTAGGTTGCGGCTTCGCGTCGCTCATCGATCCACTTTCGGAATGACGAACTTGAGGCCTGACCAAACCTCATCGACCGCGCATTTCTTAGTATCGACCAAGCCAGTGGCGAGGCCGATCCGCTGGACGGCAGCCTGATCCAGTGCTGTCTCTTTGCCCGATCCTTTCTTCGGCCAGCTGACCCAGATCTGACCGTCCTTTGCGATGAGTTCCCGCAGCTCTGCGAGTTTTGCGGCCAGATCATCCTCATCGGTCACAAAGATATGCGCAGCATCAAGCCCGGCTACAGGTTCGGCGACGACGCGCAGTTCAAGCGCATATTCGTCGATCTCGTCCATGATGCTTTCCGGCATCGCATCGAACCAGCATTGCTGCCCATCGCGCAAGGTGAGCTTCTTCGCGAGCGGCGTCCCAGAATAACCAGCAGGCATTTCAAACTCCCATCATCGCGCAGTCGCCATAGTCAACGGCAAGGTGCCATAACGCGCCCAGGCCAAATGCGCGCACCCACCATCTTGGGATAGCGAGCATCGCCGAGAATGCGAAGAATCCGATCCAGCCATGGAGCAGATGAAAGCCAATGCTGCACCGGTTTGGGTCGAAGATCGGATCCGCCAGCAAGTGGTCGAGATCAATCAGGTTTGCTGATGCAATCACAAGGCCAGCGCGCAGCCAGTCCTTGCGCCAGAAGAGCCATCCGATTGCGAATGGTACCAACCAATGGCCGCCATAGTGCAGGATGGGTTGGAGGAGGTCCAATTCACCTGAGCTCCACTCGTCCTGAGCCTGTCGAAGGGTCAGGTTGGCCGTTCCCGGCCCGCTCGTACTTCGACAAGCTTAGCATGAACGGGTTTGAGGCATTACCCCTCCATCCAGTCGCGGAAGAAGCTGGCATGGGCTTCGCGCAGGTCAGTCGGTGAAACGCCGAGCAGGCTGTCTCCGCCAACGGTCCCGACACGTTGGAAACCGATCTGCGCGGTTTCGCTATCGCGCGTACCCTTGGCCAATGCTCGATTTAACGCTTCCGTATCTGCCACGGTTACCAGGTACCGGCCCTGGTCTTCGCCAAACCACCATTGCGCTGCGGTATAATCTCCGCTCGCCTGAACCTCTGCGCCGAGGCCGCTGGAGAGAGCCATTTCGGCAAGCGCGACCGCAAGACCACCATCGGATAGGTCGTGCACGGCATTGACGAGGCCGTCACCAATCAACTCATGAATGATCGCGCCTGCATTGCGTTCAATGGTCAGATCAGTTGGCGGAGTACGTCCGCCATCAGTTCCCTTGATGGTTTGCAACCATAGCGATTTGCCCAAGTGCGATCGGGTCGGGTCAGCCTTTGCCCAGAACTCTGGTGCGACGAGATAGATCGCGTCCCCCTCATTCTTAAACCCCATCGTCATCATCTTCGAATAATCGTCGATAATGCCTACGCCGCCGATTGCCGGGGTAGGCAGGATGGCCGAGCCGCCGCCGGTTGCCTTGCTCTCGTTATAGAGTGACACGTTGCCGCTCACGATCGGGAAATCGAGCGCGCGGCAGGCATCGCCCATACCCTCCAGAGCATGGACAAACTGCGCCATGATCTCGGGTCGCTGCGGGTTGGCAAAGTTCAGGCAATTGGTCACGGCCAGCGGACGCGCGCCAACTGCGCAGAGGTTGCGATAGGCTTCGGCGATCGCCTGTTTCCCACCCTCATAGGGATCGGCATAGACATAGCGCGGCGTGCAATCGGTGGTGATGGCGAGCGCTTTCTTCGTGCCATGCACGCGCACTACGCCCGCATCGCCGCCCGTTTGCAGCGTGTCAGCACCAACCTGGCTGTCATATTGCTCTGATATCCAGCGGCGGCTTGCCAGCGCGGGGGATGCCATCAACTTGAGCAAATCCGCGCCGATATCGGTGCTTTCGGGAACGTCCTCAAGCGGCTTCACCTTGGCCCACGCTTTGTACTCTTCTTTCGAGAGATAAGGTCGGTCATATTCCGGTGCGTCGGCGGCGAGCGGGCCGAGTGGGATATCGCACACGACCTCTCCATTCCACTCAAGCACCATATGCTGAGTGTCTGTCACCTCGCCGATGACTGCGAAATCGAGCTCCCACTTCTCGAAGATCGCTTGAGCCATGGCTTCCTTACCCGGCTTGAGAACCATGAGCATCCGCTCCTGACTCTCGCTCAGCATCATTTCATAAGGCGTCATTCCCTCTTCGCGACATGGCACTTTGTTCATGTCGAGCCGGATGCCCGCCTTGCCATTGGTGGCCATCTCGACGCTGGAAGAGGTCAGACCAGCCGCGCCCATATCCTGGATGGCGACAATCGCATCGGTTGCCATCAGCTCCAGGCAGGCTTCGATCAGCAACTTCTCGGTGAACGGATCCCCGACCTGCACTGTAGGACGCTTGGCCTCGGCGTCCTCTTCAAAATCCGCGCTGGCCATGGTCGCGCCGTGAATGCCGTCACGTCCGGTCTTGGAGCCGACATAGACAATCGGATTGCCCACGCCAGTTGCCGCACTGTAGAAAATCTTATCGGCATCGGCGACGCCCACCGTCATTGCGTTGACAAGGATGTTCCCGTCATAGGCAGGGTGGAAATTGGTCTCGCCGCAGACAGTCGGAACGCCGACGCAATTGCCATAGCCGCCAATGCCTGCGACCACGCCTTTTACAAGATGCTGCATCTTGGGGTGGTCAGGACGGCCAAAGCGCAGTGCATTGGCGTTGGCGACCGGGCGCGCGCCCATGGTAAAGACATCGCGCAGGATGCCGCCAACACCCGTTGCTGCACCCTGATAGGGCTCGATGTAAGATGGGTGGTTGTGACTCTCCATCTTGAAGATCGCAGCTTGCCCGTCACCAATATCGATAACGCCTGCGTTCTCTCCCGGGCCGCAAATCACCCAAGGCGCTTCGGTCGGTAATCTTTTGAGATGAAGGCGCGAGCTCTTGTAGCTGCAATGCTCGGACCACATCACCGAGAAGATCCCAAGCTCGACGAGGTTGGGCTCACGGCCAAGCCCGCTTAGGACTCGCTCATATTCTTCGGGTGAGAGGCCATGCTGCTCGACGATTTCGGGTGTGATCTCTGGCATATCACGCCCTTAGGTCAGGTGCTGGGAGAGGCCAAGCCGCCTCTCGGACGATGCCAACGATTTTCCCCGACCCACACGGCGAACCCTGTCAAAACGCCAAAAGCAAACAGAGCTTGCGCGTAAAGGATGAATCCGGCGCTTTGTGGGTGTGGTGCAAACCAGTTGATCGCTTGTAGCACGAGCAATAGCCCCATCAGGATCAGTGGCGGCCCAATCGGCCCGCGGGTGCGTTTGATGTAGAACGCAAAAGCACCAATCGTAATCAGCAGTTCGAGCGGGATTGCAATCGCGGGATAATTCCACAGACCAAGACCATAAACGTCCGGACCACCGCCGATGGTCAGGTCGGGCCGGTGGGTCAGCCAGTCGAGTACCCAGTGAGACAGCACAACCAGACCGGCCAGCATCGCACCGAAGGCATTGCGCTGCCAAATCAGCACAATCAGGCCGAATACGCTCGCCCATATGGCCGTGCCTAAAAGGCTGTGAGTGTAGGGCATATGATAAAGATCGAATGGCACCATGACAGTAGCGCTCGGGTCTATGCGCATCTTCTCGATCCCGAACATGGCGAGCGTAAAGAAGCCCCAATCGACCAATTGGGCGGCAACAAACAGCGTGCCGAGTTTTGGTGCACGCGGACTTATGGCAGCCGCCGCGAAAGCCGGTGCGAAGTGACCGATGAACATCTTCTCAGGCGCCCCTGTTTCTTTGCCCTCAATCCGTAAAGCGCAAAGTGATCATAGTAGCAATCGCGCTTGAGGTGCCAGTGGCAAAGGCTCCCCAGAAGATATCCGCAATCGTCACATGAGTTGCCCAGACTTTGAACACGGCTTGGCTTGTCAGATCGAAGGTCGCATAACACAGGGCGCCCAAAAGCGCTCCGTTCAACAAGGCAGTCGAGACTTTACCAGACGCAAGGCCTGGACGTATTGCGAACCAGACCATTCCGGCGAGGTAAGTGAAATAAAACACGGCTGCGGGTGCAACTCGGAAGTCTTCAGCCATGATTTCACCGATTGCGGGAGCATAAAGGTTGGGGCCTGCCCAATTGAGCCACATCGCATCTAGCGCGCCGAACACGATCGCCGCTGAAACGTACGCGATAATCCACTTCATGGCTGAGTCCCCGGTTTGCGCCCTTGTTTGCAAGCCAGTCTTGACCCTGCTCGCTGGCGCGGTCAATGCTCCGAACATGGACGAGGGAACAAATTCCGCTGCGAATGCGGGAGACATCAGCGAGATGAGCTTCGAACAGGCGCTGAGCGCTCTTGAAGCGATAGTGCAGCAGCTTGAGCGGGGCGATGTGCCGCTTGATGAATCGATCACCTTGTACGAGCGCGGTGAGAAGTTGCGCGCAGCCTGCCAGAAGCGCCTTGACGCTGCACAGGAACGGATCGAAAAAATTGTGACAGATCGCAATGGCCAGCCCACGGGCACCGAGCCGCTGGATACGGACAGATAAATGCTAGTTGGCGTTGAAAGCGATTTGCTTGGCGAAGGTCTGAAGCGAATTCAGGCCGAAGTCGATTCGGCCTTTGATGCTTTCATGCCTGTGCCTGCAGACACGCGGGCCCGGCTCGTCGAGGCGATGCGATACGCCGCGATTGGTGGGGGCAAACGCGTTCGTCCGCTCCTGCTCGTAAGCACCGCAGGGCTGTACGGTGTTGACCGTGATGCAGCCGTCCGCGCCGGTTGCGCTGTAGAAGCGATCCACGTCTATTCGCTCATCCACGACGATCTGCCCTGCATGGACGACGATGATTTGCGCCATGGCAAGCCGACCGTGCACAAGGCTTTTGATGATGCGACCGCCGTACTGGCCGGCGATGCGTTGCATGCTCTCGCTTTTGAAATTCTGGCAGATGCTGGGACGAGTCCAGACCCCTTCACCCGTAGCGAGCTTATCGCGACTCTGGGCACAGCGAGCGGGATGAATGGCATGGCTGGCGGGCAAGTGATGGACATGGCCGCAGACGAAGACGGCGTCGAATATGATTTGCCGACCATTACCCGGCTGCAGCAGCTTAAGACCGGCGCGCTGCTCGCAGCCTCGGTTGAGATGGGGGCAATCCTGGGTAAGGTGCCGCAGGAGGGGCGGACGCATCTGCGTGCCTATTCACGAGATATTGGTCTGGCATTCCAGATCGCCGACGATTTGCTCGATGTTACGGGAGACGCCGAAAAGGCAGGCAAAGCGCTGCGCAAGGATGAAGCACAGGGCAAACAGACTTTCGTAACACTGATGGGCGTTGATCAGGCTCGCGAACAGGCCCGCGCTCTTGTCGATCAAGCGATCGGGCACCTCACCAGCCACGGTGATGAAGCGAATATGTTACGGGCACTGGCGCGTTTCATTGTTGAGAGAGATCGGTGAAGCGCCTCCTTTTGATTGTGCTGATCATCATCGCGCTGGCTGTTGCTTTCATAGTGGCGCGCGGGAACCAAGTGGTTCTCGATCATCGCAGCGAGGAAGGGCAGATTGCGGCGCTCGTCGATACGTTCGACCTTGAGCGTTGCGATGATTTGAGTGTCGTCGGTGCCGCATTCCGCGACGAAGGAAGGAAATTCACCCACACTACCGCTTTCATTGCTGGCGAAGGCTGTCTTCAAAAGATTGTTGGTGCAGCGGCAGGTCGTGGCTTTACAGCACAAGAGGATGGGCAATTGGTCTCAGCAGTCGATGACGGATATGTCGAACGGCTTAGGTTGGCTGGAGAGGGTGGCTTCGAATGGGAGAGGGAGCAACAATGATTAGGCGCGTCGGGATATATCCCGGGACCTTCGATCCGATTACACTCGGCCACGCCGATATCATTCGTCGCGGTTCAAAGCTGGTTGACCATCTTATTGTTGGGGTCACGACGAACCCGTCAAAGAATCCGATGTTCGCGACCGAAGAACGTTTTGCAATGGTTGAGCGGGAGATCCAAAACCTCGGCCTTGGCAATGTGGAAGTTGTCGGCTTCAACGCCCTCTTGATGAAGTTTGCCAAGGCTCAGGATGCTAGCGTTATCATTCGCGGACTTCGGGCGGTCGCCGATTTCGAATACGAGTACCAAATGGCGGGTATGAACCAGCAGATCGACGATGAGATTGAGACGGTGTTCCTTATGGCTGATGTCTCTTTGCAGCCGATCGCGTCAAAGCTGGTGAAGGAAATTGCAGTGTACGGGGGCGACATAACCCCTTTCGTTAGTCCTGCAGTGCGTGACGACGTCAACAACCGCGTCGCAGAACTTGGTCAAAAAGGGGACTACTGACTTTGAACGCAAATTCACGGCAACTGTCGATGGCGCACAGTCATTCATTGAAGTGTCAGGCCGCCGCAGCTAAGCCGCAACCAAACTTGGATTAACACAATTCGTGAAGACAATGATGCTCCACAAGATTTTCGGTGCGATTGCAGCCGGTTTAGCAATTCTCCTCGTGCCCAGCGCAGTGTCCGCCCAGGATGCTGAGACACCTGCGGGGCCGCGTATATTTGAACCAATCAATTATGATGTTGGCTCTGACACGGAGAACGTCTGGCTGCTTGACCTATCGAATGGAGAGCGTGTTGCGATCCGTCTGATGCCGCAATGGGCCCCAGATCATATTGAACGGATCAAGACCCTAACTCGCCAGGGCTTTTACGATGGCGTGATCTTCCACCGTGTAATCGATGGTTTCATGGCCCAAGGTGGTGATCCAACCGGCACAGGGCAGGGCGGGTCAGACCTTCCTGATCTTGAAGCAGAATTCAACCCGATGCCTCACGTCCGCGGCACTGTGGCTATGGCCCGCGCCAGCGCGGAAAACAGCGCCAACAGTCAGTTTTTCATCGTGTTCTATCCGCGTTTCAGCCTCGACAAGCGGTATACCAATTTCGGCCGGGTCATCGCCAATATGGCTGCGGTCGACGCGATCAACCGGGGAGAACCACCTCAGAACCCGACGCGTATTCTGCAGGCGTCGCTTGCCAGTGACAACAAACCACAGATCACTGCTCCTCCGCCTCGCGTCGAGCCGGAAATTACGGTCGATATGCTGAACTCGTCCCAGGCCCAGTAACCAAGCGGTAGGGTCTTGCGCACACTCATCGCTGCGCTAGGAGCGCGGCAATGAAGGTCGATCTATTTGATTTTGAACTGCCGCAGGATCGGATTGCGCTGCGCCCTGCAAGGCCGCGAGATGCAGCACGGATGCTGCTGGTGTCTGGCCAGCGAGAGTTCGAAGATCGCTCTGTCCGTGACCTGCCGGCGCTTCTCAACCCCGGAGATCTCCTTGTTTTCAATGACACACGAGTGATCCCCGCTCAGCTGGAGGGACGCCGTGCCGGTGGCGACGCCAAGATCGGTGCGACCCTTCATAAGCGGATTGATCTGCGCCGTTGGCAGGCCTTCGTCCGGAATTCCAAGCGTTTACGGGATGGCGATAGGATTGTCTTTGGTGGGGGTGTGAAAGCCATCGCCGAACGTCGCCATGCAGATGGCAGCTTCACACTGAATTTCGAAGGGGATGAGCCAGTTGAGGTTCTGCTCGACCGTGCTGGCACCATGCCTTTGCCACCGTATATTGCTGGCAAACGCGGGGTCGATGAGCAGGACCTTAGCGACTATCAGACTATGTTCGCGCGGGAAGATGGCGCAGTGGCTGCACCGACTGCATCGCTTCATTTCACCGAAGCACTGGTCAACGCCATCGACGCAGCCGGCATCGCGCGTGAAACTCTGACCCTGCATGTGGGAGCAGGCACCTTTCTGCCGGTAAAGGCTAACGATACCGATGATCACAGGATGCATTCGGAATTTGGTCGGATCGAAGGGGATACTGCTGATCGTATCAATGCAGCGCGTGCCAGCGGAGGCCGGATAATCGCTGTCGGGACGACATCACTGCGATTGCTGGAAAGCGCCGCAAGCGATGATGGCAAGATTGGGCAGTTTGCGGGTGACACAGACATTTTCATCACCCCAGGCTACCGGTTTCGCGCGGTCGATGGTCTGATGACCAATTTTCATCTGCCCAAGTCGACCCTAATGATGCTTGTCAGCGCGCTGATGGGACGCGAACGAATGATGGCAGCCTATAGGCATGCGATTGAAAACAAATATCGTTTCTACTCCTATGGAGATTCTTCGTTGCTGTTGCCTTAGGCCTCCTTGCATTCGGTTAAGGCGACGCCCACTAAAGTTGCATGTCCGAACCTATCCTTAAAATCGCTGGCCTTTCGAAAATCTATTCTGGCGGGGTCAAAGCGCTCGATGATGTGGATCTTGAGATACGCAAGGGCGAGATATTTGCGCTGCTTGGCCCGAACGGGGCGGGTAAGACGACGTTGATCGGATCGGTATGCGGCCTCGTTCGGCCTACTTCGGGCACAATGACAGCATTTGGATATGACCTGTCCCGGCAATGGCGGGCGGCGAGAGCTCAGATCGGATTGGTCCCGCAAGAATTAAGCACAGACATGTTTGAAACGGTCGAGAATGCCGTTTCCTATTCGCGCGGCCTATTCGGCCATCCTCCAGACAAGAGCCGGATCGAGGAAGTCCTTCGAAGCCTGACTTTGTGGGACAAACGCAAGAGCCAGATTCGCGAACTATCCGGTGGTATGAAGCGGCGCGTGCTTATCGCGAAAGCGCTTTCGCATGAGCCAGAGTTGCTGTTTCTTGATGAGCCTACCGCTGGAGTGGATGTCGAGCTTCGCAAGGATATGTGGGCACAGATCAGCAAGCTACGCGAACGCGGCGTTACGATCATCTTGACCACGCATTATATCGAAGAGGCCGAGGAAATGGCCGACCGTGTAGGTATCATCCAGTCTGGCAAAATCCTGATGGTGGATGACAAGGCGTCAATGATGCAGCGGCTCGGGACCACTGAGGCTGTGATCGAGCTGTCCGAACCGCTTTTGGAATTGCCAGCGGCCATTGCGGCTTTTCCTGTTGAGCTTCGCAAGTCTGGTAGTGAGCTTTGTTATCGCGGGGGCGATGGTTCAGGCAAAGGGCGCGAGGAGGTCGCAGATTTGACCAAGGCGCTAATCGCCGCCGGTATTGATTATCGCGGAATTGATATCCACGATAGCTCGCTTGAAGACATCTTCGTCTCGCTTCTCCAAGAGAAGGAGGCGGCATGATGGCTTTCAATCTTCGAGGCGCTTGGTCGATTTACCAACGCGAAGTGATGCGAGCATTCCGCACGGCGTTTCAGTCGATCCTTTCACCCGTGCTCACTACGTCGTTGTACTTCATCGTTTTCGGCACGGTGATCGGTGCACGAATGGAACCCATTGGAGGCGTTCCTTACGGTGCATTCATCATCCCTGGTTTGCTCATGCTTACACTGCTGGGCGAGACAACGAGCAATTCGAGTTTCGGAATATATATGCCCCGATTCACTGGCACGATCTACGAACTGCTTTCTGCTCCGGTCGGGGTTGCAGAGACGCTTATCGGGTTTGTTGGTGCGGCTGCGACCAAGGGGCTGATTCTTGCGGCAATTATCCTCGGCACAGCAACGTTCTTTGTCGATTATCAGATCAAATACCCACTGCTTGCCGGGCTCTATATCATGCTTGTTGCAGCGAGCTTTTCGCTCTTCGGCTTTATCCTCGGGATCTGGGCTGACAGTTTTGAGAAGTTGGGGATCATTCCGATCCTGATCCTGACTCCGCTGACGTTCCTTGGCGGGACGTTCTATTCGATCAGTGACTTGCCGGGTATCTGGCAGACAATCGCACTCGCAAACCCGATTGCATTCCTGGTGAGCGGGTTGCGCTGGACATTCTATGGCGTGTCGGATGTGCCGATCGAGGTCTCTCTCGGGCTAACCCTCGGCTTTCTGGCAA
>JBCAXQ010000086.1:0-10463 GCA_038534015.1 Pseudomonadota bacterium | reverse complement strand
GGCTGGATCCGCGCGGCAAAAGGCCATGTCGATTTGGCGCAGGAGTTCAAGTATAAGGAAGGCGACGAGCTGGCGTTCATCCTGCATGCGCAGACCACCGACAAACTGCTGATCGCGGCCGAGAATGGCCGGTTTTACACTCTTGGGTGTGACAGGCTGCCGGGCGCGCGCGGTTTTGGTGAGCCAGTGCGCACCATGATCGATCTGGACGCCGATACCAGCATCGCAAAAATGCTGGTGCACAAGCCTGGTGGCAGGCTGTTGCTGGCCTCAAGCATTGGCAAAGGCTTTGTTGCCGAGACAGCCGAGTTGCTGGCTGAGACCAAGAAGGGCAAGCAGGTCGTGAACCTCAAAGGCGATGCTCGTTTGCAAGTGTTGCGCGAGATCGGCGATGGCCACGACCACGTCGCAAGTGTCGGAGAAAACCGCAAGCTGGTGGTGTTCGCGCTCGACGAAATGACGGTGATGGCGAAGGGTCAGGGTGTGACGTTGCAACGCTATCGCGATGGCGGATTGTCCGACGCGACCACGTTCAAACTGGAAGAAGGCCTTAGCTGGACGATGGGCGGTTCAGGTGATCGAACGCGGACTGAGAACGAGATCGGGATGTGGAAAGTCGCGCGTGGTGCCGCTGGTCGGCTGCCACCACAAGGTTTCCCGAAGAACAATCGCTTTGAGTGATCAGTTGAGAGCGTGGTTCAACAATTCTTGAACCCGAGCCTCATCGGGGAAACCCTCGGCCACCCATTGCTTCTCTATGGTTTGAAGAATGCGGGCGACTTCCGGTCCCGCTGCGACTCCCCGCGCGACAATCGCACCGCCCTTAAGCGGGAAGGTGGGCGCTTCCCAATCCTTGAGCGTTTGCGCGTCGAGACCTTGCAGCAATAGGCGGTCCACCGCGAAATCTGCCGATAGACGGTATGCGAGTGCATGGGCATCGGCATTTCCATCATCCAGCCGTTCGGCCGCAGAAACCAACCGCGCTCGCTGCGCCTTTGACAACCTCAGCCGCGCTGCGACGATCTCTGCGACATCCGGAGAATGAGGCAGCAAAGCCGCGAGCCGCCGGATTGGGTCACCTGCAAACTCTTGTTCTGCCTCGAACGCAATAAGGTCCCGAAGCATCTCCACGTGACGCAAACAGGTTTCCGGCAAGATCACCCTCAGAACCGCACGGTCGTGCATCCGCTCTACGGTAGCACCGGGATCTTGGAGCGATAACAAGCCAAGCAACTCGCTGGCTACGCGTTCTCGGCTTAACCCCTTGAGCGTATCGGCCAACTCCGCGCAGGCCTCTTCCGCTTCGATATCAAGGTCCGAGCCAAAGCGCGCCTGGAAGCGATAGTAACGCAGAATCCGCAGATGATCTTCGCGGATGCGCTCTCGCGCATCGCCGATAAAGCGCACGCGGCGTACCGCCAGATCGTCCAGTCCACCGAAATAGTCCGAAATTGCAAGTGTCTCGGGGTGCGCGAACAGCGCGTTGATGGTGAAATCCCGCCGGGCGGCATCCTCACGCCATTCTTTCGCGAATGCCACAGTCGCGCGGCGGCCATCGGTCGAGACGTCATGCCGCAAAGTCGTCACTTCGACGGGGCCGTCCTCAAGGACAGCGGTGACTGTGCCATGTTCAATGCCGGTAGGGACGGTCCGAATGCCGGCGTCGCGGCAGCGATCGATCACCGCATCGGGTGTGAGCGTTGTCGCGCAGTCGATATCGTGGACAGGCAATTCGAGCAGTGTGTCGCGAACGGCACCCCCGACCCAGCGGATATTCTCTGCACCGAGAGCGGCGGTGAGCGCGCGCAAGCCTGCGCGCCGGGGCCAGTCAGCACTGGAAAGATCAGGCAACACGTTCTGATCCTTCCTCGGCGAACCCCTCAAGCGAGATACGCCGAGACAGATTGGCGATGATCGCGGCGGTCACGCCCCAGATGCGGAAACCTTGGTAGTTCATCTCGAGATAGCGTCGGTTTGCCCCTCTCCAGAACACCTCATGTGTTTCCCATGCCGTCCGATCGAGCAACAGATCAAGCGGTGCCTCAAACCAGTCATCCACCTCGGTGGGACTAGGCACCAGGTTAAGGTCCGGTGGCACCACCGCGAGAACTGGCGTGATGTTGAAACCCGTTCCGGTTTGGTAATAATCGGTTGTGCCAATGACCCTTACCGTCTGGGGTGAAAGAGCCAATTCCTCTTCGGCTTCGCGCAGCGCTGCCGTTACCGCATCCTCACCCGGGTCGAGTTTGCCGCCGGGAAAAGCCACCTGTCCTGGATGATCGCGCATGTCTTGAGGGCGCTGGGTCAGGATGACACCAGGCCGTTCGCGATCGGTAACCGCGATAAGGACAGCGGCCTCGGCATTGCGCGAACTATCGGCAAAGCTTGCGTCGGTCAGCAGGTCCGAGATTTCGACCCGATGACCTTTCTCCAGGGTCGCGGACAAATGATCGAACAGCGCGGACATCAGGGCACCAACGAGTAAGTCTCGCCACCGCTTGTTACGGTCCAGTCGTTTCCATGCTTGAGCGCGATTTCAGCAAGCTGAGCGTATGTGGAGCGATTGAGCCGCGCTTCGCAGCCGCGCCGGACGTGGAGATAAATGGCCGGGGTATCGACGTCACCTGCGGCGCGGAGTGGATGTTCCGGGCCAGCGATCACCAGTTCATCCGTGTTGAGGCGAAACGCCAGACCGCCATCGCGCTCCGCGCAATCGGTTGCGATGAAGGCTGCGTCCTCGACCTCAATGCTCAGCTTTTCGAACGGGCTGACGAGAAAGTGCTGTCCATCATCTTCGCGGATCAGCAGTCCCGAAAACGCACGCACCATCGCATCGCGTTTGATCGGATCGTCATCATGGAACCAAGTGCCGTCAGCGGCGACACGCATCCGGCTGTCACCCCGCTTCTGCGGAGCCCAGCCTTCAACCGGCGGCAGTTTGCGAGCTGCGACCTGCTCGGCGATCTCGGCAAGGGTCAGTTCGGCGAGGTAGGGAGGCGGTTCGTACGGCATTGTTGTGCCAAGCGATGCCAGACTAAGGTTAATGAGCCAAGGACGTTTCTATTCGATGAGATCCGGGCGGGTGGCTAGGATCCGGAATCTTGCGCCGGATGGCGCGCGGAAACTAGGAAAGTCCCCACGGGCCAAGGTTTCCCTTCTCGGGTAGAATAGCCGGATTGTCGCACCGGACCAGCAAACGCGCCGGATCATTCGGACCAGGAGTGCGCCAGCCGCCGGTATGTTCAGCAGTGAAGCCGAAAAAGCGTCCATAGTACTCCGGATCGCCGATCATAACCTGCGGAAGAGGCGGAGTGTTTCCGCTTGTTTCAGCGATCGCTTCCAGCGCTGCGAGCATCAGCGCCTTGCCATAGCCTTCATTCTGGTGACCGGGGACAACCGCAACCGGACCGACCATCAACAAGGGAAAATCGCGCCCATCGGGATCTGTCAGCGCAACTGGCCACACTTGGATCGTACCAACAAGCATCTCCTCGTCGTCAAGCACAGCAAAGCTGAGCGCTTGAAGCCAATCCATGCCTGCGCGAATGCGATAGGCTGTGCGCGCATGCCGATCTGGTCCGAATGCCCGGTCGAGCAATTGCTCGATCAGTGCGGGCTCTACCGAAGACAAGGGTATTAGTGACGCCATGGGCGGGCGCGATTAGTGATGTTTGCTCGGCGTGCCAAGCCATCCACTACCCACAGTTCGTCATTGCGAGCGACCATAGGTCGCGCGGTAATCCATTTTTTCAAAGCTTGCCTCTACCGCGAACGCGGATAGTCGATCCTCTGGATTGCTTCGTCGTCGCCACTCCTAGCTATGACGGGCAATGAAAGGGATCAGTCAGCCGAAAGCTTGAACAGTTTTCCACCGGGACCATCTGCAGCGACCCAGATCGATCCATCGGGACCTTCTTCGACAGATCGCAAGCGTCCACCAAGCTCATGGCGCGCGACTTCGGTGGCGGTGTCACCTTCGATATCGACCTGCACCAGAGCCTGTGCACCAAGACCGGTGATCAGCGCATCACCTTGCCAAGCTTCGAACATGTCCCCCTTGTAGAAGATCATGTCACCAGGCGCGATCACCGGAGTCCATCCGATTGCGGCGGTCGCGAACTCTGGCCGGGTCTCGTGGTCGGGGATCGGGTTGCCGTTGTAGTGGTCCCCATCCGAGACTGTCGGCCAGCCATAATTGGTGCCGACCTTTACAAGGTTGAGTTCATCGCCGCCCGCCGGGCCATGTTCGACATCCCAGAGCCGTCCTTCGGTGTCGAAATCCATTCCAAGGAGATTGCGATGCCCATAGGACCAGATCTGTGACTGAATTTCGCCTTCATCGGCAAAGGGATTTCCTTCCGCGGGCGTGCCATCAAGGTTGAGGCGGACAATCGTGCCGAGATTGTTGGTGTTGTCCTGCGCTGGCTCCAGTTCCTGACGATCGCCGCTGGAAATGAACATGTGCTGTTCATCCGGTGAAAAGACGATGCGGTGAGAATAATGGCCTTTGCGTCCGGTCTTTAGCGACTGGCGCCAGATTACGTCCATGCCCGAGATAGTGCAGGTGGTTTCGCTATCGCACGAAAGGGTGCCGCGTCCGACTGCTGCGCCAAATCCACCGTCACCAGCCTCGGCCCAGCTCAGGTAGATCGTGCGCTCGCTCAGATCGTCGCTCGCCTCAGATTCGAGAAATGCTACGTCGCCGAGGCCACCCTGGCCGCCATAAGCCACCTCGGGTACTCCGCTGACCGTTCCGACTGTGCCGGTCGCGGTGTTCATGAACTTCATCTCACCCGATTTCTCGGTGATGAAAATGGTCTCGGTACCGGGGGCGAACTCGATCGCCCAAGGTTCATTGAACTCGGCCATCTCTTCCACGTCGAAGGTGAAATCAGCGGGGTCAGCAGATGAGCTGTCCCCCATTTCTGCATTGGCGCAGCTTGCGAGCGCGAAGGCAGGAAGGGATAGGGCGAGGAAAGGTCTGGAATAGGTCATCATGCTGTACGGAACTCCCAAAACCGGATTTGGTGCCCTCGATCTCTCAGAAAAAGGGGCGGTGATTGGCGTTGATGAAGCGGGGCGCGGCCCGCTGGCCGGACCCGTAGTGGCGGCAGCCGTGGTGCTCTGCAAGTCTCCACCGCAGGGTCTGGCGGATTCCAAAAGACTTTCATCGAAAAAGCGAGCGCGTCTTGATCTGGAGATCAGGGAAAGGTGCGCCTGGGCGGTGGGAGTGATCGAGCCAACCGAAATCGACCGAATCAATATATTGCAGGCAACCCTGCAAGCCATGACCGAGGCCGTTGGCCGCGTTAGCGACGCATTACCAGGCGAAGTGGGCGAGGTGATCATCGATGGCAACATGACCCCGGCGGGAAGGCGGGATGGCTGGAAATGGCAAGCGCGTGCGATCATTGGCGGTGATGACAGTGAACCCGCAATCTCTGCCGCGTCGATCATTGCCAAGGAATGGCGCGACCGGTTGATGCGCAAAGCGGCTGAGCAATACCCGCATTATGGCTGGGAAAAAAACAAGGGATATGGAACGCGGGAGCACATGGAGGCGTTGCGCGCCCATGGCCCGACACCTTTTCATCGTCAAAGCTTTGCGCCCGTCGCGCAAGCCAGTCTGCTTTGATCACCGGGAGCCGGTGGCTTGGCAACGCTCAAGCTAAGCCAATGCTTTGCTCTAGCGCCCGGTTGCACTAAGCGCCGCTGCGATCATGTTAAATGCGATTCTTCTCAGCCTCGCCGGGCTAGTCGGCCTTGCCATCGGCGGTGAACTGTTGGTGCGCGGTGCCGTGGGCATTGCGCAGAAGCTTGGCGTTTCGACGTTGTTTACCGGGTTGGTGATCGTCGGCTTTGCTACGAGCATGCCGGAGATGGTTGCCAGCGTTCAGGCAGCGCTCGAAGGGTCTCCGGGCATTGCCTGGGGCAATATCGTCGGTTCAAACCTGGCGAACACGCTTCTTATTCTTGGCGCGACGGCCGTGGTGACGCCGATTGCGCTTTCAGGCGCAGGACGACGCGACGCAGTGGTTGCGCTGTTGGCGACATTGCTGCTTGCGGCGTTGGCCTACGTGCAGATTGGCGCGCCCTGGATCGGCGGTATCCTGCTGATAGCGATCGTGGCCTATATTGTCTGGCGCTACCGCCATCCGGGAGTGTCACTGGACGAAAGCGACGAGGATGGACCGCAAAATGGTCTGATTGCGGCCGCCCTGTTCGCCGTCGGTCTGGCGGTGCTTGTATTCAGCGGGCAAATTCTTGTGACTGGCGCGATTGATCTCGCCACGATTTTCGGCGTGAGCGAGACCGCGATAGGTTTGACGGTTGTAGCGTTCGGAACTTCGTTGCCTGAACTCGCAGCCTCGCTGGCTGCGGCGCTGCGCGGCAAGGCAGGACTCGCGATCGGCAATGTCGTCGGCTCAAACATCTACAACATCCTGCTGATCGGCGGGACCACGATGAGCATTGCTCCATTCGCGTTGCCGGAGAACCTGCTTGGACTGCAGATGGGGTTGTTGACCGCGAGCGCAGTAGCGCTGCTCGCTTTGTTGTGGTTCGCAAAATCGGTCACGCGCCTGATTGGGGTGGCTCTGCTCGTGGCATTTCTCGGCAATGTTGTATTCGTTCTGGTGTGAATCTTTCGCGCAACACCCCTGCATATCGAGTCTGCGCACGCGCCTGGGACTCCACATCTAGTGCCGGACTCGTTTCGTTCCGCACCACAATACGTGCCGGTAACTAGCTGTTAACCATAACCGCCCATCACTCTTCACTTGACGCGGAGTCCCGATGGACTCACCCTGTGGATAACTTGATGCACGCGGGTCGGTCTCCGGCCCTGAGGGGATTGATGATGGGTGTGATCGAAACCGCTGACATGCGGACTGCGGAAGCCTTAAAGGCGCCGGAAAAAACGCGCGCGCCAGAACTTCCCATCGGCCAGATCCTTGATGGTGATTGTATTGAGGCGATGCGTTCGTTGCCGGACGACAGCATCGACTGCGTGTTCGCCGACCCGCCTTACAATTTGCAGCTCGGCGGCGACCTTAATCGGCCAGATGGCAGTCAGGTCGATGCGGTCGATGATCACTGGGATCAATTCGACAGTTTCCGGGTCTATGACGATTTCACCCGTGCGTGGCTGACAGAGGCGCGCCGCGTTCTGAAACCTGATGGCGCGCTGTGGGTCATTGGCAGCTATCACAACATCTTCCGCGTGGGCGCTATCCTCCAGGATTTGGGCTTCTGGATTCTCAACGACATCGTCTGGCGCAAAACCAATCCGATGCCGAACTTTAAAGGGACGCGATTCACCAACGCGCACGAAACACTGATCTGGGCCAGCATGGGCGAGAAGTCGCGTTACCAGTTCAATTATCGCGCGATGAAAACGCTTAATGATGAGCTGCAAATGCGCAGCGATTGGGTGATGCCGATTTGTGCCGGGGCAGAGCGGCTCAAGGAAAACGGCAAGAAAGCCCATCCCACGCAAAAGCCCGAAGCGCTGCTGTATCGCGTGCTGCTTGCCACAACGGAAAAAGGCGATGTGGTGCTCGATCCTTTCTTCGGCACGGGCACAACAGGGGCGGTGGCCAAACGGCTCGGCCGCGAATGGATCGGCTGTGAGCGCGAAGACTTCTATCGCAGCGTAGCAATCAAACGCATCGAAAAAGAGCTGCCGCTGGATGAAAGCGCGCTCGAAACGATGCAAAGCAGGAAATCAGCACCTCGCGTCGCCTTCGGGACACTGGTCGAAAACGGTCTAATCAAGCCCGGCACAAAAGTGTTCGACAAGAAACGCCGATGGGTTGCGGCTGTCCGGGCGGACGGTTCGCTTGAGATCGAAGGCAAAACCGGGTCCATCCACGGGCTCGGGAAAGAGCTGCAAAGCGCCCCGAGCTGCAATGGTTGGACCTTTTGGCACTTTGAAGAAGGCGGAGAGATCAAACAGCTCGACGCAGCTAGGCAACAATTCCTGCTGGCCAACGAAGACTAGCAACAGCTCGTCGCAGCGCCACAAAACCGCCCAGATTTCCACACCGTACGTTCATCTAACTCCCGTGATTTATCGCGCGTTCGTAACGTGCTCGGGGGCAGAAACTATAGTGAGGAAATTATGCGTACCCCTTGTAAATCCCTTGGAATTTCCGCGGTCATTTTTGGCGCTCTGGCGTTTCCTGCAACTGCTTGGGCCGATGGCCCCTATGTCGGAGTCAGCGGCGGAATAAGCTTGCCGAGTGACAGTGAAAACTCTGGCCAGTTCGATGCCACTGTTCCGGCTACAGACGACTTTGGTGAGATCCCAGCCGACACTACGCTCGGCTGGAACACCGAATTCGATACCGGCTATGCGATCAGTGGCCAGCTCGGCTATGCATTCGACAACGGCCTGCGGGTCGAGTTGGAAGGTGCGTATTCCGAATACGATGTGGACACCCATACTGGCCTTACAGTCGGCGGAGCGGACATTGATGGCGTCGATTCAGCCGTGCTTACCCGGGGCGCGGCCGATGCTGCCAACCCCACTGTCGGTGCAGTGATCGCCGATGGTCAAGGCAGCGTCTCGAACTTCGGGCTGTTCGGTAACGTGTTCTACGATATCCAGACTGGCAGCGCCTTCAAGCCCTATGTTGGCGCAGGTGTCGGCTATCAATGGGTCGACACCGAATATGTGCCATCCGGCGTTCTGGTCGGCGACGATGATGACAGTGCGTTCTCCTATCAGCTGATGGCGGGTGCGAGCTTCGAAATCGGCGAGAGCGCCGAAATCTTCGGCCAATACACCTACCGGGCAACGACCGAAGATGCAGACATCGCCCTTGATCTGCTTCCGGCCACGCTTGGCGTGGAATCCGAGCAATCGATCGTTTCTGCCGGCGTCCGGGTCAAATTCGGAGGCTAACACCAAGGCTACCGGTCGAAGAGGGGTCGCGCGCTAGGCGCGACCCCTTTTCTGTGAGCGATCTTGCGCGCACGTCTTCACTATGGAGGCAATGCCGCCTAATCGACAGCGATGGCTAATGTTTACATTCGCCCGGTCGGGTTCGCACCGGGACCACAGTCTGAAGAGGGCGCGGCAATCCGGCTGGCCGGATCGATGGTATATGCCAGCCGCTTTGCGTTGATCGTGCGGGAGGATGGCGCCGTTGTCTCGCGACAGCTGTTTGGGACAGCCGACGCGCAAGATCTCTTTTCCAGCCTTGGCGGTATCCTGCCAGCCGAAGCAGAACGGCAATGGGCCAATCTCCAGAAAGCACATGCTCCCCTTGAACTCGGCACCCGGACAATTCGGCTCGATCAGCCTCAGATCATGGGCATTCTGAATGTTACACCCGACAGCTTTTCCGACGGGGGCGAATTTCTGGATAAACCGGATGAGGGCCGTGCGCATGCATCGACCATGGTTGAGGCCGGTGCGGCGATTATTGATATAGGTGGCGAAAGCACCCGGCCCGGAGCACAGGCGACATTCGAAGGGGAGGAAATCGACCGGGTCTTGCCGGCAGTCGAGTATTGCGCAGGGATGGGAGCGGCCATCAGCGTGGATAGCCGTCGTGCCGGCGTTCTAGAAGCGGGCCTTCAGGCCGGGGCACATATCGCGAACGATGTGTCCGCCATGCGCTATGATCCTCGGACAATGGAACTCGTCGCCAATACCGGATGTCCGGTTGTAGTGATGCATGCGCCTGGAGCGGGCGAAGATCTGCATGCGGATGCGAAATACGATAGCGTCGTTTTCGACGTGTACGATTTCCTCTCCCATACGCGGGAGAAGGCCATTGCGGCTGGGATTGCAGAGGACAAGATCATTCTCGATCCCGGTATCGGGTTTGGGAAGTCGGTGGCTGAAAACCTCGCCCTGCTCAACGCGCTGCCGATGTTTCATGCGATCGGTTCGCCGTTGCTGCTGGGGGTCAGCCGCAAACGCATGATTGGCGCCTTATCGAATGAGGCAGACGCGCATGAGCGGCTGGGTGGGTCCCTGGCGCTGGCGACCAAGGGGATGGATGCCGGTGTTCACATTCTGCGGGTCCATGATGTTGCCGAGACGGTGCAGGCGCGCAACGTCTGGCGTGGTATGCGCGATGCGGCGTTGACCGACTTCTCGGAATTGCCGCCTCTGTAAACCGGTTAACTGGTCGCGAAACCGTCATTCGAGCCAAGCAAAAAGCAAAGCAATTCGGAATCAGGAGTACTTTATGCGTCGCCTTTCGTTCTCAGTCGCTGCAATCGCATTGGCAACCAGTCCAGCATTGGCGGATGGGCATTCGGCCAGCGAAGTAAGTCTTACTTCAGAGGATTTGCTCGCGCCTTACTATGCCAAGCTTATAGGCGAGGTCGAGCTACCGGTTGCGCCTGGCAACGTCTCTCTGGCGCCTGAGACTACCATTACGCGCCTCGCATTCGGCAGCTGCAATCACCAACTTCGCCCGCAGGGCTTTTGGGGACAGATCGCG
>JBCAXQ010000085.1:0-10584 GCA_038534015.1 Pseudomonadota bacterium | reverse complement strand
GCCACCATGCCCGCCGGGCAATAATGCTCTCGTCTGCCGCCGGTGTGATCATCAGCATTGTTATCGCGCTTCTGTTTGTGTCGACCTATATTGATGCAAAAATTGGCCCCCTGATTGCGATCCTGTGGGTCTCGACTGTCGCATTTCTTATCTCTGGCCTGGTGTCATTCCTGTTGGAGACCCGTCTTGCTGCACGCGGTCAGGCGGATTTCCAGGCGCCAAAGAAGGAGAGCTGAAGGTGGCGAGAACCGTTACTCTCGGGACCTGCATCGCGGCACTTTGTATGGCGTTCTCTGGCCCGGTTGCCGCACAAGAAGCCGTTGAACCGCCCGCAGAGGAATCCATAGAAAGTGAAGAAGTCGATTGGTCTGACCAGCAGCAAACCGATATTCCCGGAACGGCGACAGACGATCAAATCATTCAGTTCTTTACCCTTTTCAGCTCGCGCGATGAGATCGGAGCACTGGTGGACCCGATCATCGCTGAACTGATGGAGCCGGGACCGATTGTCGAGAACTGGACCGAAACCGGAGTAGATATTCTTGCCGAGATTGAAGGCCTGGAAGGAGGGCTTGCAGAAACCGTTCTGAAGGACAATGATTCGGAAATCCCGACCATCATTGATGTTGTCGGAGAGCCATCGCCCGAGCTTACCGAAATGGAGTCCTACACACTTCGTCCGGGCTTCGACGAGCTCACGCAAGAGCGTGCTTATATGGGCTTTGCACCGGGTATGTGGTTCGAGACCGCCCATCAGCGCGAAGTTAGAGGCAACGCTTTGTGCTATTCTGGTTATGTTGGCATCACACTCCACAGCCAACGGCCAGTTACCGAACTGAGCGAAGCCGAGCTCTATTCTGCCCTGCTCCTTTTCGCGACAGTTGACCGGATGTCATCTCTCGAATTCTGTGTTGTCTATGAGGTCGCTGATTCAGGGGGGTACCATACGCGAGGATACCTTCCTGACGGCTCCGCACTCCTCCAACTCGATGCCGACATGACGATTGCCACGCCTATGCCGAGAGCAGAATTGCAGGCCACCATTCAAGACGACCGGTAACCAGGAAAAGGGGCGGAGCGACCATCGCCGCCCGCCCCCGAGTTTCTTCGCGACATTCTATCTGCGAACTTATCCTTCACCCTCTCCTGCCGCTTTGCTTTGCAGCTGGACGTAGTTCTCAAGACCCATATTCTTGATCATGTCGAACTGGGTTTCAAGAAAATCGACATGCTCTTCTTCGTTGTCGAGAATGTGGGCAAACAGGTCACGGCTGACATAGTCGCGCACACTTTCGCAGTGCTCGACCGCATCGCGCAGCAGCGGGATCGCATCCTCCTCAAGCGCCATGTCGGCCTTGAGTATCTCCTCGACTGTCTCACCTACACGCAGGTTGTGGATGGCCTGGAAATTGGGCAAGCCGTTTAGGAACAGCACCCGCTCGGCAAGTTTGTCTGCGTGCTCCATTTCCTCGATAGATTCCTTGCGCTCGTACTCGGCAAGCTTGGTCACACCCCAATCGTCTAGCACGCGGTAATGCAGCCAATACTGATTGATCGCGGTCAGCTCGTTGGTGAGCGCCTTGTTCAAAAATTCGATAACCTTCGGGTCGCCCTTCATCGCGCGTGCTCCCTGTAAGATGCAAAAATGATTTGGTGACGCGCGCAATATGCGCTTTGAAGACCAGTCTTACAAGGGGAGGACTTCGAAAAAGCTGTTAGGAATCAGCGGCTTGCGATCTATTCGCAATAGCGCAATGTCAGATTAGACTGCGACTTTTTCGCAAGAAGCCAGAGCGCGTTCTTCATCGAGAATTTTTCCAGCTTTCACAAGGCATTGGCCACAATTGGGGCGTTTGCCCAGACTCGCATAGGTCGCTTCCGCATCGCCGCCTGTGCTCAACGCGACTTCGCGCAATTCGGTTTCTCGGATGGCGTTGCAGATACAGACATACATGGCGGTCGAGAATCACTCCTGCGAAGCGTTTGCAAGAACACTGTATGCGAATTATTCTCAATAGCAAGCGATAGGTTGGTTTTATCCTTCACTTACTATGCCGCTGCGAGACAGCGATTATTTGGCTGGCGCGGTCCGGGTCAGGTCAAACACCTTCCCATAGGTGAGGCAGCGCCACAGCCATTCGAGCGGGCCATACCTGAATCGCTCAAGCCATGGCTTTGACCATGCGAGCATCACCACCCATGTCAGAACTGTCACAAGGTAAAGCTGCGGCCGGTTGAGTTCACCAAATAGACCCAGTGCCCAGCCGTGGAATACAAACAGCATGAGGATCGATGTCCCGAGATAGTTGGTGAAGGCAGCTCGCCCTGCGGCGCTGATCCGCTGCGCGAGCCACCCAGTCCATGCCTCCGAATAGACGACAAGCAGGGCCGCCATACCGAGCACCATGAACAGGCGCGGAAGCACGCTGAAGCCCATGAAGGCCGCCAGCGTCCCATAGTAGGTGAAGCCGGACTCACGCGCCCACAGTCCGATCGCCACATGCAACGCAGCGCCAACAATCAACGCGATCCATCCCCATCGAATCATCCCGCTTCGTCCAAACCCTGTGCCAAAAAAGCCCATTCGGAACAGCGCAATCCCGATCAGCATGAGTGGAATCGACTCAAATCCAAAAAACATGACGTTGAAGAACGGATCGAATGCGTGCTCGGCAAAGCGATATTGCACCAAACCGACATAATCGCCCGAACTCTTTAGCGCGGCCATCGTTGCATCTTCGATTTCGGCATCCGCCTGCCCTTCGATCAGGCCTGTTCGCATATCGGCCATAGCTGCAGTATCGCCAAAACTGGTATCGGCGATGAAAGGGAGGGGGATCATGGCGACGCCAAACATAACAGCGCCAACGACGTAGCCGAGCACACCAACACGCAGTTGTGTTTTCGCGCTCCAGCCCAGGCACAGTAAAACAACAAGGCCGCATAGCGCATAAAGTGACAGGATATCGCCGAACCAGATAAAATAGAAATGGAACAGTCCGAACAGAAGCAAGAACGCTAGCCTCCTTGCTTGCAGCCACCTAGTCGCTCCGCGCGCCCAGGCTCGCTCCATAAAGAGGTACATCCCGGCACCGAACAGCAGTGTGAACAGGCCACGCATCTTGCCGTCAATAAGGGTAAATTGAGCGATCCACTGCCACCCATCGGAATCGCCCGACTCTACCAAGAAGGCTGACGGATACATGTAAGCGCTCATCGGTTGACCGAAGGCAATTATATTGGCCGCAAGAATTCCCATCACTGCGATGCCGCGAATGAAATCGAGGCTGCTGATGCGATCCCCTGAAGCGGCGGGCGCAGCTGCCCGAAGAATCTGATCGGGTGTCGTCAACCCATCACTGGCCTCTGGCGCCGAACTGTCACTCATAGCCGATATCCCTACCCCGTTGTCCGATGCATCGTAGCAGCCGGAACAGTGAGGGGAAGCGGCAAGGTTGTGCTCGATCGAGCACACATGGTTCCTGGTCTGATCGTACTCTAGCTCTTGGCGACCATGCAGGCCTGACCCTGGCGTTTCAGGCTGTCACAGACGCGCTCAGCTTCGCTGCGGCTCGAAAAGCCGCCGGCCTGGAGCCGCGTCACCTTGCCTGCTGGCACAAGCATCTTTTGCTTACCCGCAAGTGCGCTGCTGCCGGAAACCTTGTTCCAGAGGCGATCAGCATTGCTGGCAACACCAAAGGCACCCAGTTGCACCCTCCATGGGCCAGTGTTTGTGGCCTGACTAGAAACTGGGCGCTGCGCCACTGGCACCGGAACCGGACGATTCGGAACGGCGCGCACTGGAGCGGCTGAAGCAGGCGTATTGGCAATTCGCGCCGCCGGAGCAGCAACAGGTTCAGGCGGTACAGTGCCGGAAACGCGGCCAAGATCAGCTGCCGCCACTTGCGAGGCGCGAATCTGACCAGCGCGGGCATCGATTTCGCGAGCGAGCAACTGTGCCTGCTGGCGTTTTTCGAGCGGGACATGCTTATCCATCTCACCGAGCGCACCGCCAGCCTGAGGCAATCCGGCTGACCGAGAGAGTGTCAAAAGTGCATAGGCGCGAACCCAGTCTCGCTCGGCATAGTCTGCGTTGAAGTGCGCAAGACCCAAAACATATTGCGCGCGCGGATCTCCGCGTTCGGCAGCGGCACGGATCAACGGCATGGCAACACTCTGGTCTCCCTGCTGGAACAACAGCAGACCGTAATTATCAGCGGCCTTTATGTGCCCCTTTGAAGCCGCTTCTGCGTAGAGTTCGCGCGCGCGGTCCACATCCGCTGGCACGCCTCGGCCCAGTCGATATGCCTGCGCAAGATTGAAGAGCGCATCGGCATCACCATTTTGCGCAGGCATCCGCCATTCGTTGACGGCGCCTTCGAAGTCTCCTGTGCTCCAGGCATCCACACCGGCCTTTACATCGGCAAAACTTGGGGCTGCAGCAAGACCAATCGTCGCACAGATCGCAAGAGTGATCGCGCGCTGGGTGTAGAGGGCTGTCTTGTTTGCCATGATCTGTTCAATCCTTGCGGCTAGAATCTTTGAATTGCGGGCGGAGCCGCGAAAGCTGCAGCGATTTATAGTGAACAAATCGTTATCAAATGGTTGCCAGCCGATTTGCATGTGAACTTGGGCTCCGTAGCCATGCGATACATGTGACTGAGTATTCGCGATCCCAGCACTTTTCGATCAAAGCACATCGCCCCGCGTTAACCCAAAATTAGGGGTAGTCTGCGATCCCCGGATCAACAGCCGCATTTGGGCGGCGTCCATAGGGCTAATCCAGGGGGACCCAGGCATTGCGTGTACTCGCTTTGGCATCGCAGAAAGGTGGATCAGGGAAGACTACCCTGTCCGGACACCTTGCCGTCCAGGCACAGCGCGCTGGCGCTGGCCCGGTCGTTCTGATCGACATTGATCCACAAGGTTCGCTGGCCGATTGGTGGAATGAACGCGAAGAGGAATATCCTGCCTTCGCCCAAACCACTGTCGCAAGGCTAGCCAATGATCTTCAGGTTCTGCGCCAGCAGGGCTTCAAGCTTGCGGTCATCGACACTCCGCCCGCCATTACTATGGCGATTCAGTCAGTCATCGGCGTCGCCGAACTGATCGTCGTGCCCACTCGTCCCAGCCCGCACGATCTGCGCGCCGTGGGCGCAACGGTCGACTTGTGCGAGCGCGCTGGCAAGCCGTTGGTGTTTGTTGTCAACGCGGCCACGCCGAAAGCCAAAATCACCTCGGAAGCTGCCGTAGCGCTATCGCAGCACGGCACCGTCGCTCCGATCACGCTTCATCACCGGACGGATTTTGCGGCCTCGATGATCGATGGTCGTACCGTGATGGAGGTCGATGCAGACAGCCGTAGCGCTGCTGAGATCACCGCGCTGTGGAAATACATTTCGGATCGACTCGAAAAGAATTTCCGTCGCACCGTTTTCGCAGCACCCAATGGCCAGGCTGCCGCTCCCGGAATGAACCGTCCGGGTGGTGGATTTGGTCGCCGGGTCGCACAATAGGGCCATGGAGGGCGCGATGTCCGAAGCCAGCTTCGCCTCGCTGAACCCCGCTTTGCTCGCCCGCAAGGGCGGCGCCAAACCGGCTATGCGTCCGCAATTGCACTCGCTACCTGACGTGCTGCCGGACGGTGAAATAGACGACACAAAGTTGGAAGATCTTGGCTGGAACGATATGGGCCAGGACTCTGAAGCGCAGGACAAGCCAAGCGCGGAAGTGTTTCATCTCACTCCAGCAGCAGCAAACGAAGATCCAGAAGAAGATTTCGACGAAAGGCTGATCGATGCCCACGCCGACAAGGGCACTGCAATCGATGCCGCACAGCCCATCGTTAAACGCCAGCAGCAAGTGCTGGCAGAACGGGTCACGGCAAAGCCCAAACCCGTCCGCAAGAAATCAGTCAAGGTAAGCGGCAAACGCGCTGCATTCACCCTGCGGCTCGATACAGAACGACACATGAAACTTCGCCTTGCAGCAACCATGCAAGGCAAGAGCGCGCAATCGGTGGTTACCGAAGCGCTCGACGCCCTGCTTGAACAAATCGACGATCTCGATGCGCTTGCACAGCGAATGCAACGAACCTGATCCTTCGAAAACCAACTGCAACCGACAGAGCCAGACCTAACATAGGGAAATATGACCATGGACCGCAGCGAAACCAACCGGATGACCGGCCCCAAACTGGGCCTGATCATGGGCACAGCCCTCGCCAGCGTTACTTTGGCCGGGTGCACAACCGCTGCACCGGCGGATGTCTCTTTCAACAAAGCACAGACAGCGCTTGAGAAAGGCCAGACGACGAAAGCCGTTTCGCATGCCGAATCTGCTGTTCTCGCCGATGGCCGCAACGCTGAATACCGGGCCGTGCTTGGCGCAGCCTATCTCGAATCAGGTCGTTTCGAAGCAGCTGCACAAAGCTTTGCCGATGCGATGGAACTGGGCGACAGCGATCCCCGCACAGTGTTGAGCTACGCGCTGGCCAAGACAGCTTCAGGGGACAATGCTTCGGCAATTGACGCACTCGAAAACAACGCTCGCGCAATAGATCCTGCTGATCTCGGCCTGGCGATGGCTCTGGCTGGCAAACCCGAGCGCGGCGTTCACGTGCTGACCAACGCGCTTCGCGGCGGTCAGAACAGCGCAAAGATGCGCCAGAACCTCGCTTATGCCTATGCACTCAACGGCAACTGGCGAGCTGCCCGTGTTATGGCCGCTGAGGATGTGCCAGCAGACCAGCTCGACGCACGCCTCAGCGAATGGGCCTCGACATCGAAACCTGAAGACTACCAGGTGCGCGTTGCAGGACTGCTTGGTGTTGACGCTGTTGCTGATGGTGGTTTGCCGCGCCAATTGGCATTGAGCAGTTTTGACGAGAACGCCGGTGTGTTTGCAGAAGCTGCGGCGCAGGTCCCTGCCGATACGCTGACAAAGGATGCACAGCCGAGCGAAACCGAGATGCTTGCGATGCAGGCTCCGGCAGAGCGCGGAACCAAGGAAGTTGAAACTGTCGATCCAGACCGGATTCAACAGATCCTCGCGGCCACTTCGACCGATGCCAAAAAGCCTGCGGCGGCACCAAAACCCGTCGCAATGTCCTCCTCTGCACCGCGCTCTACTAAGGTCGCTGGTTCTCCGAAGAAGCCAGGTGCACGCTTTGTGTCCAACCCGGTCGTCCAAAAAGTCCCAGCCGCCCCGCGCGCTGAAACCCGTCGCAGCAACTCCCGCGGCGCCGTTGCCGCCAATTCATCGCAGCGCCGCATGGCGGTTGCGAGCCGGAGCACGGCCGATACTCACTTGGTGCAGCTGGGAAGCTTCGAAAGTCGCGCGGTTGCCAAAAGCAAGTGGGCCGAGCTCCAGAAGCGCTTCCCACAGCTCAAGAACCATGATCTCGTCCTGACCAAAGCGGTTGTGAAGGGCAAAACCTATTACCGCGTCGCCGCGGCCGGATTTGGCCTGAGTGGCGCACGTTCGATGTGCAGCACCGCCAAGGCCAAAGGCATTGGCTGTTTCGCATATGCCAAATCGAATCCACCCGCTGGCGCGGTCGATAGCGGCGTACGGATCGCAGCACGCTCGCGCTAAACGATTCAAATCAACTTCAGCGAGCCTGCCCTCGGAGCGAAAGCTTCGGGGGCATTTTTTATCGCAACTGAAGCTATTCGTTCCATCCGTGGTACGCCACCGATTGAAGCCGTTCAGGCTAAAAGCGGAGGCGACAGTTCTGCCGGGATCACAAACCTATTCTTACGCCTCCCTTGAAAAGAGCCGTAACCCGGCCTTGCGCTCCCTGACGATCAAACGGTGTGTTGTCTGCGGTCGCTTCCATTTTGCGGCGATCAATGATCCAAGGGGCGTCGGGGTCTATGAGAGCGATATCCGCTTCCAAGCCTGCCTCCAGCTTCCCGGCTGAAACACCGAGCAACTGGGCAGGATTTGTGCTCAGCAATTCAAACGCGCGCGTGAGATCGATCACGCCATCACGCACAAGCCCCAATGTCATTGCTAGCAGTGTCTCTGCACCCGCCATCCCCGGATCAGCATCGGCGAATGGCAGCCGCTTGTCCTCCGGTCCGCGCGGATCGTGCCCAGACGCGATCACATCGACCACTCCTTCCCCGATTGCAGCGATCGCCGCCCGGCGATCCGCTTCGTTTCTTAACGGTGGTGAGAACCGTGCGAACGTGCGAAAATCGACTGTGGCAAGATCGGACAACATGAAATGCGCTGGCGTGATGCCGCACGTAACGTTCACCCCACGCCCCTTTGCCGCCTTCACAAGCTCAAATCCTCGAGCCGTCGTAACCTGCCGAAAATGCACCCTGGCACCGCTCATTTCGGCAAGCGCTATGTCGCGTGCCAAAGCCAGCGCTTCAGCTTCGGCTGGTGCGCTCGGGAGGCCTAACCTTGTGGCAATCTCACCAGCAGTGGCGGCTGCCTCGCCGACCAGCGCGCTATCCTCCGCATGAGCTACAACAACCAGATCCAGCATGGCCGCATATTGCAGCAACCGCAGCATGACGCCGCTATCGGTGATCCAGTGCCGGCCTGTGGCAATCCCTCGCGCACCCGCATCTTTCATCAAAGCCATTTCCGCCAGCTCACGGCCATCCAGCCCGCGTGTTGCTGCGGCCAGTGGATGGACCCAGAAATCGGGCTTACCGCTTTTGGCTATATAATTGACTCGACTGGGATAATCGAGCGGCGGTGACTGATCCGGCATCAAGGCGGCGCGGGTTATCCCGCCGAAATGAAACGCCTCTTTGTCGATCGCAAACACACCGAGATCGACCAGGCCTGGCGCCAGAACCGCGCTGCGTGCATCCACGATTTCGTCGCCGTCAGATGGACCAATATCCGCGCCAACTGCTTCAATCAGGCCATCAACCAGCCGGATGTTCGCGGTGACTAAACCTTCAGGCGCCGCGAACTTGCCGCCGATGATGGTGATCGGTTGGACTTGCTTCATAGTGGAGCCTCCCAACCGTCAACACTTCGCGCCGAACGGGTCAGCACATCGAGACTGGCCATACGTATCGCAACACCCATTTCCACCTGTGCGGTAATGATCGACCGGTCGATCATGTCGGCGACTTCGCTGTCGATCTCCACCCCGCGGTTCATCGGTCCAGGATGCATCACCAACGCATCGCTTGCGGCATTCGCCAGTCGCGCTTTGGTGAGCCCGTAAAGATGATGGTACTCCCGCGCTGAAGGGATGAATTGGCCTGACATTCTTTCTGTCTGCAGCCGAAGCATCATCACCACATCTGCGCCATCTAGCGCAGCATCAAAATGATCGAATGGTTCAGCGCCAATCGCTTCAACCCCTTGCGGCATCAGTGCGGGCGGCGCGCACAGTCTTACAGTGGCTCCGAGAGCCTGGAGGCACAAAATGTTCGACCGCGCGACCCGGCTGTGAAGGATATCGCCACAGATCACGATCGTATGGCCCGTGAAGTCTTCGGCCGAATGTCCGCGAGAGCGCAAGGCATGGCGCAGCGCAAGCGCATCAAGCAAAGCCTGCGTAGGATGTTCATGACTTCCATCACCAGCGTTGAGGACTGGACAGTCAACCTTATCTGCAATCAGCTGCGTAGCACCGCTCGATCCGTGCCGAATAACAATAGCGTCTGCACGCATCGCGTTGAGCGTTATCGCCGTGTCGATCAGCGTCTCACCCTTTTTCACCGAGCTTTGCGCGGCATGCATATTCACCACATCCGCGCCTAGCCGCTTGCCCGCAATCTCGAAACTCAGCAGGGTCCTGGTCGAGTTCTCAAAAAAAGCGTTGATGATGGTGAGACCGGAAAGGAGGTCGGTATGCTTGGAGCTTTTTCGGTTAAGGGTTACCCATTGCTCGGCTTGATCGAGCAGATACAGGATCTCATGTCGTTCGAGCTTGCCGATGCCGGTCAAGTCGCGATGCGGAAACGCCAATCGTCCCGCAGGAAAGCGGTCCGAATGCGTGGAAGTTGCCGACGATGTCATTAAAGCGACGCCTTTAGTCGAGTGAGCTCATACGCTCAACCCATTCCTCCGTAGCTTTGCCATGGAAGTTTTCCGATCAAACCACTAGATCGGACGAAATAGGCGACAGGAACAACATATGAGCTTTGCGGGTAAGGTTTGGAAACTGTTGGTCGGGATCAAAGATGCTCTCGTCCTTATTTTCATGTTGCTGTTTTTTGTGGCGTTGTTCGCTGCGCTTTCTGCACGCCCGAGCCCGGGCCAGGTACGGGAAGGTGCGCTGAAGATCGAACTTGATGGTGTCATCGTCGAAGAACGATCAATAGTTGATCCTGTGGAAGTCTTCCTCAGTGGCCAGACACCAACGACCGAGCATCGGGTGCATGACCTCGTTCGCGCGCTCGACGCAGCTGCGGAGGATGACCGGATCAAGGCGGTTGTGCTCGATATGAGCAATTTTATTGGCGGCGGTCAGGTGCACCTGCAGGCCATAGGCGAAGCTATGGACCGGGTCCGCAAGACCGAGAAACCGGTTCTGACATACGCGCTCGGCTATGGTGACGATCATATGCAACTCGCCGCGCATGCGAGTGAAGTTTGGGT
>JBCAXQ010000084.1:0-10584 GCA_038534015.1 Pseudomonadota bacterium | reverse complement strand
CGACCAAGCCGATCGAGAGGATTGACTCACCGACTGTATCTTTGCCTGGCCGTCCGTCTTCGGGCATACAATTCCACAGCAACGCAGTTATTTCGACGATCGTAAGAGCGCCTGCTGAGGCTCGCTCGACAAGCGAAAAGAGCGAGCCGATCTCTTCCTCGACCGCGACCAGAGCTTCGAAGCTCGGCCTGATCAGGACGGCAGTTCCGTTTACTTCAAAGGCCGTTTCGCCCCGCAGCGGATTGGCAGTCCGGTTCATGCCGGGATGACCGGTCCGGAGCTCTCAAGCTGCAAAGCGTAGTTGCGTTCCCCATTGAAATCGCCGGCATAGTCCAGGCGCTGGACGAGGAAGCGACCGCGCAGTCTTTCTCCATCCTCGAAAGAGAGCTCATAGTCATCGAGAGTTCCAGCAAGCGCGTGGGCCCGAATCGCGTTTTCGGCAACGCTGCCCAGAAATATCCCCGCTGCGCTAACCGAGACAGAACGCGTCCCTGCTCCCGAAAGCAGTTCTCTCCAACCTTCGGACTCCTTGTGTGTGACAACAACCGTGTCCCCGTTGATCGTCATTTGGGTGGTACGAAGACCGGCCACAGTCTCATAGGTCGGGGGTGCGCCGCCATCTCCGATCTTGAGCAGGAAAGCGGCGCCATTTTGTGCGGGCATTGGGTTTACTCCGTTTTGGGTTCAAGGAGACGAAAGCGGTATTCGAGCAGAGCGCCTCGCAGGTTGTTCGAACGGCGCTCGCTGCGGGCGCGCAAGAACCAGGCAGAAACCAGCGAGTACCCGGAACCCTCTCGGGGAAGGGTTTGCAGTCGCCGCCCGATCCTCTGGATCAGTGCAGCGTCAGCGGCCGGTTCATCTCCGCGTGTTTCCAGCTCGAATGCGATGCGGACTTCCCGCCCAACCCGGTCTTTGGTGCTCCAGTCGGTCGTTGCGCTAGCCGCAATGCCGAGCCAAGGGGGGCTTGCCGAAAGCGGGCTTTCCTCTTCAATCGCGTTGATTGTCGCGAGCTCGGGATCATCACGAAGCCATGCGATCGCCGCGGCGCGTAGCAAGTTTTCCATTTATGGCTTCCGCCTGTGTTCTGGCCAAAGTATCTGAGCCGATCGCCATGGGTGGTTCGCGTCCGCCAAGTGCTGCTCGATTTGCTTGGCATGCATGTGCCCGGAGGTTCGGGCTCCTGTGGCAAGTCGCGCGAGCAGGCTGGCCAGTGATTTGAGGGCTGCCATTTTCATGACATCCGCATCAAGCGCCATGGCCGCCAAAGGGCGGCCACGCTGGCTGGCGCGCCAGCTTGGCGGACCTCGTCCCTATTGCGGTCGCGATAGTAGAAAGCGGACAAACGGATTATCCCATGCCGAATTGGTTGCGGTAGCGAACCCCAGTCCGGTGCCAGTCCGGCGACCATGCGAACGAGGACCGCTTGCGCGTCCAATGTCTGTGCGACTCTGATGCGATTGACCCCGTCGGCATCTGGGACCGCGCGGTATGCTTCGCTGCCGAGGGGAGAGATGGAGCCGTCATTCTCAATCGCGCCTACCGAGACAATCGCTTTGACCGGGCGTGATACCAGCTTGTGCTGGCCCGCTGCGGGCGGGATGCGCTCCTCTATTGTCTGCTCGATTGGCGCCTGACGAATAAAGGCCTCACAAGTTGCAAGGCTGGCGCCCAACAGGCCGCCCAACATCTCGTCTTCTGTAGATCGGGTTATGCCAAGCCAGGACTTCAATTCCTGCAAGGGTTCACCTGAAAGATCGGCTGGCACAACTATCTGTCGCTGCATCGGACAGGCTCCAAAATCTTGAATAGAAAATGCGCCCACGCCGCTGCTTCAGCCGGGAGGTCGATGCTGGAGCGGCGCGGGCGCACGAAGCCGGCAGAGGAGAAAGGGGCATCTCGACTCCACCGGGGACGGGATCAGGCTTCGATTTTCAGGAGCTTGATCGCGTTCGAGTCGAGCACTTTGCCGCCCACACGTTTGGTGGCGTAGAAATGCACGAATGGCTTGTTGGTGAAGGGGTCGCGCAGGATTTGCGTGGCACTGCGTTCCGCAATCAGATAGCCGTGACGGAAATTGCCGAAGGCGATCGGAAGGGACCCGGGCGCGATGTCGGGCATGTCTTCAGCCTCGACGACAGGATAGCCGAGCAAGCGGTCGGGCTGGCCTTCGACCAAACCCGGCTGCCACAAAAACGCCCCATCTGCAGTCTTGAGCTTTCGGACTTCGGCAAGGGTGGCTGAATTCATCACAAAGCTGGCGCCCTGCCGGTGGCCGGACTTCATTGTATGAATCAGGTCGATCAGTCGCGCGTCCGGGGCGGTGTCAAAGCCGTCTGCATCGCCAGAGCCGACATATTGCAGCGTCCCGAATGCGCGCACACTGTCATCGCCTGTACCGTTCGGTGCGGACAGGAAGCCCTCTGGCTGATCGACACCAGACCCGCCGACAAATGCGGCGCCTTCAGAACGCGCGAATTCGATTGCAATTTCGTTGGCTAGCCAGCTTTCCAGGTCAAACCCGGCGTCATCGAGCATGGCCTGGCTGGCTGCGGGATTGGCATAAAGTTCGCCGGTCGGTGGCGCGATCTCGGAAAATTCAGGCGTGTCAGTCTCGGGCCGACTGGCTGTTTCGCTGACCCAGCCAGACGCAGTGCCGCCGGTCGAAACCAGCTTGCGATACCCGGCCGTGCCTGTTTGTACGACCTGGGCAATCGAACGGATCGGGCTAATCTCTACGAGTTCGCGCGCAATGGCCGCATCAATCTGTTTGGGCACGGCATAGCCACCATCAGCTGGCACCGCGCCACTGATTGATTTGATCTCGTTCTCGCGGCCACGACGCAAGTATCCATCGATGAAACCTTTGACTTCGCTCGATTGTGGCTGGCCGCCAATGGCTGGACGAGCCGCAGCGCGAGAGATCTTGTCGATCCGTGCTTTCACCTCTTCAACGTCGCTGCGTAGCGTCTTGATTGCGGTTTCCGCCTGATCCTGGCGTGCGACAATGTCGAAGCTTTCTTCCATCTGGTTGATCGCTGCGGAATCGGCTTCGACGGCGGGTACGGGGGTGGTGTCCATCGGGTATGCAACCTTTCTATCGGGCATGAAAAAGGGCCGCCAAAGTGGCGACCCATCTGGTGTTCGAATGTTTGAAGCGTCAGACTACGAGATGCACTCGGGCTGCGTGCTGCAAGGGGTGCGAGACCAGACTGACTTCGAACAGATCAATCTCGAACAGCTCACGGGTGGCTTGTTTGCGATCGAATTCACGAGCGCGATAGCCGAAGCTCAATCCATCGATGTTTCCTTTGGCTAGCATAGCTGCCGCCCTGCTGCCTGTGTCGGTCAACTTCGCGATCACTCGAAGACCTCGTAGGTCCTCATCGATAGTATCAATGGTGCCAATCATTGTGTCTGGCCGATGCTGCCACAGAAGTGGCAGGCTGGTTGTCCGGTCTTTGAGGGTTTTCGCAAACGCGCCGCGGCGGATGACATCGCCTGACGCGTCTCGAGCATCGAAGATGGCCGCATATCCGGCGAACCGGATGCAGTCTTGGGAGCTCATAGCAGTTTCCAGATGCCGAGACGGACCGCCATACCGACCAGAAGCAGAGCGAGCAGTCCGCGTATCGTCCAGTCAACAATCGCCTTCCAGGCGCTGGTCTTGGCATCGCGCCAAGCCTGCAAAAGCTCGCGAAGTTCATCGAGATCCCCTTCGGCATTGTCGTCACCCAGGCCAAGGTGACCCAAAACCCGCTCTGCGGCCAGCTCGCTCGTTTCTTCGACGATCGCGCGAAGAGTTATGACGTCGGCCCCTCCCTCAGCGGCTTGGGCCATCAGGTTTGCCAACATGTCTTCGCGGCTCATTGCGGTTTCTCCTCTGTGGCAAGGCCAAGCATTTTTCGTTTCTCTGCGCGGGTCAGGAAATCCGCCTCTGAAACCTGTTTCCATAGCCGTTCGCGATCTTCCGAAAGCGCAGGGACCCGGTCCATTTCCACGCCAAGATCGGTGCTCGGAAACCAGGGCCGCAGACCGTCCAGCAAGGAGGCGAGCAATTTCTGGGCGAGCGGCAAGAGTGTCATCCTCCAGAGCGCCCGATTGGCTTCGCGATAGTTCGAATAGGTGTTGTCCCCGGGAAGGCCGAGCAGCATTGGTGGCACACCAAATGCGAGCGCGATTTCACGGGCGGCGGTGCTCTTGAGCGTCGCAAAGTCCATGTCTGCGGGGGACAAGGCCATGCTCTGCCACCTCAGTCCGCCATCGAGCAGCATCGGACGACCAGCATTGCCAGCACCGGAAAACGCGCTGGTGAGTTCGGATTTTAGCCGTTCAAACTGATCCGTGGTCAAGCCGACACCATCGCCTCCGTCATAAACGAGCGCTCCGGATGGACGGGCAGCATTGTTAAGCAGCGTGTTGTTCCAGCCGGAGGCTGCGTTGTGTATCGCGATTGCCTTATGAGCGGCGGCCAGAGCGCCGGCCCCATAGTGATCATCCAGCGGATGCATGGACTTGATATGCAGGATTTCCGGCCAGCCTTGATCGTCTTCCAAAGGAATGGTGATTGTCTTGGCGGCCAGCTGGTATTCGTAGGCGCAGGGCCAGCCGTCTTCTCCGGTAACGGCTTTCATGCGGTCCGGCCTTAGCGCGAACAGTTCTGCCGGTCTGCCTTTGCCGTCCTTGATGATCTGGACGTAAGCGTTCCCATGAAGCAGCAAATGCGCTGCCAGTGTTTCGAGCAATGGCTGGCCAACGCTGGTCGTATTCACCAGCGTCCGCAGTTTGGCATTCTCGACGGCGATCGGGGCTTGCCCAACACCTTCGGCCACGATCCGGACTGCCCGCTGGGCGATGGGGTTGGCCAAATATCCGTCGCGGATGGCCGTTGCATAATCATAGCCTGACAAGGGATCTGACCCATCGAATGTGGGCGACCAGTGAGAATAAAGTGCAGGTGACAACGGCACCGGCGTGCCACCACCTTTGAAGGCGGCAAAGACAGCGTCGAACAAAGCCATGGAACTTCCTTTGGTCAGATCGGCAGGACGCGCGGCTTTGCCGCTCGCCCAAGCATCAATTCAGTCATCGCCCAGACGAGGGCATCGGCACGGTCGGGGCTGCGTCCTGGGCCAACATAATTCCCGCCGACGAGCATTCCGCACAGCTGGTCTTCGAGCATTGGAAAGCAACCGGAATGCTTGACGCGACCGGCTTCGTACAAGGCCGCAACTGGCTCCGCACGGGCGATCTTGCCCTTGCCCGCATGGACCAACTTAATGGGCAGCGCTTCATTGGCAGCACGCAATACGCTTTCGACCATGGTCCCGCCCTGATTGGCCTCCGCGATAATCCGGTCAGCAGCCCAGCCAGCAGATGCATTCGCGACCGCGCGCGCCCATTGTTCGGGACTTGCGTTTTCGACAGAGCAATCGGCGATTACTCTTCCAATCCCGTCCTCTCCCAGGCCGGCGACAATAATCCCGCAAGCATCACCATTCGAAGACGCTGGAGGGTCAACGGCGACAACGATCCGGACAAAACTGGCCGGATTGCCTTCTTCTCGCGCCGCTTCAATGAGCGATCTTCGCCACAAGGCGCCGCTGATGTCTTCCAGAAGCTCTCCGTCGATCTCCTGGCGTGCCAATTGGCTGTGACCGAATTCTTCTTCAATTGCGTTCAGGAACTGCGTCGGTAAATTGAGCGCGTTCGCATACGTTGAACCCCTCGTAACGAAGGTCGCTCCCGATTGTTCTTGTTCCAGCAAGCGCCGGACCAGGGGCACGTTTCTGGGTGTTGTTGTCGCCGCGATTTGCGGCGCATCGCCCAGCCTCAGGCCGAGCATGAGGTTGTCCCAGCACCTTGTCGCCCGCTCGCCCGCCAATGGCCATTTGCCAATCTCATCGCACCAGGCGTGGGAATGCTGCGGGCCTCTGAGACTTTCAGGTTCGCTGGCTGAATACAGCAGAGCTTTGGCTCCGTTCGGAAAACTCAGGCGTCGCAGCGAAGGTTCGAACCGGGGCCTTCGCTCCGGCGCGCAGCAGGCAATGATTCCGCTGTCTCCTTCAATCATGACAGCTCGCCCTTCGGCCAGGGAACTGGCGACCAGTGCGATCCGGGCCTTCGGCTGCTGCTCGGCAACCATCCTGACCCATTCGGCTCCGGCTTTCGTCTTTCCGAACCCACGCCCGGCCAGGATTAGCCAGGTTCGCCAATCCCCTATGGGCGCAAGCTGTTCCGCCCGAGCGAAGAATTCCCAATGGTATCCGAATTCCGCACGTTCTTCGTTTGTGAACACACCGACTATGCGATCAAGTACCGCAGGCGAAGCGCCTGTCAGCCAATTCCATTCTTTGTGCATGGCCTAGTCAGTCGAACGGCGTTTTTCATTGCGTACCTGCAAGCGAATGTCTTCGATCTTTCGGTCGATAGACGCCCGCACTTCAGACGCACTTACATTGCGCTGCTCTGCCTGCGCATGGACGACGTTCTCCCTGTGTGCGTTAAGCAACCTGATCGCGTTTGCGAAATCGTATTTGGTCGAATCGCCAGTGGTTAAGTCGCCTTCCCTCAGGCGGCGGAGAACCTCCATTTCCAGATGCGCATAGCCTTCCCACAAAGCGGCGAGCCAGTCGCGCGCAAACTGGGAGTTCTCGCGTCGAAAACGATAGACTTTTCCTGTATCGATTTTGGCTGCTTCCGCCGATTTTGTGACATTCGAACTCGCCGCAAGATTATCAAGGAACGCCTTGCGCCAATGTGGGTTTTCGGTTGGCCTTCTGCGACGCTTGCCACCATCGGTCAAAATGCACTCTCCGTACGGTCCCTAGTGCGAACAAAAAAAGGCGCCCGTTCCTGAAGTGGAGGACGCCTTTGCTTCGAATCACACTATCGCGATGTTCTCTTTATGTACCCAAAGAGTGTTACGATGTCAATAGAAATGTACCAAATTGGTTATTCAATATCGGTTGCATGCCTTCGGGCGCTACCGTAACGCGCGCCGAATTGAACAAGAAGGGGTCCTGTTTGTGGGTTGGTTGCGAGCTCTCTATAACTGGACGATGGAAAAGGCGGCGCACCCGCAAGCGCAATGGTGGCTGGCCTTTTTCTGCTTTATCGAATCCAGCTTCTTCCCAATTCCACCCCACCCATTGCTCGGGCTGATGTGTCTCGCCGATCCCAAGAAAGCGATCCGCTTTGCTGTCATAGCTACCGTCGCGTCGGTGCTGGGCGGCCTTTTCGGATATGCGATTGGATATTTCCTATACGAAACGGTCGGTGAATGGATGCTTGGCCTCTTGGGCCTTGCCGAAAGCTTTCCAGTGGCTGCGTGCTACATACGAGACCAAGGCGCGATTGCCGTTTTCTTGGCCGCTGGCACACCAATCCCGTTCAAGCTGATGACGATCACCGCTGGGTTCATTGAGATGAACCTGCTCACATTCACGCTTGCCGCGATCGCTGGACGCGCTCTGATCTTTATGTTCGTCGGGATCCTATTTCAGCTTTTTGGCGCCCCCATCAAACGGATCATCGATAAGTATTTGGGGGCAGTTACGACACTATTTGTTCTTCTAATTGTCGCTGGATTTGTTGCGATCTCGCAATTGAGTGATTCCGATGATAGTGCTTCTTCAGAGAATCGGTGTGACAGCGTCACGAACCTTGATCAGATCTGAGTAAAACGAGAAGGGCGCAATCGATGTCGCCAGATATGTCACCTTCGCTGATCCAAAAACTTGGTGCAGAAGGCATAGGTAGCTTTTTCTTGTTTGGCGCGGTGCTCGGATCCGGTGTTATGGCGGAAAACTTGGCAGACGGGAACGTCGCCGTCGCCTTACTTGCCAACACGGTCGCGACCGGCGCGATTCTGTTTGTACTAATTGCGATGCTGGGTCCAATCTCGGGCGCGCACTTCAACCCGGCGGTGACATATGCGTTCTGGCTCCGCCGTGAAATTGATGCAGCGACGGGCGCATTGTTCGTGGCGGCGCAGCTAATAGGCGGAGCCATCGGAGCCTTCGCAGTGCATCTGATGTTTGATCTGCCAATTCTACAGTATTCGACCAAGGCGCGAGCGGGTATCGGCCAGTGGACGGGTGAGCTCATCGCGACATTCGGGCTTGTGCTCACAATCCTGCTGCTGCTCAAGCATCGCCCGACGGCAATTCCCGCAGCCGTTGGCCTCTACATCACGAGTGCATACTGGTTCACGTCGTCGACCAGTTTTGCCAACCCGGCGATCGCAGTGGTCCGCAGCCTCAGCGACACATTTGCAGGGATCGCGCCGGGCGATGTGCCGATGTTTGTCGCCATGCAGTTTGTGGGCGCAGCGATTGCTGTTGGATGTGCTGCCTGGCTCGGCGCCGGGGCGATCAGGAAATAATCCCGGTCGCCTTTCCGGCATTCTCGAACATTTCCAAAATGGCCTCGACCTCCTCAGAGGTGTGCTCGGCGCAAAGCGAACAGCGCAGCAAGGTCATGCCGGCGGGCGTTGCAGGCGGGCGGGCCAAGTTAACGTAAAGGCCTTCTTTCAAAAGAGCCTCCCACATCATCGCGCCTTGCTGCAGATCGGGCATGATCACGGCTATGATTGCGCTCTGCGGTTCGCTGGTGCCAAGGCTGAAGCCAAGTTCGGTCAGCCCGGCATGCAGCCGCTTGGAATTTTCCCATAGATGCGCCCGCTTGTTGGAACCGTGCATCAATTTGCGGATCGATGTGGCAGCGGTCGCGACCACGCTTGGCGGCAGGCTGGCTGTGAAGACATAAGGGCGGCAGACGAGCCGCATGATGTCGAACTTGGGGTGGTTGGAAACACAGAAACCGCCCACGGTGCCGACGCTCTTTGAGAATGTGCCGACCACAAAATCGACATCATCGATCACACCTTGCTCTTCAGAAACCCCGCGTCCGTTCTCGCCGATAAAGCCCATGGAATGCGCTTCATCGACCAGCACCATGGCGCCGTATTTCTTGGAGATCGCGATCATCTCTTGCAGCGGCGCGACATCACCGAGCATGGAATACACACCCTCGAGCACGACCAGCTTTCCAGCTTCTTCCGGAACGCGCCGGAGGCGTTTTTCGAGCGCCTCGATATCGTTGTGTTTGAATGGCACAATCTCGGCCTTGCCCATGGCGCAGCCATCATAGATCGATGCGTGGCTGTCGATGTCGAGGATGATGTAGTCACCCTTACCGGCAATGGTGGAAATGATCCCGAGGTTTGCCTGGTATCCCGTTGAGAACACCATGGCGTGGTCCATGTCATAAAATTCGCGCAGGGCGTCTTCGCATTCCTTGTGCCCTTGGTATGTGCCATTGAGAACGCGGCTGCCGGTGGTCCCGGCCCCAAAATCGGCAAGCGCCTGCTGGCCTGCGTCAATCACGTCGGGATCGAAGGTCATACCCATGTAATTGTACGTGCCGAGCAGAATCGTGTCGCGCCCGTTGCAGATCGCCCGGGTGGGCGAAAGAACCTTTTCCATCACCAGATTGTAGGGGTCCTCGACCCCGCTCGCGAGCAATCCCGCGCGCATCTGGATCAGGTCATCGAACTTTGAAAACAGGTCGCCCGTGGGCGCCGTTATGGGCTGGGTGGCATTCATCGTGGGGTTTCCGTCAGCTAGCCTGAAGCTTGTTCACAGCATCGATCAGTTGGCCGAAATTCTCGATCTCGGCTTGCTGATTCATACTGATAATCACGTCGAATTCGTCTTCAATCTCGGCCACGAAATCCATAACAGTCAGACTGTCGAATTCCAGATCATTGGCAAAGGTCGTTGCATCTTCGATCGTAACACCCTTCTTGTTGAAAGGCTCTATCAGTCCGCGGATTCGCGTATCGACTTCGGCTTTATCCATAAGGCGGAAACATCACTTTCGCTGAAAATCATCGTTCTTGTGCGCATTGGCACGGGAATACGGCTGAAAAGCGGCTGTTTGCAGCTATTGTCAAGGCCACATGGGGCCTGTTGAGCGCTTTGCAATCTGAAGCTGATTGCTATGCTACGGGCTCAACCAACTCTTTGACCGCAGCCATGAACGGCATGATCGATACCGGCTTGGCGAGATAGCCAGCTGCCCCGGCCGAGCGAATTCTTTCTTCATCGCCCTTCCCGGCAAAGGCTGTAACGGCAAGAACTGGTATCCCGCAGAGTGACTGATCTTTTTTTGCAGCCTCGATCAGATCGACCCCAGAAACACCGGGAAGCTGGATATCCATGATGATCAGGTCAGGGTCGACAGAGCGCGCAGTTTCCAGCACCAAGCCGCCATCGGCCACAGGCTCGACTTCGAAACCGTTGGCTTTCAGCACATCGCAGAACAATCTGCGATTTAGATCGTTGTCCTCGACAATCAGGATACGCTTTGCCACAGGCTTCGTTGCTCCCCCAACACCAATCCTGCCTAACGGCACCGAGAGGCTCTCACAATTCCTAATCGCTACGAGACGGACACCGGGTCGCAACAACAGCCGCCGCAAGTGCTGGCTTTGGCCGCGTTAGGCTGGATGCTGAGCGATGATGACCGTGCCCAGCGTTACCTGTCACTTACCGGCCTCGATCCGGATAGCTTGCGCAGCGG
>JBCAXQ010000083.1:0-10634 GCA_038534015.1 Pseudomonadota bacterium | reverse complement strand
GCCAAACGCACCGCGCGCTACCGCGTTAGAGGTGTTTTCGACCAATCCCTGTTTGACTTCATCGGTCTGGCTGCGCGCGAACAGGTCCTGCGCATCGAAACCGCCCGCTGCGATTGCTCCGCCAAGAGCTTCGGGATCATTGATATCGACGCCTTCCTCCCAGATCGCGGGGAGTAGCGTTTCGACCAGCTGCACCGCACGGCCATCCTGATCAGCCGCAAACAGCATCCGCTGAAGCGTGATTGAATTGAACGGGAATTGCGGGTGCATCTTGTACTTGGTCAACTGATGCTTCTCAATGAAACGCCGCATTTCGAGCATCGCATAGTCATTTTTGCCCTTCACATCGCCATCGCGGATGAAAGGCGGCGCGTTGCCGGTAAGCTTGTGCATACCAGCGAGAAACACCGGCACGACGTCCAGTTCCGCCCCGGTCCGCTTCAGGATCTCGCGCAATGGCGACCAAACCAGATAGGCATTGGGACTGACGAAATCGAAAACCAGTTCTACGCGGTTTGCCATTGATGCTCTCCCGTTTATCTTAGAGAGTCTGGCTCGCATGCACGCCGATCCAATGCAAGTCTGAATGACAGACTAAAGTCAATGCGGCGCAAGACCCAATTCAATCCCGGTGCGATCCTCAAGTGCGAATTTGTCGAACAGATCGGCGCTTGCTGTATTCAGACCCACCACCCGCGTGTGTCGGCCGTTGCGGCGCATGCGGTCGATCACCTTCTCAAGTGCGCCAATCGCCGAGATGTCCCAGAAATGCGCCCCGCTTACGTCAATCACGACATGATGCGCGGCGTCGTCATACTGGCTCTCCGGCCCAAGCTGGTCGATGAACTTGTCGACACTGGCGAAGAAAATCTCACCTGTAACGACGTAAACCGCACTGTGCGGGCGACGTACGCGCTCGACAGTGAAAAGATTCTTCACTTTCTGTGCGAAGAAGATGCCGGAGAGCAACACGCCAACCAGAACGCCCAGCGCCAGATCATGCGTCCACACAACCACCACGACGGTGGCGATCATCACCAACGAGCTCGTAGGCGGATGACGGCGCAAATTGGGGATCGAGTTCCAGCTGAACGTCCCGATGCTGACCATGATCATCACGCCGACCAGCGCCGGCATCGGCACCTGGCCGACATAGGGGCCAAGGACAGTAAGCAGGAACAATAGAAACGCTCCGGCGGTGAAGGTGGAAAGCCTTCCGCGACCGCCACTGGCTACATTGATCACCGATTGGCCGATCATCGCACAACCACCCATTCCGCCAAAGAATGCAGCGACGATGTTCGACACGCCTTGCCCCGCGCTCTCGCGGCGCTTGTCGCTATCGGTGTGGGTCATGTCGTCGACGATCTGCGCAGTAAGCAGACTTTCCAGCAGGCCGACTGCGGCCATGGTCAGCGAGTATGGCGCAATGATTTGAAGTGTATCCCAAGTGAGCGGCACGTTCGGCAGCGCGAATGTCGGAAGGCCATCCGGTAGCCTTCCTTCGCCCGCTACGTTGTTGACGGGCAAACCCCAATATACGGTCGCGGCAGTCAGGATGACAATCGCGACCAGCGGACTGGGGATGGTCTTGTTGAGTTTCGGGAAGCCGTAAATGATCGCGAGCCCAGCAGCGACCATCGCCCATGTCCACGGGCCGACGCCTTCATTGCCAGGCATCAACTGCGGGATTTGCGCCATGAAGATGAGAATGGCGAGCGCGTTGACAAAGCCGGTGATCACGCTGCGGCTGACAAATTGCATCAGCAGGTCGAGCCGAAGCACAGCTGCGATACCCTGGAAAACGCCCATCAGGATCGTCGCGGCGAAGAGATAATCGACCCCGTGATCTCTCACCAACGGGATCACTACAACCGCCACCGCCGCAGTCGCAGCCGAAATCATGCCCGGACGTCCGCCAGTGAATGCGATCACCATGGCGATCGCCACCGAAGCATAAAGGCCAACACTGGGGTCGACACCGGCAATCAGTGCAAAGCCGATCGCTTCGGGGATAAGCGCGAGGGCGACGACGATGCCGGCAAGGATATCCGCGCGTGGCTGGGCAAGCCAATCACGCCGCATTGCGCCCAGAATAGTGGCGTCTGCAGTCATAACAAAGTTCCAGATTTCAAGAGGAGCAGGCGTAGCCAGCTTCCCAAAGTTACAAGGGCCTTTAGGCGCTTATGCTGCATTGCACAACAGCGCGCATACGATTGTACGGTTTGTGGTAAATTCCGCGTTACCTTCGTTTGCTGCGCATTTGTTAGCGCGACTAACGCCATACAATTTTTATCTTCGGTGCGCGAACAGGGGGTAGTGGCCCTGAATTGTCGTTCTAAGCGGCCCTTCACTGGGTCAGGAAGGGTCGGACGCAGCGATGCATCCGGCCCTTTTACTTTGCAGATAGCCGCTTGCGCGAAAGCAACAGGCAGGATTTGCCGAGATAAGAGATCCGCGTTGGAAGACTCCTTAATCCCGTTAGGCAATTCACTTACGCAGTGCTAGGAGATGTGCCCAGGGGCGCAGCGACGCCAGAAAAAAGGCGCGCAGACACAATCACTTATTGATCGCGAAATTGGGGGAATTCCATGAAACGACTGACTATCGCCGCAGCGGCCAGCACCGTTATGCTTGCCGCCTCCGCACCGGCAAGTGCTGAAACCAATGCGCCTTCAGCCGCAGCAACGGTCAGCGTGCTGATGCAGGCAAGCGGCCCAAAATTTGATGGAATGACGACCAAGGAAGTGAACGGTCGCAATCTTAAGGCCGTGCGTTTTGCGACCGGTCGCGCTGCCTTCGTCGAGACCAGCGAGGGCGTGTGGCAGGAATATGATCGCCAGGGCAATCCGAGCTTTCGCTTCGAGGAGACGGGTCGTGATGACTGGTCCGTCTACATGATCGACCGCGGTCGCAATGTTCGCATGCAGCTGGATGTGCACCGCAAGATGGTCCGGATCAGTCAGAATGGTGCGCAAATGGCGGACTACCACGCTATCCGCGCCGCGTTCGCCCCAGGTGGAGGGGGCGGCGGCAAGTTTGCCGGTATGCGCAGCGATAGCGTCAATGGCGGCAATCTCAGCGGCGTGAGCTTTGCCTCAGGCAACGCAGCATTCGTCCAGATGGGCGGCGGGCAGTGGCAGGAATATAACGGCCAGGGGCAACCCAGCTTCAGTTTCCGCGAGACCCACCGCGATGAATGGTCGGTCTATCTGGTGGATGAAGGGCGCAATGTTCGCATTCAGCTTGACGTGCATCGCAAGATGACCCGCATCGGCCAGAATGGCGGCGCGATGTCGGATTATCAAAAGATCAACCGCGTCTATCGCAAGCGTTGATTGACATGACTTGATAATCAGCAGGGTTGCGCCGGGATCTTTGCCTAGCGCAGCCCCGCTGCAGTAAGCGCACGATCAAGGTCCTCAATCAGATCGAGCGGATCCTCAAGTCCCACATTGATCCGCAGCAGCCCTTCGGTCACGCCCATGTCTGCGCGTCCCTCGTCACCCATATTCGCATGGGTGGTCGAAGCCGGGTGACACATCAGCGTCCGAGAGTCGCCGATGTTGTTCGAGATATCGATCAGTTCGAGTGCATCGAGAAGAGCGAATGCGCGCGCGCGCGTCTCGACGTCAAAGGCGAAGATCGGTCCGGTTGCGTCCATCTGCTCCTGCGCCAATGCATAGCGTGAATGGCTCGGCAGGCCGGGATGCAGCATGTGGCCGCCAGCTTTGCGTACGCGCGGCTCCAGGAACTCGCCCAATTGCACCGCCTGCTCGCTCTGCTTGTGCGCGCGCATAGATAGAGTCTCCAAACCCTTGTGTACGACCCAGGCGTTGAACGGCGAGCAATTGGGGCCAGTGTTGCGCTGAAACGGCAGGAGCACTTCGTTGATCCACTGCTCGGTCCCGCACACGGCACCCGCCAGCACCCTGCCCTGCCCATCCATAAGCTTGGTCGCGCTGTAAGCGATAACATCCGCCCCGAATTCCAGCGGGCGCTGGAGCGCGGCGGTGGCGAATGCATTGTCGACCACGGTCACGATGCCATGCGCCTTGGCCAGATCACAAACAAACTTCAGATCGACTATGTCGAGCGTCGGATTGGCTGGCGTTTCAAAGAAAAAGACCTTGGTGTTGGGCTGGATCGCGGTTTCCCAGGATGCATTGTCTGCACTGTCGATTACCGTCGTTTCGATGCCGAAGCGGGGCAACAGTTGATCGACCAGCCAACGGCAGGAACCAAAGGCCGCCTTGGCCGCAACGCAGTGATCGCCGGCGGATAACTGGCACAACAACGCAGCAGTCATCGCCGCCATGCCGCTCGCCTGGGCCCGGCAGGCCTCTGCCCCTTCGAGCAGCGCAATACGTTCTTCGAGCATGGCCACTGTCGGGTTTTGCAGCCGCGAATAGGTCATACCCTGTGCATCACCGGCAAACCGATCAGCGACCGTCTGCGCGTCATCATAGGTGTAGCCCGAACTGAGGAACATCGCCTCGCTCGTCTCGCCATGTTCGCTGCGCCATGTGCCGCCGCGCACAGCTTGCGTCGCAGGGCGCCAGTTGCGCGTTACGGCGCGATCCATGCCAGTGGTTTTCTTCATGCGATCTTCTTCATATCGGGCCGGGGCTTAGAGCGGCTTGCCGAGCGTCACAAGTCGCGGTTGCTTACAGATCGCTCGATGCAAGCCCATCACGGGCGATACGCGGGCGACCCACAACAGAAAGCATCTGCGCGCCTTCGATCAATGTCAGCAAATAGCGCGCGCCGCCGCGCGGGTCTGGATCATCGGCTGGCATCTCTTTTTCAAGCCAATCCAGCATCCTGTCCATTACGGCCTCGGCGGCCTCCCTGTATCCTGGCAAGTCCCGTGCAGACCCCGCCACGATCTCCCACCACAGCACGAGAAAGCGTTCCATTTCCGGTTTGCGGGTCTCGGCCAGAATTCGCGCGACCGTGGCCTTGCGACTCTCAGCACGCCCTTCCCCAACCGCCGCATCAAGAGCGTCGGCGTATTGTTGCGCAATATGATTGAGCACATCGATAACAAGCTGGCGTTTGTTGCCGAAATGGTAGATCAGCATCCGGTCGCTGGTACCGGCGGCCCTGGCCAGCGGACGCAGGCTGGCTCCACCCAGCCCGTGCTCGAGCACGTGCGAGGCTAGCTTTGGGAGCAAGCTTTCACGTGACATTTTGGGCTTTGGAGCGGTATCCGGCATGCAACTATTGTAGCAGTCGCTACATTCTGTTACAAGAGTGCGTAGCAGTCGCTACAGAAAGTTCGGAGATTCGCCAATGACCCCCTATATTGCCCTGTTCGCCGGAGGCGTCGCTGGCGTTCTGGTCGCAGTCGTGTTTATCCTTGCTAACGAGGGCAAGATTGGCAGCCCCGCAGTTGCCGCTGCGCTGTCAGCCGCGTTCGCCGCCTATTCAGGCGTTACGATCTACGCCGAGGGATTGCTGCCCGTGTGGGAGAATCACACCTCGAATATGTGGGGCGTACAAGTGTGGTGGGATCTGCTGTTCGCGGTCGGGATCGGCCTGTTCCTTATCGCGCCACGCGCGCGGGCGGTTGGCATGAACCTGCCGCTATGGACGCTCGCAATCCTCGCAACCGCGAGCATTGCAGTGCTGGCAATGCTGGCCCGCCTGTTCTGGCTCGAACAGCAAGCCGATGAAGAAGCAGCAGCCTCGATCAAGGCGAAAGCTGCAGCGGAAACAGGAGCGTAGTCTCCGCAGGAAGCAATAACCAAAGCAAAGGGTTGTCGCTTTCGGGGCGATTGGTAAAGGGGCCGCACAATGAGCGAGGCCCCTCCCCAACCCCGTGATCCGATCCTGCTATGCGCCACCATTGCAAGCATCTTTGTGCTGCTGGCGATGATGCGGATTGAGCTTCCGACGAAGCCCTATTTCGACGAAGTCCACTACTTGCCCGCTGCCCGCGCAATTCTGGAAGGCGGACCATACATAAATCCGGAGCACCCACTGCTGGGCAAACTGTTCCTGGCCGCAGGCATTTCCTTGTTCGGCGACAATCCGATCGGTTGGCGAATTTTCCCGATGGCTATGGGCGCGCTGGCCTTGTTCGGCGCGATGCGCGCGATGTGGCATGCCACGCTCGACCGGTTCGCAACAATGGCTTTCGGAGTGCTGCTCGGCACCGGTTTCCATATCTTCGTGCACATGCGCATTGCTATGCTGGACATCTTCATGGCCGCGTTCCTTTCGGTTGCGGCCTGGCATCTGGCTGCGGCGATCCGAAAGCCGGAACAAGGCCGCTGGCGGCTTGCCCTGGTCGGCATAGCGATCGGCCTGGCGATGGCATCGAAATGGAACGCGGTACCGCTGGCGATGGTGCCGGGTCTGGCGTTCTTCGCTGCGCGGATTTCTGCCGGGCGCAAGCGGCTACTCACCAGCACACGCGGCGTCCCGGTGCCGGGCATATCCCTGCTCGAAGCATTTCTGTGGCTCGGGATCGTGCCATTGCTCGTCTATGCCATCACGTTCTGGCCGGGATACGGCCTCCTCAATTCACCGCTCGACAGCAAGGGATTGTTTGGCCTGCACGAAGAAATCGTGGCGCTGCAATCGTCCAATATGGCCGGCCATCCCTATCAAAGCACGTGGACGCAATGGGTGCTGAACACGCGCGGCATCTGGTATCTCTACGAATTCACCGACAACGCCCAACGCGGTATCTTGCTCATAGGAAACCCGCTTACCATGCTGCTGGGCCTCCCGGCGCTGATATGGTGCGCGGTTACCGGGGTAACCCGGCGCGAATGGGCAAAGGTTGCGATTGTCGCAGGCTATGCGGTTAGTCTTGGAATGTGGCTGATCGCAAACAAGCCGATCCAATTCTACTACCACTACCTGATCCCGAGCACCTTCATGCTGGGCGCGCTCGCGCTGGCATTGAGCGATATCGAGCGCACAGAGTATCGATGGATCGCCTATGTTGTTCTGGCAGGAGCGTTTGTGATGTTTGCGATCTACTTCAAGATCCTGACCGGGGCCGCTCTTGAGGGTCCGATGAGCTTTGCCAAATGGACCTGGCTGGAAGGATGGAGATAGAATTGCTTCGCTGCGCTCGCAATGACGGGATTGCCTTAATACCGTCCCCACACAAACCGGCTCGATAACGCGAAGTTCCAGACCGAGCCGATCAGGATTCCGCAAAGCGCCGCAAGTGCCCAGAACACACCCTGCCCGACCAGCAAAGTCGCGACGGCAACATTGGCAAACGCTCCTACCGCACATGTGAGGCAAAACCCGGCCCAGCCGCGCAAGACCTGGCCCCAGCCCAACAGTCTTTGATCGCGATAGGTCAACCAGTTGTTGAGCCAGAAGTTGAAGCTCATGGCGCAGACCACAGCGACCGTTTGAGCAGCGGCGAAGCTGTCGCCAAACCACAGCAGCAAGCTCGCCAGAACCGCCATATGCACGATCACACCGAGCGCCCCAACCGTGCCGAACAATGCAAACCGGGTCGGTATCAGGCGCCCCATCGTCTTGTCGTACAGCCCGGCTAGAAAATCGAACAATATGGCGCGGTCGAGCTTGCTCTCTCCTTCGCGTCTTGCGGCAAAGTTCAGCGGAAATTCTCTAACCTTCATCGGTTGGTCAGACGTTGCCAGCAGATCGAGCAGTATCTTGAATCCGATACCTGAAAGCCGTGGCACGAGGGCGCGAGCGGTCGCGGTCGGCAACATAAAGTAGCCACTCATCGGGTCGGTCAGTTCGACACCTGTGAGCCTTCGGGCCATCGCATTGGCCCAGCCAGAAAGCTTCTCGCGCTCCGGCTGCGCCCAGTCCCTCGTGCTCGCCCCTTCGGCAAATCGCGATGCAACGCAGATATCGGCATCGCCAGAGTTCAGAACTTCGAGCATCCCTGCAAGCAGTGTCGGATCATGCTGGTGATCGGCATCCATCACCGCGACGTAGGGCGCGGCAGTGGCGCAGAACCCCTCAATCGCAGCGCTCGCCAGACCGCGGCGGCCAATCCGCTGGATGACCCGAATACGACTATCCGTCAGCGCGATTGCGCGGGCTTCATCTGCTGTTCCATCTGCGCTGTTATCGTCAACGATCAGGACTTCCCAGCCGACCGGTCCGAGCGCAGAGTCGATCCGTTCGACCAGCGGACCGAGGTTCCCACTCTCGTTAAGCGTGGGCAGGATTATGGCGAGCTCAAGACCCATGAGGCGCGTGCGCTTCAGAGCCGATCACGCACGGCCGCGCCGATTTCCGCACAGCCATGGGTGCCGCCCAGATCTCCGCCGTGGATTCCGTCAGCCAGAGCTTTCTCGACTGCCGTTTCAATGCGCGCGGCTTCTTCGCCGCGTCCGAAGGAATGCCGCAGCATCAGCGCAACCGACAGGATCGTTGCCATCGGATTGGCTTTTCCCTCTCCGGCAATGTCGGGCGCGCTGCCATGGATCGGTTCATACAGGCCAAAAATGCCGTGGTCAGTCTGACGATCTCCGATCGATGCACTCGGAAGCAGCCCGATCGAGCCGACCGCCGCACTGGCGAGATCAGAAAGGATATCTCCAAACAGATTGCCGGTTAAGAGGACACCGAACTGCCCCGGATTGCTGATGATCTGCATCGCCGCGTTGTCGACATACATGTGCTCAAGCTCGATATCGGGATGCGATCCCGCGGCCTGTTTCACGGTGTCACGCCAGACCTGACTGGTTTCAAGCACATTGGCCTTATCAACGCTGGTTACTCCGGTGTTCGCTGCACGCGCTGCGCGGAAAGCAACCTGTGCGATGCGGCGCACTTCGCTTTCGGAATAGGACATCATATCCCACCCCTCGCGCTCGCCATCCGCGCCCACGCGCTCGCCCTTGTCGCCGAAATAGACATCACCAGTCAGTTCGCGGACAATCAGAACATCGAGATCGCTGGCAATTTCAGGTTTGAGCGGGGAAAGATGTTCAAGCCCCGGAAAGACTCTTGCCGGGCGGAGATTGGCGAACAGATCCAGCTCCTTGCGCAACCCCAGAATGGCCTGCTCCGGCCGCAGCATCCGTTCCAGCTTGTCGCAGTCCGGATCTCCCACTGCGCCAAACAGCACCGCATCGGTGCCGCGCGCAATTTCCAGTGTCTCCGCGGGCAATGGTTGACCGTGCCGTTTATAGGCAATGCCACCCACATCCCCTTCAAACAGAGTCAGCCCCGGCAGATCCAACGCTTCCAGCACCATCACGGCTTCGCGTGTAACCTCAGGGCCGATCCCGTCTCCGGGCAGGACTGCGATCTTCATCTCTCTTCGCTCACTTCACCATGCGTGCCAGGCGATCGCCCAGCAGTTTGCGCGCCGCCATAACATCGCCATAGCGGTCGGCAAGCAGGTTGCGCGAGAGGGGCGCTTCGAGCCTGTGGAATGATTCGAGCTGACTGGTGGTCAGGTCGTCACCCGCCTCCGAGCCAAAAGCGACCGATGGATCGCCATAGCCCAGCTCTCGCAACAGCATTGCCTCGAACGTAAGCAAACCCGGCAGCCATCCCCGCGCCGATGGCGCGTGGCAGACCGCGCCGAGCAAGGCTTCGAGCGCTTGATACAGCGCCGGATAGGGGTTGCGCTCTGGCACAGCTGTCGCGGTTAGGGCGCAGACCCAGGTTATCGCTGCGGCAGGCAAGGGCTCGGTCATCCATGGGCCGCGACTTTCGGCGAGCTCAAGCCGGGCGAACGGCAACTGACTGTCGGATTTCGAGCGAAGTTCCATCTCGACCCGATTGCCAGGGATCATCACAGGACCCATCCGCTTTCCACGGCCGCCCGCGACGTAGCCTGCTACGAGGCCATATTGCTCGGTCATCATGCGTGCGATGGAAGCACTCTCTCCATGAGAGCGCGATGCAACGAGAATAGCGGGAGCGCGCAATTGCATGGCGCGCCAGGCGTTATTTGGCTGCTAGTTTGGTTTCCAGCTCGGCAATGCGGACTTCGAGAGCGTCATTTTGCTCGCGTGCCTTTTGCGCCATTGCTTTCACCGTATCGAACTCTTCGCGAGATACGAAATCGATCCCGCCCATGGCTTCTTTAAGGCGCTCGCGAGCACCTTCGCGTGCTTCGCGGGTCATGCCTGCCATTGTGCCCGCTGCGCTGTTCGCAAGTTTGACGAAGTCGGCGATGATTGGGTTTTCGCTTTGCATCGGTCGTATGTGGCAATGCCTTGCCGCGTGGGCAAGCCAAAACTCAAATTTCTATACGCTGTGTTTCGCTGGGCGTTGCACCCTGCCCGCCATCGGGATTCATCGACAGAAACTGGTAATTCAGGACCGTCGCGAACACTGCCCAGGCCAAATAGGGCAGCAACAAAAGCGCTGCGACCTTGCGGACCCGCCAGAACGCCCAGATCACCGCCAGTAATGTTATCACTACGAGGCCCATCACGATCAGGCCGCCGACAATGTTCTGCATCCCGAAGAAAACCGGGGTCCAGGCGAGATTGAAGGCAAAGTGCAGTACGAACAGGCCAATAGCCAGATTGCGACCATAGGCACCCCATGAGCTGGCAATGAGAGCGACCGAGAATCCGATCATGGCATAGAGGATCGCCCAGACGATACCGAATGTTGCAGGAGGCGGGAAAATCCCCGGTTTCTCAAGCCCAGCGAAC
>JBCAXQ010000082.1:0-10643 GCA_038534015.1 Pseudomonadota bacterium | reverse complement strand
ATCGCGCCCAGATCCACGATCTCGCCCTTGTGGCGGAACGTGTTGTTGGGGATCGAGTGCTTCTGGAACACTTCCTCGACCGTCTGGAGGTAGAATTCGGCGGTCATGTCGCACACCGCGCGATATTCGTCATAGAAATCCTTGGTCGCCTGCGCGCTTTCCTCATCGCCCGCGGTCAGATGTTTGAACATCTCGTAATGGCTCATCATGTGGCTTTGCAGGTTCATGCTCATGAACGCGCTCAGCTGCATGAAGCCGGGATAGACTTTCCGCCCGGCACCGCGATAATTCATCGGCACAGTGGCGATCACGCTTTGGCGGAACCACTCGATCGGGCGCTCCATCGCGTGGTTGTTCACGCTGGTCGGGCTTTCGCGCGTGTCGATTGGGCCGCCCATCATGGTCAGCGTTTTTGGCGTCGCAGGCGATTTGTGCAGGTTGAGCAAAGCGGTCGCGGCATAAGCCGGGACCGAAGGCTGGCACACCGCCATCATATGCGGGCGCTCGCCATCGCCATAGTCGGTGATGTATTCGAGGAACTCCATCAAATAATCGATGTAGTCATCGAGATCGAAGCTGCCTTCGTGCAGCGGCACAGTGCGCGCATCGGCCCAATCGGTGATGTACACTTCGTATTTCTGCAGCATCCGCTGAACCGTGCCGCGCAGCAGCGTGGCGAAATGCCCGCTCATCGGGGCGCAGATCAGCAGCTTCGGGCGCCTTGAGCCTTTCGCTTCGTCCACGCCATCAAGCCGGAACCGTTTCAGATCGCCGAACGGGCGGTTGACGACGGTCGCTTCAATGACGGGATAGATCTTGCCATCCACCTCGATGTCGGTGATGCCAAATGCCGGTTTGCTGTAGGCTGCGGTGGCGTGGGCAAACACATCCAGCGCGTTCGCCGTAATCGGCAGCATGCCCATCTTGCCAAACGGATTGGCTGGATTGGACAGGATGGACGAACCGATCGACGCCAAGGAGCTTACGCTGTTCATCCAGCTGCGTTGGATTTCATAGGCGTGATAAAGCAATGCTGGAGCCCCCCGCGTCGTGTGTCCGTCAATTCCCGATCCGGCCTCTAATTGGGGGTTTCCACGCCATTGTGCAATGCACAATCGGCTCAATTGATCGCTTTCGCCGTGGGCAGTGTGCTTTTTGCACGTGAAATTCCCGTGCCCATTGCCTAAGTCTTCGATCAAATGGACGGGCAAACCAACGCAAAAGCTGAAGCCGAAAAGGCAGAGCAGCCCAAGGTGCGAACCTTGGCGCCACTCCGGATGATATATCGTGAGGCGGCCAAGTACCCAACGCAGATCGGATGCGCCCTGGCGGCGCTGACGGTCACAGCTGCGGCCACGCTGGCGATTCCATGGCGGTTCAAGATCATAATTGACGAGGCGTTCAGCGGCTCGGCCGGGGCAGAAGAGATCGCCAGCGCTTTTCAATACCTGCTGATGATCGTCTTGATCCTTGGCATTGGGACGGCCCTTCGGTTCTATTTCGTCAGTTGGATTGGCGAGCGCGTGGTCGCCGATGTGCGCGTAAAAGTGCAGGAAAACCTGCTGCGGTTGTCGCCATCTTTCTACGAAGAGAACAGCCCGAAAGAGATTTCGAGCCGGATGACGTCCGACACTGCGATTATCGAGACAGTCGTGGGAACCACAGTGTCGATTGCCCTGCGCAACGTTCTGACCGGTATCGGCGGCATCTTGCTGTTGCTCTATCTCGCGCCGACGCTGACGCTTGGCTTGCTGATCGGCATACCCGTGGTGGTGCTGCCCATCATCGTCTTTGGCCGCCGGATCCGCAATGTTTCGCGAACGAGTCAGGATCGGGTTGCCGATGTCGGCGCCAGCGTCACTGAGGTGCTTTCAGGTATGAAAGTGGTGCAGAGTTTCGGTCAGGAAAACCGCGAGGCGGAGCGCTTTGGAAGCGTCGTAGAGCGGACATTCGAAACCGCCCGAAAACGTATCGTGCTGCGCGCAGCAATGACGTCGATTGTGATCTTCCTCATCTTTGGAGGGATCACACTGGTGATGTGGCGCGGCGCGATTGCCGTGACCGAAGGTGCGATTTCCGGCGGGACGATCTTTGCGTTTGTGATCACGGGCGGCCTGGTGGCCGGTGCCTTCGCCGCGTTAACCGAGGTTTATGGCGATCTCTTGCGCGGGGCAGGGGCCGCAAGCCGTCTTGCGGAATTGCTCGAATCCAGACCGGCCATCGCGCCGCCAGAGCGCCCGGAAAGACTGCCTGAGCCATCGCGCGGAAGCCTGTCTTTCCGCAATGTAACATTCCGCTACCCGGCGCGTCCAGAGACCGCTGCGCTGAGCGATTTCAGCCTTGAAGTCGAACCGGGCGAGACGGTTGCCATCGTTGGGCCTTCGGGCGCAGGCAAATCGACCATTTTCCAGCTGGTCGAGCGTTTTTATGATCCGCAGGCAGGCACGATCCGCCTTGATGGTGTTGCGCTTACCAAAGCCGATCCGGCCGATATCCGCTCTCGCATTGCCTTCGTTCCGCAAGACGGCGTGCTGTTCAGTGCCAATGCGCGCGACAACCTGCGTTATGGCCGATGGGATGCAAGCGACGAGGAAATCTGGGAGGCGGCTCAGGCCGCCAATGCCGGAGGCTTTCTGCGCGACTTGCCCAAGGGGCTCGACACCTATCTCGGCGAAGGTGGGGCGCAGCTTTCGGGCGGACAGCAGCAGCGCGTGGCCATCGCACGCGCATTGCTGCGCGATGCGCCTATCCTGCTGCTGGATGAAGCGACAAGCGCGCTGGATGCCGAGAGCGAATTGCTGGTCCAGCAGGCGCTCGATCAGCTGATGGCGGAACGGACCACGCTGGTTATTGCGCACCGGCTGGCGACCGTTCGCAAGGCGGACCGGATTATCGTGCTTGATAAAGGCAAGATCGCCGAACAGGGCACGCATGATCAACTGGTCGCGGCTGATGGCCTCTATGCGCGCCTGGCCTCGCTGCAGTTTGCCTCTGAGGCTGCGTAGTATTTCATTTCGGTCCAGCTACTCGCTCTCTCAGGAACTTTGGTCCAAGCGCGCCGTTTTTCGATCAAGTGCGACCGCAATCGGACAAACGACCACATTGTCGGCGCGCGCATACTAAACCACCCTTCAAGGCAACGAATCGTATCACACGGGGACTGCAAATTATGATCCGCAATACCGCTCTTTTGTGCGCTGGCGTCGCAGCCATGGCGCTGTCGGGCCCGGTGCTCGCCGAAGATCACGCTCATGGCGAGATCGAAACGCTGTTGACGGACGCGGCAGCAGCCACGGCGGAAGACCAGGCAACGCCAACGATGGATTTCGGCAGTTGGGGTGTGGGCCTCGACATGGTCGACCAGGCAGTACAGCCTGGCGATGATTTCAACGCCTATGTCAACGGCAAGTGGATCGCAGCCAACGAAATACCTGCTGACCGGCAGCGCTTCGGTGCGTTTGACATGCTGCGCGAAGGGGCCACACGCGATGTCCGTTCACTGGTGGAAACGCTGGTAGCGTCCCAGCCTCAGCCGGGCACTCAGGCTCGCCGGATTGTGGATGCCTACAACGCCTATCTTGATGTCGAAGCTATCGATGCAAGCGGCCTGGTGCCTGCGCAGCCCTATCTCTCGGCCATCTATGGCGCGGAAGATCTGGATGCCCTGGTCCAGCTGTTTGGGACGCCGGGCTACCCATCACTGGTCGGCGCCGGGGTCACTATCGATGCCCGCAACCCGACCCAATATGCCGTAGGCATTGGCTTTGATGGAATGGGTCTGCCCGATCGCGATTACTACCTCGTCGATTCCGAGAACAATCTTGAGATTCGCGCGAAGTACAAAGAGTATCTCGCGAAAGTCTTTGGCGCTGCGGGTTACACCGATCCGGCGACCGCTGCCGACGCTGTCTATGCGTTCGAGCGTAAAGTGGCGCAGCTGGAATGGGCGCGCCAGATCTTCCGCAAGCCGACGCTGACCTACAATGAACTGACACCTGCCGATCTGGACGAAATGGCCGGGGATTTCCCGATCCGGACCCTGCTCGCCTCGGCAAAGGTCGATGGACAGACGCGTTTCCTGGCCGCGCAAATCCCACCGACCGATGAAGAGATTGAAGAGGCTGATCTGACCGCAGAGCAGATCGAGATGATTGGCGGTGGATTGCCGGCGATGATGGAATTGCTCACTGAAACGCCGCTGGCGACGATCAAGGCCTATATGGCCAAGAACTTCCTGTCGGATCATGCCTCTGTGCTCTCGAGCGAGCTCGATAATGCGACATTCGAGTTCTACGGCAAGACGATCAACGGGCGTGAAGTGCAGCAGGATCGCTGGAAACGCGCTATCGCAGCGGTCGAGGGCTCAATCGGTGAGCAATTGGGTGCGCTCTATGTCGAGGAGTACTTCCCGCCAGATAGCAAGGCTCGGATGGACGAGCTTGTGGCCAATCTTTCCCGGGCGATGAATGCCGCGCTCGATGAAAACACCTGGATGACCGAGGACACAATTGCCGAAGCGCGGACCAAACTCGAAGGGTTCGTTCCGATGATTGGCTATCCGGCCGAGTTCAAGACGTATGACGGGCTGGAGATCACCGCAGACGATCCGCTCGCCAATCGTATGGCAACCGCACGTTGGGAGAATGAAGACAACCTCTCCCGCCTTGGCACTGAAGTCGATCCGACCGAGTGGGGAATGTTCCCGCAAACCGTGAATGCTTATTATTCGCCATTGACCAACCGGATTGTTTTCCCGGCGGCGATCCTGCAGCCGCCATTCTTCAATGGCGGGGCCGATTCAGCTGTCAATTATGGCGGGATCGGCGCGGTGATCGGGCACGAGATCGGCCATGGCTATGATGATCAGGGTTCTCAGTTCGATGCGACTGGCACCTTGCGCAATTGGTGGCAGGAAGAGGATCGCGAGGGCTTTGTTCGCTTTACCGAACAGATGGGCGAATTCATCAGCGCCTATTGTCCGGTCGAAGGGTCAAACGGGCCGGAATGCCTGCGACCCGGCCAATCAATGGGGGAGACCCTGGGAGATGTTGTCGGCCTGCAGATGGCTTACCGGGCGTATCGCATGTCGCTGAATGGCGAAGAACCCCCGGTGATTGACGGGCTGACCGGCGACCAGCGCTTCTTCCTTGGCTATGCCCAGATCTGGCGCGGGATGGAGCGTGAGGAATCGTTGCGCAACCGAGTGATGACAGCCAACCACCCGCCATCCGAATTCCGCCTCAACAACGCGGTTCGTCATACCGATGCGTGGTACGAAGCGTTTGGCGTCAACGAAGACCATGAACTCTACCTGCCGCCTGAGCAGCGCGTAAAGATCTGGTGATCACAACACCGGCTTCGGCCTAACAAACGAATTGACTTGGCCCGCGCTTCAGCCATGGAGCGCGGGTCATGACTTTTCTGCAGCTGCTGATCATTGCCGTGGTTCAGGGGATCACGGAATTCCTGCCGATATCGTCGTCAGGGCACCTTATCCTGATCCCGTATCTGACCGAGTTTCCTGATCAGGGTCCACTGATCGATGTCGCAGTCCATGTCGGCTCGCTCCTGGCGATCATCGTCTATTTCTTCAAAGATGTGATCGTGTTGGCGCGGGGCGGGTTTGCGAGCATCGGCATTGGCGCAAACAATCCTGGTGCACCCGCAGAGCGAAAGCTGTTTTGGTGGATCGTCCTGGGTACGATCCCCGCTGTTGCATTCGGCCTGTCGATCAAGCTTGGCCTGTTCAACGGTGTTGCGGAATCTTGGTTCGGCGTAACCATTGTGGACGATGATCTGATGTCATCGGTCCGTTTCACCGATTTGATCGCCTTTAACCTGATCTTTTATGGTCTCTTGCTGGGACTGGCGGACTGGCTGGGCAAGGAAATCAAGCATTTCGAGGATATGACCTGGCGCGATGGCCTGCTGGTCGGGTTGGCCCAGGCACTGGCGATCATTCCGGGAACCAGTCGGTCTGGAGTGACCATGACAGCGGCGCGCGCACTCGGATACAAGCGCGTTGAAGCGGCCAGATTTTCTTTCCTGCTGTCCATTCCGGCTGTTGCGGGTGCAGGTGTACTGATTGTTCCCGAGATCTTCGAAGCGGGCACTGAGCTCGCCCTTGATGCTCTGATCGCTGGCGTTTTGACGTTCATTTCAGCCTTTCTGACAATGGCTTTTCTGATGAACTTCCTGAAGAAAGCCTCAATGCTGGTTTTTGTTGTCTATCGGGTTGCTCTTGGCGTGGCGCTGTTCGCGCTGTTTTGATCTCGTTTTTTCGCGCTCCTTACGGAACAATCCTCTGGCCACATCGGTTAAGGGGGCAAGGAGTGCAAAATTCGCAATATGGCATTGCTGGTGCTTATCTTGACCGGAGCCTTGCTTGGCTGGGTGGCGTCGATCGTTACCCGGATCGAAGAGCCCCGCGGTATCCTCGCCTTTATCGGCGTCGGAATGCTCGCGTCGCTGGCTGGGGGCCTCACCACGAACAGCGGCGGCTTGCTTGGCAGCCTGAGCTTGGTGGCACTCGGTATTGCGGCGGCCAGTGCAGTTGCGCTGCTTTGCGTTTACTGGTTCGTGTTCGTGCGGCGGGTGAATGATACGGGCGGCTAGGACCGCAAGCACCAGAGGAAACGCTCAGACAGGCTCCGCGCCGCTGCCGCGGCCACCGCGCAGATGATATTCCTGCGTGCCGCGGTTCACCACATGGTCGACATCGATGACCGCGCTGTTGGCGTAGGTGAAGCTAGGAGCAAGACTGCGGTAAAGCCGGTCGAAATCCCGCTCAACAGTCTGGCGGTAAAGATCTTCGAAGCTCTCGATCACGAAATATGTCGGTTGCAGATCGCTGATGACGTAATCGGTGCGCATCACCCGATCGACATTGAGCATGATCCGGTTGGGGCTTGCGGCTTCGACTGCGAACACCGCCTCGCTTGGCCCTGACAGGATACCCGCACCGTAGGCGCGAATGTCGCCAGGTGCTTCTTCGATCAGGCCGAACTCGACGGTGTACCAATACAATGCGCCGAGTGCCTTGAGGCGGTTATAGCGCATCGCCTTCCACCCGGCGCGGCCATATTCCTGCATGTAATCGGCATAGACCGGATCGGTCAGCATCGGGACATGGCCGAACACATCGTGAAAGACATCCGGTTCCTGGATGTAATCGAATGTTTTGCGCGTGCGGATGAAATTGCCCGCAGGGAAGCGGCGGTTGGCGAGGTGCCAGAAGAAGACGTGATCGGGAATCAGCATCGGCACCGGCACCACGCTCCACCCGGTCAGTGCATCCAGGTCTGCCGACAGGCGCTTGAATTCCGGCACACCGCCCCGCGCCAGATCAAGCTTTTCCAATCCATCCATAAAAGCACTGGCAGCGCGGCCGGGCAGGATCTCCAATTGCCGCGCAAACAGATCGTTCCAGATCGCATCATCATCGGATGAATAGCTCGCTTGCGCTGGTTCGAGCCAATCATCTTCGAGGTGCGCAGGCTTTTGCAGCGGCGCAGTGAAGACATCCGCTGGCAGCTCGGGCAATTGCGAAAAGTCGGTCTCTGGATCAGCAAGTGTAGCCATGATGTTGCATTTGAGACTACCATCGTGCGTGCACAAGGACAAACCGGAAAGGAATTCCATGGGTCTTAAGGGGAAGGAATACCGCGAACTGCTAGAGCCGATGACCGAAGAGCTGGTCGGCATGGCGCGCTGGGCGCGGACAACGGGCGCGCGAATAGTCGTGTTGTTTGAAGGGCGCGATACCGCGGGCAAAGGTGGGGCTATCCGTGCCGTGCGCGACAAGCTTAACCCGCGACAGTGCCGCACTGTGGCGCTGGGCAAGCCGACCGACGATGAGCGAGGCCAGTGGTATTTTCAGCGCTATATCCGGCACCTGCCGACAACTGGCGAGATCGTGCTGTTCGATCGCAGTTGGTACAATCGCGCGGGTGTGGAACAGGTTATGGGCTTTGCCGATGAGGATCAGGTTGCGCTGTTCCTTGAACAGGTGCCGGTGTTCGAAAAACTGCTCACCGATGATGGTATTCTGTTGTTCAAATATTGGCTTACGACTGATCAGGAACGGCAGGAAGAACGGCTCAAGGAGCGGCTCGAAGACCCGCTGAAGCGCTGGAAATTGTCGCCGATCGATCTTGCCGCCCGCGAGAAATACGATGCCTACACCAATGCGCGCGAAACCATGCTGCGTGCCACCGATGCCGAGCATGCACCATGGACACTGGTGGACTTCAATGATCAGAAGCGTGGACGGTTGACCTTGGTTCGCGACCTGCTCGATCGCCTGCCCGATATGCATGTGGACCCGCCGGAGATCGATTTCCCCGAGCTTGGCCGCAAACCCAAATCGGAAAGCTACACAGTGCTTGAGCCGATCAAGGATTATGAGGTGAAGTCCTAGCGGGGCAGACCGACGCTCCAATTCCATTTGACCAACTCTCTGAAATGATATAATGATGATATCATATTTATATCAGGAGGGAATGAATGGTTATGAGCGAAAGCGCAATGTCAGTGAGTCAGGAGCGCGCAGGCTCGGCTTACAACGGGTACATAATGCTTGCATTATTGCTCGGCATCCTGGTCTTTTCCGTCGTCTTCATAACATCCGGCATTGGCCCAGCGCTGGGGCCGGTGGTTGCCTTGCCTGTGCTTTTGTCATGTGCGTTTGTTTTCATCCTAATCGCCATCGGCTTCTTCATGGTGCAGCCCAATCAGGCGGTCGTGATCACGCTGTTCGGTGAGTATCGCGGGACAGTGCGCAAGGAAGGCCTGCAATGGATCTGGCCATGGATGGGCAAGACCAAGCTGAGCGTGCGGGCGCACAATATCCATTCGGACAAGGTCAAGATCAATGACTTTCGCGGCAATCCGATCGAGATTGCCTGCAACGTCGTCTGGCGCGTCTCTGACACAGCGCAGGCGGTTTTCGATGTCGATGATTACAAAGAGTTCGTGAACATTCAGATCGAAGCCGGGTTGCGCACAGTCGGTTCGCGGTATCCCTATGACGACATGTCCGAAGAGGATGAGATCACCCTGCGCGGCAGCGCCGATGTCGTAAATCGGGAACTGCGGACCGAGCTCAATGATCGTCTACAGGTTTCGGGAATTCTGGTCGATGAGGCTGGCCTTACGCACCTCGCCTATGCGCCCGAAATTGCCGGAGCGATGCTGCGCCGCCAACAGGCCGATGCGGTGATCGCTGCGCGCAAGAAAGTGGTAATCGGCGCGGTCAGCATGGTCGAAGACGCGCTGGAGAAACTTGCCAAGGACAATATCGTTGAGCTTGACGACGAGCGGCGTGCCGCAATGGTTTCCAATCTGATGGTGGTGCTTTGCGGCGATCGTGAAGTGCAGCCCGTGGTCAACTCCGGCACCCTCTACCAGTGACATTAATCGGAGGAAGCAGCCATGGCTGCACCTGCAAACACATCGCCCGCCAAGAAAGCATTCGCATTACGGCTTGATCCGGAGGTTCACGCCGCGATTGAGCGGCTCGCTGCGGCCGAGTTGCGCTCCGCCAATGCGGAGATCGAAGTGCTGTTGCGCGAAGCGCTGAAAGCGCGTGGAATCGAAGTGGAGCGAAGCGAAGCCGCGCGCAGGGGACGCCCCCCAAAGGACGCTAACCTGCAATCCGGGCAGCCATGACCTGTCGCCCGTCGTCAGCGAAGGCCCCCAATTCATACTCTGTGCCATCCAATCTCCCTGCGAGATGCAGTGTTTCCCCTGCTATCGCAGGTGAGATGCCTCGAAACGAGAATGCCTTTGCATCATTGCGGAGCTCGGAAATCTCGCGTGACGCAAATTGCAGCAAAAGACTGGCGGTCAACGGTCCGTGGACGACCAGCCCGCGATAGCGCTCGACCTCGCGCGCATAAGGCGCGTCATAATGGATGCGATGCGTGTTGAAGGTGAGCGCTGAAAAGCGAAAGAGCAAACGCTCATCGGGAACGAGTGTGAGCGTGTAGTCCCATTCGCCCTCGTCAAAGGTTCCATCACCCAATTCCGGCGGGCTGAGCGGCGCCTGCGGATCCGCCGCTTCGCGGTAGACCAGCGTCTGCTTCTCGCGCACGGCAAGCTCACCATCCGCAACGGTCTCATGGTCGACAGTCACGAACGCGAGCATCCCGCTGCGTCCCGCTTTCTCCGTGATCGAAGTGACGCGACTGACGCGCTTTATCTCAGCGCCGAGCCGCAGCGGGGCGTGAAACTCAATGTCCGATGATGCCCACATCCGGCGCGGCCCAGAGACAAATTGGGGGAATGGCGGCAGGAAGCTGTTCTGGCTGTCGTCGCGCGCCGGGTGGCCGTCTTCGCCCAGTGCGCTGGTTTGCGCGTCTGGCGTGCACAGCGCAAAGTGAATCCCCTGCGGCATTGGTGCATGAGCGTCAGGGCGCGGGCGGCACGGGACTAGATCAAAGGTCGCGTACCAGCGCGCCGCCAATCCCTCGTCAAGTCGGTCACTCGCGCGCTGTTCGCGCCCTATCCATGCGTCCCACTGGCCCATCAGGTCGCCCGCTCGAACACCGCAGCGATGCCCTGTCCGCCCCCAATACACATGGTTTCAAGCCCATATCGCACTTCGCGGCGGTGCATTTCGGCGGCCATGTCGGCCAGGATCC